>NZ_JBGCCN010000004.1 GCF_041261225.1 Streptomyces sp. V4I8
CGGAGCTTGCAGCGCCGGTCGCCCTCACGGGTGACAACGAGCATGGTCACCCACTCCACGAGCGCATGAGGCAGGTCGAGTGTCGGCAGGATAGATGACCAACGAGGCCCCCGAGCAACGTGGTTGAGACGTCAGACATCTCCATCAACAGCCCAGGGGCCTCGCCCGTTGCGCTTTCCCCGGCCGTCACCTGATCGGTGGCCAACTCGAAGAAGCTCACTGCCACAAGTCCGCAACACGGGCCGCGGTCAGGCGTGGGCAGACACGATCAGGGTGCCGACCTTGCGCTGTCCAGGAGCGCCGGGAGGACCGCGGCCCGCGCCTCTACGAACCCGTGCTCAGTGAGCAGCTGAAACCCACACCGCGGGCTCGTAGTCCCAGCGCTTCACTAGGAGTGGGTCCTCGTTGGCGCCGCGCGGGATGTATGAGGCCTGGCAGCCGTAGCAGCCTTCCACCGGCGGCCGCTGCGAGAACACCAGTCGGCCGCCCGGCCGCAGTCGCTCACGCAGGACGGGCAGGAGCAGGTCCGGGTCGGTGAACCAGACGGCCCCGTACACCGAGTAGGCCGCGTCGAACGGCTCCCCGGCGCCTTGCAGGTAGGCGATCGCCTCCGTGTGGTGCAGCTCCAGCCCCGGCACCTCGCCCCACCGTTGGCCGGCCGCGCGCAGCTGCACATGCGAGACGTCCACGCCGACGGTGTGCGTGCCGAGCGAGGCCAGGTGTGCCGCGTTGCCGCCCTTGCCGCAGCCCAGGTCCAGGACGCGCCCTTCGGCGGGCAGGTCGAGCAACTCGGCGCCGGGGCCGTGGTCTTCGTACTGGGTCCAGTTGAACCAGGTCGTCTCGCCGCGGGAGTTCACCGGTCGGCGCTCGGGCCGCTGCCGTGAGTAGGTGTCCCAGGCGATCGCCGTGTCTGTCACGTGGTCTCCGCTCATAGGGCCAGCCGCCCGGCTGGGGCCGGACGGCTGGAGTGTCTTACAGATGGTGCTGCCGTGTCAGCCGCTCTTGGGGCTGTCGTGGCATCCGGCGTGGCACTGGTTGCAGTCGGCCATGTCCGGCCACAGCTCCTCGTCGACGGTGTACCCGGCGGCCGTGATGGCGGCGAGGGTGCGCTCCCGGGCCGCGGCGGCGCCGCCCTCGGGAGCTTCGTTTTCACCGGTCGGAACGTGGTGGACGAAGTGGCCGACGACCCGCTGGCAGAAGTGGGCGTAGTCGACGGTGTGCAGGATGAACGCGTGCCACCCGATATCAACCATGCGGCTCGGGACGAGCATCCGTCCGGGCTCCGGGCCGGAGGCGGCGACGAACGCGGCCGCCTGGCCGACGATGCGGCGCGCGGTCGCCTCGCCGACGTCCGGGTGGTCGACGGTTATGCGGCGGACGAGCCGGCCAGTCACCTCGGGGTCGACCAGGGCGGCGGGGTCGGTGGTGCCCACGGGACGTTCTAACGCGGTGATCACGTTGTCCTCCTGTTGTGTGGACGAGCGCCCTCGGGATTGAGGGCGTCTGGCCTCCCGCACGGCGGCGGGAGGAGCTTCAGCGGCTGGCGGGGCGGCGGGCCAGCCGGAGGGGCGGGTCGGTTTCCGGCGGGGTGCAGTCCTCGCCCCTGGCGTGGACGATCAGGCGGACGTCGGGCCCGGAACTGCGGGGCATCCAGCGGACTATGCCGTCGGCGGTGTGAACGCCGCAGGCGCAGCAGATACCGGCGTCGCGTTCCTCGCGGTCGTCCCACATCGGGCTCACCGAGACGCTCCCGCGGTACGGCAGCGCGGGCACTCGCACGGGGGAAAGGCCAGGCTCATGACGGGTATGTCCAGCGGTGCGAGGGCCCGCGTGCGCACGGGCGTGCGCTCCAGTGTCACCGGGTTGATCCGGTAGACGCTGACGGTTAGGCCGGGGTGCGCGCTGTCGCTGCCTGTATCGGTCACGGATTCAGATGGCGTCCTGCGACGTGGTGTAGGCGATCGAGGTGTGGGTGTGCGCGGGTGTCTGCCCGGGGCGCACGCCTGATGGGGGTGGCCGCTCCCTGACCAAGGGGTGGGCCACCGTGCAACTCTCCCTGCTAAAACGCCAGTTCAAGCGATGGGAGTGCACGATGGCCCTGTCCCAGGATGACTTACTGCGGTTGCTTCGGTCACTACGCTCGTCCGATGGAATCGAGCTGGTCCGCAGTGTGGCCGAGCGGATGCTGCAGGAACTGATCGAGGCCGAGACCGCCGCGCACATCGGTGCCGAGTGGAACGAGCACACTGCCTCGCGAACGGCGTTCCGCAACGGGCACCGCGACAAGACCCTGACCACGCAGGCCGGCGACCTGGACCTTCAGATCCCCAAGCTCCGCACCGGCAGCTTCTTCCCCAGCCTGCTCGAGCGCAGGCGCCGCATCGACCAGGCACTCTACGCCGTGATCATGGAAGCCTACGTCCACGGAGTCTCCACCCGCTCCGTCGACGACCTGGTCAAGGCCCTGGGCGGGGACAGCGGGATATCCAAGAGCGAGGTCTCCCGGATCTGCGGCGAGCTGGACGAGCCGCTGACCGCCTTTCGCACCCGGCCCCTGGACCACACCCGGTTCCCCTACATCTACCTGGACGCGACGTACTGCAAGGTACGGGTGAACCACCAGATCGTCTCCCAGGCCGTGGTCATCGCCACCGGCATCACCGAGGACGGCGGCCGCGAGGTCCTCGGGACCGCTGTCGGCGACAGCGAGAGCGAGGCATTCTGGTCCGAGTTCCTGCGCTCCTTGCGCGAGCGCGGCCTGTCCGGGGTGCGCCTGGTCATCGCCGACCACACAGCGGCCTGGTCAAGGCGATCCGCAAGGTCATGCTGGGATCCGCCTACCAGCGCTGTCGTGTCCATTTCCTGCGCAACTGCTTCGCACACATCCCCAAGGGGACCGGCGAGATGGTCGCCGCGACCATCCGCACCGTCTTCGCCCAGCCCACCGCCCAAGCGGTCCAAGCCCAGCTGGACACCGTCGCCGACATGCTCGGCGAGCAGTTCCCCAAGGTCAAAGAAATGCTCCTGGACGCGAAGGAAGACCTGACCGCGTTCGCCGTCTTCCCCCTCCAGCACTGGAAAAAGATCCAGTCCACCAACCCCCTGGAACGACTGAACCGGGAGATCAAACGCCGCACCGACGTCGTCCAGGTCTTCCCCAACCCCGCCGCACTCCAGCGCCTGGTCACCGCCATCCTCAGCGAACTACACGACGAGTGGATCGCCTTCCCCCGCCGCTACCTCCCCGAGGGCAGCATGACCGCCATCTACGCCGACGAACACGCCGGGAACACCACCCGCGCGCTCCCCGGCACCCCGAACACCACCGGAGAATGATCGCCTACACCATCACACGGGACGCCATCCGGATTCAAGGTCCTCCCGTTACAGGGAGTTGCGCGGCGTCCTTGCAGACGTCAAACCGGCGACATGCCGGGCGTCATTTCGGTGTCATTCCATGCAGTGGAGGTCTACCGTGATTCGTATGGCCACACCGAACAGCGCACTGCGAGCGGCCCGCATGGGCCTGCTCATGTCCCAGGACGACTTCGCCCGCGCCATCCGCGACGCCGGCAACCGCGCCGGACAGCCCAACGACGCCAACAAGCGGCTCGTCCAGCGCTGGGAGTCCGGCACCACCACGGCCCCGCGCCCGGTCTACGCCCGCGCCCTGGAAGCCGTCACCGGCCTCCCGCTGGAATCCCTCGGCTTCACCATCACTGTGCCCATGGCCCGCGTCACCGAGGACGGCCACGGCGGCCACGACATGGAGGCCCCCGCCCCCGCCGTCACTCCTACGACCCCGACTCCGCAGGGCGAACCCCAAGGCGCGCACCGCAACTACTCCGGGGTGTGGCTGTCGAAGTACGAGTACTTCAGCTCCGGGCGGGACGCCGCCTTCACCGGCCTGCACTACGTCGTGCTCCTCCAGCACGGCAACCGGCTCACCGCCCGCTCCCTGCCGAACGGGTCGTCGAACCCCAACTCGCCGCTGACGATGGACCTGGAGATCGACGGGCACGTCGCCACCGGCACGTGGACCGAGCAGACCGCAACCGACGGCTACTACCGGGGAGCCCGCTATCACGGTGCGGTTCAGCTGCTCGTCGAGCCGACCGGGCGCCGTATGACAGGCAAGTGGGTGGGCTTCGGCAAGGAGTTCGACGTCAACACGGGCCCGTGGGAGCTCGTGTTCCAGGACGCGTCGACGAACCGGGCGACGCTCGCCGCCTACGACCGGCCGCCCGAGGTCTGACCCAGACACCTGCGCGCGGCCGGGATCTTCTGCTGGTCGTGCACGGCAGCCCACGGCTTGAGCCCGTCCCCGCTAGTCCGGTGCGCCTCGTCCACGACCATCAAGTCGAACGCGCCCAGGCCGGCCACGTGCGCCTGCAGCTTCCCGACTGACGCGTACGTCGCGAACACTGAGCTTCTTCGAGTTGGCCACCGATCAGGTGACGGCCGGGGAAGCGCAACGGGCGAGGCCCCTGGGCTGTTGATGGAGATGTCTGACGTCTCAACCACGTTGCTCGGGGGCCTCGTTGGTCATCTATCCTGCCGCACTCGACCTGCCTCATGCGCTCGTGGAGTGGGTGACCATGCTCGTTGTCACCCGTGAGGGCGACCGGCGCTGCAAGCTCCGCCCGTCTCAGCGCGCGATGGTGGCACTGGTGTACCTGCGCGAACACACGACCCTGGCGAAGATCGCTGCCGGGTTCGGGATCAGCGAGTCCCCCGCCCATGCCTACACCAGCGCGGTCATCCGCCTGCTCGCCGAACGGGGGCCGGGTCTGTTGAAGGTCCTGCGCGAGGCCGACCCCGACCTCGTCCTGCTGGACGGCACGCTCGCCGAGTGCGACCGGGTCGGCGACGGACGGGCCGACTACTCTGCCAAGCACCGTCGGCACGGGGTGAACGTGCAGGTGGTCACCGATCCGGGCGGCCGGCTGCTGTGGCTCTCACCCGCCCTGCCGGGCCGAGCGCACGACCTGACCGCTGCCCGCACCCACCGGATCATCCGGATCTGCGAGCGCCAGGGCATTCCCATCCTGGCCGACCTCGCCTACCAGGGCGGCGGCCCCTGGGTTAGCACCGGCATCAAGCGCAGGCCCCTGCAGGAACTGCACGGTCGTCGACGGCGGACACCGGCGGAAGCTGCGCGCGTTCGTGGAAGTCGATCGCAGCACGATGAGCAGCGAGCGCCTGGCCGTGAAACTGATCGAGTACGCGAGGCTCTTCCAGTACGAAGCCCAGCCCGTCGGCCGCCGCCGGCCGGCCTCCACCGGACCTGCGTGGCTGCGCTGGTACCCGGTCTTCCCCCGCGTGCTCTTCGTCCTCACCGGCGCCTCCCGACCCAGACTGGAGAATCGAATCCGCGATCTGCAGGCGATGGCCGCTCAGCATCCACTCGTCGCGGCCCTCGCCCGCGAGGTTCAGCTGGGAGCCGTTGTCCTGGAGGACATCGAGGAGCATGGTCCATCCGGGTCGGTGTGGGTGCCGTTGACGGGAGGCGAGGCTCGCCCGTGGACCCAGTTGTGATCACGTCACCCGCGTCTTGTTCGGCAGTCGCCTGAACTGCGCGTTGGCCCTCATCCGAACTCCTTTGGCATTATCGAACCTGTCGCGCTCGGTGCCGTGTCGGCACCGCCTTGCCGATCCGTCTCAAGGGGTTGACGACAAGAAGTCGGCGCCCCGGACTTTGGTCTGGGGCACCGTTGTAGTAGACTGTCGCGGCTAATTTTTGGGATATAGGTGGCGCAGTTTGATGCGTGCGTCGTGGGTGGTGAACTGCCAGTCCACCTGACGTTGGTCGGTGTTGGTGGCGTTCTGCCAGGCTGAGAGTTCGGTGTTGAGTGTGTTGAGGTCGCCGATCCGGCGGTCGAGGCATTGCCTGCTCAGCGCGGCGAGTTCGGTCTCGGCGATGTTGAGCCATGACCCGTGTTTGGGCGTGTGGTGGATCTCGAGGCGTTGAGTCAGGGCGAATGCCTCTTCTGGTTCGAATGCCTCGTACAGTGAGGCGATGTCGTGGGTGTTGAGGTTGTCCATCACCAGCACCACGGTCTCGGCTGCTGGGTAGTCCACGCTCAGCAGCTGCTTGACCTGGCCGGCCCAGTCGATCCGGGTCCGCTGGGACAGTGCCTGCACGCGACGCCACCCGCGTAAGGGTTCGACCCACACGAAGATGGAGCATGTGCCGCAGCGGATGTACTCGCTGTCCTGGCAGGCGTCGTGGCCAGGTCGGGCCGGGAGCGGGCCGCGGGCATGGTCGAGGAGTTGGTAGGGCTTCTCGTCCATGCACACCACCGGACGTGCCGGGTCATAGGGCCGGGCATAGACGGCCAGCACGTCTTCCATCCGGGCCGCGAACTGCGCGTTCGCTCGTGGTGGGATGGTCCAGCACTTCTTCAGGTGAGGACGCAGTTCCGTTTTTTTAAGATCCTCCCGATGGTGGAGTGGTCCAGATCAGGGATGTCCTCGACCAGCGCGACGTGCTTCTCCAGCAGCCGCAGTGACCACCGTGCATAGCCCTGGGGCGGCTGGGAGCACGCCATCGCGATCAGCCGGGCTTCGACCTCACCGGTCACCGGCGAGGGCACCGGCGGCAGGTCGCGCCTCTTCCGTGCGATTGTGGCGTGAACATCGCCGCCGGTCTCGGTGAAGCGCTTGGCGACCAGCCGCAACGTCTCACCAGAGACGCCAAGCCGGGTCGCGATCATCTCCTTGGAATCCACCTCACCCACCGAGGTGTCCAGTGCGAGCAACACTCGCGCACGCATGATCATCGAGGCTCCACGAACACCCGTCGTGGTCACCCGGACCAACTCCTCGCGGTCCCGCGCAGTCAACCTGACCGGCCACTTCTTCTGCGAACCCATGACAACAGCCCTGTCTGGCAAAGGGGAAGGAATCTGAGGCACCAACCTCCCAACCAGACACACCAGAACTAAGCAGCGACACACCACTAGCGGTGGTTTGTTGACGGCGGGTTCGTCCGGGAGTAGGCCGTGAAGGTGAAGGCGGTAACTACGGTCTGGGGGAGCCCGAGATGACGAAGAGGCTGCCGTGTACGCCCGCTCCAGGTCCGTTGGAAGCGTACGCTGCCCGGTTCGATGACCTCTTCTCCACGCTGGCTCAGCGCCGGGGGTTTCGCGAGTACCTGGCCGGGCTGCTGCTGCCGCGGGACCGGAACAAGACACTCACCTGCCTGGCCGGTACGGAACCCGTGGTCGGTGCCCAGCACGCGGCAGCCCAGCGGCTGCAGTTCTTCCTGTCCGAGTCGACCTGGGACCGGGAAGCGGTCAACGCCCGCCGCCTGGAGCTGTTGCTGGCCGATGCGGCCACTGCCCCGCACCCGGGCGGGGTACTGGTCGTCGACGACTCCGGTGACCGCAAGGACGGTCATGCGACCGCGCACGTGGGCAAGCAGTACCTGGGCTCGGTCGGGAAGATCGACCGCGGTGTGGTCACCGTGACCACGTGCTGGGCGGACGAGCGGGTCTACTACCCGCTGCACGCCGTCCCCTACACCCCCGCCCACCACTTCCCGCGCCGCAAGAGTGATCCCGCATTCCGTACGAAGCTGCAGATCGGGGCCCTCCTGGCCCGTCAGGCCGCAGAAGCAGGGGTGTCCTTCCGGGCGGTAGCAGCCGACTGTGCCTACGGCGACCACGACAGCTTCCGCCGTGAACTGTCCGACGCCCACTTGCCATTCGTGATGGCCCTCAAACGAGGCCACGGCAGCTGGCAGTACAAAGATGCCTTCCGGCCCGTCGATGCCGCCCGCGAGCTGGCCTGGCGGGGTCCCGAGCAGCCCGGTGACTGGCAGCCGGTCACCCGCGCTTTCCGCGACGGCCGCACCACCACCTGGTGGGCCGCCGACGCCCAGCTGGGCTGGGGGGGCCCAACGGCGCGATCCGGCTGGTCGTGGCCACCACCGACCCGGCCACCCTGCCCGAGAACGCCACCTGGTACTTGGCCACCAACCTGCCCCGCCCCGGCTCACCCCGCGAGCAGCACAGCCGGCACCCGGCCGCTGACCTCACCGAAGTCGTGCGGATCTACGGGCTGCGGCACTGGGTCGAACAGAGCTACAAACAGGTCAAGGACGAACTCGGCTGGGCCGACTTCCAGGTCCGCTCCGACACCGCCATCCGCCGCCACCAGACCCTCGTGAACTGTGCGTTCAGCTTCTGCTGGAACACCTGGTTCACCCCCGACCCACCTCCGCCCGCCCTGGCCGGCCCGCCATCCGCTCCCGACGCACTGTCAGGACCGGCAGAGAGGGGGAGAACCCGCGTCCCAGCAGCACCGACCGGCCTGCTGGCCCCAGGCACTACGGGCCGTCCGTGGCTGGCTGACGCCCTGGGCCACGCTGCAACGCTACTGGCGGGCATGGTCACCCAAACCCCCGCCCGCAGCACTCCAGGAGCTGATCAACACCGTCGGCTCCGGCAGACCTCTTGACCTCTACTGCCCGAGCTAACAAACCACCGCTAGGGTCCGTCTTCAAAGATCATCAGATGGTGGATCATGGTGGGGCGGTACGTCGTCATGAACTCACCGATCAGGAGTGGGAGTTACTCGCTCCGCTGATACCGCGGGCCGCCACGGGCCGGCCTCGCGTGGAAGACCGGCAGGTCATCAACGGGATGGTCCACAAGATCCGGACCGGGATCTCCTGACGTGACCTGCCGGAACGCTACGGTCCGTGGCAGACGGTGTACACCCGCTTCCGCCGCTACGCCCTGGACGGCGTGTTCACCCGGGCCCTGCAGCAGATCCAGGCCCGGGCTGACGCGGCCGGCGACATCGACTGGCTGGTGCAGATCGACTCCACCATCGTCCGCGCCCACCAGCACGCTGCCGCTACCGGCCGAAAAGGGGGCAGCAGCGGCAGGACGAACCGGACGATCACGCCCTCGGCCGATCCCGAGGAGGCCTGACCACCAAGATTCACCTCGCCTGCGACGGCAAGGGCCGCCCGCTTGCGATCCTCCTGACGCCAGGCCAACGCCACGACAGCGTCTGCGCAGGCCCTCTTCTGGAACGGATCCGCGTCCCTCGCACCGGCCTCGGCCGGCCACGCTGCAAGCCTGATCAGGTCATCGCGGACAAGGCCTACAGCGCTCGCGGCTTCCGCGCCTACCTGCGCAAGCGCGGAATCGCGCACATCATCCCGGAGAAGATCGACCAGCGACGCCACCGACTGGGCCGAGGCCGCCGCGGCGGCAGGCCCACCAGGATTCGACCGGGAGACCTACCGCCGACGCAACATCATCGAGCGCTGCTTCAGCCAGCTCAAATGCTTCCGCGGCATCGCCACCAGATACGAAAAGACCGCCACCTCCTACGAAGCGGCGGTCACACTCGCGTCGTTCCTGCTCTGGGCAAGATCCGTTTGAAGACGGACCCTAGCTGTGCACGATGCCGTAGGCCTCGGCGACGGCAGTCGCGACACAATCGGCGATCTGGTTACCGACGGCCGGTACGGCCAGCAGTTCTTCCCTGGAGAAGCGGGCGACCTCCTCCCCGGTAAGAGATGCGTCGTATTGGTACAGGGCACGGGCGGCCAGGTGGCCCGCACGGGTATGTCCGAGCAAGTCGAACAGTTTGCCTCCCACACAGCGGGGACAGGTCGCGGCACGTCGCGCCCGTTCCTTGGTGCAGGGCCGGCAGTAATCGGAGGCACGTGGATTGCCCATGGCCGACGCGGTCACCGCCGGGGTCGACCAACCGCACCGCATGGCGAACTGGCGGGCGGTCAAGGCGCTGGAAGCGTGAGGTACCACGATACCCCTCGTACATCCCGCGGTGTCGCACCGCAGGCCGATGACACCGTCCTCCAGGGTGCGCAGCGTTGTCACCTGAGTCAGTCCTCTCACTTCCCCGGTTCTTCCTGCCCGGAGACTGGGCCCAGGAGAAGGCCGGTGCGGGCGCTCTCAGCGGCGTACACGGCGAGGTGCCCGTTCCCGGGCGACAGCGTCGAGACGTGCGCAACGCGACGGCAGGCGCCCAGCACGGCACTGGCTCCCCCCTCGTCCTCTCTGATCCGCCCGGCTCAACTTTGTCCAGGTGTAACTCACCTGGCACCGAGGCGAGTTGGGGCACGCCATGCTGAGAAGACCAGTCTCGTCGGGGACTCTCCAGATTTCTACCGAGTGTCCATTGCCGCTGTCGAGCGCCCCTTTGACCAGTTTCTCCGGCTGACCAGAGGTCAGCTGCAAATCCACTGTCGCCAGCTCACCCACGCGTCCGGTCGAATAGTGCGGGTCATCCTGGACGGCTTCCGCCACGATCAGCGTTTTTCGAGGCATGGCGCGAAACAACGCATCCGTCGCCTCCACCACGCGCCACCCACCGCTTGAGAGATTGAGCAGCTCTCAGCCGTCCCCCGCGCCTGGACCATACCGACGGAAAATCGCCCTCAAGGGTGGCGCCGTCCTCTGTTCGCACGGCCCACTCATCCATGCCCCCAACAGGGACTGTAAATCGTTCGGTGTAACTGGCCCTAACAAAAGCGGGTTGATCATGTGACTGTCGGCTTGATCGCTCGTTGATGAGGGCATGGGGAAGCGTCAGTCACGGCCGTGGATCGTGTCGGACGAACTGTGGTCGCTGATCGAGCGGTTGCTACCCGAGCCAGCGCCAAAACTGGTGGAGGGACGGCCACGCGTGCCGGACCGGCAGGCTTTGTGCGGCATCCTGTTCGTGCTGCATACCGGCATCCAGTGGGAGTACCTGCCCCAGGAGCTGGGCTTCGGCTCGGGCATGACCTGCTGGCGCCGCCTGGCTGCGTGGACGAGGCCGGCGTCTGGGACCAGCTGCACCAGCTGCTGCTGAACAAGCCGCGGTCGAAGAACCAGCTGGGCTGGTCGCGGACGGTGATCGACTCTTCCCACGTCCGGGCCGCGCGCAGGGGCCCAAAAGCGGACTCAGCCCGGTCGACCGCGCACGCCCGGGCAGCAAATACCACGTCCTCACCGACGGGCAGGGCATCCCGCTCGCGGTGTCACTGACAGGCGGCAACCGCAACGACGTCACTCAACTCCTGCCCTTGTTGGACAAGATTCCGGCAGTGGCGGGAGCCGTCGGCCGACCGCGCAAGCGGCCCGACATGCTCTTCGCCGACCGCGGCTACGACCACGACAAGTACCGGCGGCTCCTGCGGCAACGCGGCATCCGGCCCGCGATCGCCGAGCGAGGACAGCCGCACGGCACTGGCCTGGGCACTTTCCGCTGGGTTGTCGAGCGGACAATCTCCTGGCTGCATGGCTGACGCCGCCTGCGGATCCGGTGGGAACGACGAGACGACATCCACGAGGCCTTCCTCGGACTCGCCGTCTGCCTGATCACCCACCGGCATGTCCAGAGGCTTTGTTAGGGCCAGTAACTCCCGATCATGGAAGGTGCATCGATGACCAGTGAGAACGTGGCCGAGCAGGAGAGTGTCGAGTCGTCAGCGGCTGTGTCGGCCAAGGCGCCGGGGCGCGGTCTTCAGGAGCGGGGAGCCGGTGGGTGCGCCGGCCGGGCGCGGTTGTGGCGTTCGTGGAGCTGCTGTTCGTAGAGGCTGGCGGGGTGGACGTGTCTGCCGGGTGACTGGAACTGGCCCGGATTGCGGTCGGGGGGTGGTGGTGCTTGTGCTCCTGTGCAGCCGATCGCCCAGTTGTAGGCGGTCGGTGGCTTCTCCACGTCGTAGGTGCCCACCGAGCAGTTCCACAGCACATTGTTGGCGCCGGCCCACCCCTGTCCGGTGCCCATCGACCGGCGGTCTTCGACGGCGAGGGTGCCGGTGGCGTTCATGCGGACTCGGTCATAGAGCGTGCCCGTCGCCCAGCGTTGGTGCGGTCCCGCGAGAAGCAGGCCTGATCCGGTGTTGACGGCGGTGCAGTTGGTGATCACATTGGGTCCCGGGACGCGGGACATGGTGGCCCAGGGCTGTACGTTGGTGCCCTTTACTCTGCAGTTCCGGATCAGTGTCTGCTGGCCGGAGATGGAGTATGCGGCTGGTGTGCCCTGGACCTTGGACGGAACCGACACGTCCAGGGACTGGGTGTTGAGGATGCTGCTGTGCAGCGCGCCAGGGCCGAAGGAGAATGCCTGGCCGAAGCGAGTCGCCGTGACCGAGCGCACCCACGAGTTCTCAGCGTTGTCCACGCTGACCAGCCTCGAGTCGAAGTAGCCCTCCCTCTGCCATGACGGGTCGGACTCGAATGCTTGCCCGTTGGCGGTGAGGTCTTCCAGGCCGGCTTCACTGATCCGGCCCGGGAACTGGTATTTCCACACCGTGGCGTTGGTGTACTTCCTCTCGAGTGCCTGAGGAAGCCGGACATCCAGGCTGATGGTATTGCCGCTGACGCGTCGGACAGTGCGCTGAAATTGGTGACCGGGGCCAGCTCGCCACTGGACGACGGGCCCGCCGTCCCGGCGTGGCGGAATACGGTCCATCCCGATCTCGTGGATCCATTTGTTCCCGATGGGGCGTTGGACGACGATGCGGTCCCCGGGCGCGAAATACCGTGCGGCGCCGTCCACATGCACCGTGGCGGAGCCCACGGGCACATAGCGGTCCGTGATGCGGTGGGCCACACCGTCTCGGGTGATCTTCCCGCGGCCGCCGATCGTGACCAGGGTATGGGGCTTTCCGGTGCCGGTGAGGACCGTTCCCGCCCCTGACCCGCGCAGGACGACGCCCGACCGGTTCAGGCGCACAGTACCGCCAATCCGGTAGGTCCCCGGCTTCAGCAGCACCGCACCCCCGCCACCAGCCGCGGCGCGCTGCACAGCGGTCTGAATGCGTGCCGTGTCGTCACCGGACCCCGCCGGGCCCACCGTGACAGCGACAGGCAAGCGGGGGACGGCCCGATCCCCGCGGTGATAGCCAACGGAGGAGAAGTCCGGAATGCGGTTTCCATACGCATCCGCACGGTAAACGAGCCGGCCGTCCTTGAAACCGATCCACGCGCTCGGCATACCCGCGCCGCCCGTCCGCGAGGCTCCCGCCTGCCAGGAAGCAGCACCGAGCACGCCCACCGCAAGCAGCACAGCGCCCAACAGCGCATACCCCTGGCGGCTACGCACACCCCGTCTGTGGCCTCTCACGTTCCGCATGGCCTCAGCAGAGCACGCAGTCGAAGACAGCCACTACTCACGCCCCTCACAAAGCACCCGCCAGCCGGACAACCGCGCCTCGCCCGAATGACCAGCCCCCATCACACCCGATCTTCGAGAGTGAGAACACGGGGCCAACGTCACACCGGACAGCAGATGGACGAATGGGGGGGAGGGCGTGGCGGTTCACCGTCTGCCGGTCATTGCCATGCCTCGCGAGAGCGGGAAACCCCTGGCCGCTCGTCCTTCGGTCGGCGCAGGACAAGGGCAGCAGAGGAAGTCAGCGATCCAACCAAGCGCAAAAGTGGTCTTTGACCTGCGTCAACCCTGGACCGGCTGGCAGGCACTCCGTGAGATGCCGCGTGCGGAGGTGTACGCCGGGGAGAATTGTCTTACAGGTTAAGAATGAGGGACGCGGCGGCATCCTTACGAGGAGCACAGGGTCAGGATGAGCTACGCGGCCGATGGGCAGGCTCGACGTCGTTGCGCAGACCTGCACCCGCGGCGGCGGTCACTCCCGCCCGGCGATCGCGAGAGGCCGGCTGCTCTGCGCGCCTCGGCGAACAGATCCCGCCCCAGGCCCGTGCCTCGTCATGATGCGGTCTGAAGCGCTCAGGACTCCTCGGCCCACTTCCAGCGGTGTGCTGCGGTCCGCCATCACCGGGCTGCCCCGGCAAGGGCAGAGCGGTTCCGCTCCACCGCGTAGTGCCCTCCCACGGCCGCGGCCGACTCCGACGAACGTTGAGCGGTGGCTCGAAAGGCCCCGCGTATCGACACGGCCGCCCGTCGCAGCTGCTGGTGTCATGCCTGCAGGCGGACGGTGACACCCACTTCACGACAGCACTACCGGCATCCCCCGCCGAACCCGCCCTTGGAGTACGCCCTGGGCACAGAGCGGCACACCGACGCCCGTACCCACAGCCACAGCCACAGCGACGAGCAGTACCTCATCCGGCACATACAGGATCGGCCACCCCTTCCACGCAGGTCTGCTCGCGCCCAGCTGTTCAGCACACTCACCAGAGTGAGCAACTCGCCACCCGCGGCCGGCAGAACTCGCATCGCCACGCGACCACCCCGGCACTCCCCACCGCCCTACCGCCCCACCAGTAACCGCTCCTGCCACCCACATCCGGCTGGGCCTGACCCTGTTGACCGCCGCGAGGCCTGGCCCTAGCCGACCGACCATCACCACCTCCGGCAGAACGCTGTTCCAACACCTCGGCTTCCACCACTAGGACCAACTCACCGCTGCAGCCGCGGCGTTGGAGATCACCCCGCCATCAACATCCTGCCGGCGACCCGCCTAGCGAACCGCTCAGAAGTCCACTGACCAGAGAAAACACCCCACACGAGAGCGATCAACGACCGACCACCACATCCGCCGGCACACCCCACTGAGAACCCCGCCGACGACCTACCGCTGGCAAAGCCCCATCCCATCGCCACATTCACTCCTGACGATCAACGGCATCGGAGGTCTGCACCACATCAGTAACAACGATTGCCCGCAAGGCGCGATCATCCGACTTTGATGACCTTCCGCTCTCAGATGCACTGATTCAAGGCGACGCGAAGGTGGCTCGAGTATCTTGTGCCGACGTTCTGACGTATTCAGTCCGCTCGGAGAGTCTCAATGCACACAAATTCTTCCGCTCGTCATACTTTCCGCAGCCTCATGCTGGCTATCGCGCTGCTGGCCCCCCTTGGCGCAGGCCTTGCAGCATGCAGTGCCGACTCTGACGATCTATCCGAGAATCACAGCAGCTTAGACCACAAAGCCGGGTCACCTATGGACAGGTCGATCCCGGTGGGGCTGAAGATCCCGGCTGTGAAGGTCGATGCAAGCTCCATGCTGAAACTAGGAGTTGACAAACACGGAAATCTCCAGATGCCATCCGTTGATCAGGCAAAAAGGCCGGGGTGGTACTCCCACAGTGTCACTCCGGGCGAAAATGGCGTTTCGGTGCTCGTTGCTCGCTTTAGGACACCCAGCGGCCCGGCACTTGTTCCGAACGGATCCCTCCTGAAGGTCGCGGACAAAATCCACATCAAGCGATCGGACGGCGAGACGGCCACCTTCATCATCACGGAAGTCGAGCAGCGAGACGTAAAGTCGATCTCCGCCACCTCACTGGATTTGAAATCGAAGCGACCTGCATTACTCCTTATCACTCCAGGATGCGCATGGACCAAGAAGAGCGCCCATCACGAGACGAACAAAGGGGATAAGGAGACCGTACATGAGAGGAAAGGGAATCATTACTGCAACATCGTCTTCTCTGCTGATCTAATGCAGCAAGTTGCCGAAAAATGAACCTTCCTGCTCTCAGCCGGCGGGATGATCAGGTGGACCCCGGCGCGGCGGCGCCGATGGGCGAAGCCGGTGGCGCAGGTATCGAGGTGAGCGGGTCGGCCCTGGCGGGGTGGAAAGGGCGGGTGGGGCGAGGCTTTACGCATATCGCGGTTCCTGCTCACCCAGCCACTGATAGGCAGCACGGCGCCGGGGACGCTGTATGACTTCGTCCAGGAGGGTTATTCACGGGCTTGGTTTCTTGATCAGCAAGACGGCCCTGCTCGGTAGCCTGGCGTTTGCGACGACGTCAGTTTTCCACCGGGGCAGGGCCGTTGAGCTGGAACGTTACGACAGGGCTGGAAGCGGATCAACTGGAGGCCTTGGTGGTCCGGGTCCACACGATGCTGGTGGAGGACCCCGATCCGCCCGTGGTGCCGGGACCGATGTGGGCGCTGGGCCTGTACAAGTCCGTGGTCCTGGTGTTGTTCCTGCTGCGGCAGAACCCCGTCCAGCAAGCGGCGGCGGAACTGTTCCACATCTCCCAGGCCACCGTCTCGCGCCGGTGGACCACGCTGCTCCCGGTGGTGGAGACGGCCCTGGCCGAGCATGTGCCCGACCCCGCCGACGCCTCACACGGCAGGATCGTCCTGGTCGACGGGACCCTGGTCACCACGTGGGACTGGGCGAGCGAGGGCACCACGATGTTCTCCGGCAAGCATCGTGACACAGGCTTCAACCTGCAGGTCGCCGCCACTCTCAGCGGGGACCTGCTCGCCGTCTCCGCGCCGGTACCCGGCAGTCGGCACGACATGTACGCCTGGTGCCAGTCCCACTTTCCCAAAGCCTTCGCCGACCGGGAGAGCATGGGGGATCTGGGCTATGTCGGCTCCGGCATGCTCACCGCCCGCCGCAAGCCACCCGGTCAGGAACGCCCCGTCAAAGACAAAGTGTTCAACCAGAGCATCGGCAAGCTCCGCGCCGCCGTCGAACGAGCGATCGCACATCTGAAGGACTGGAAGGTCCTCGCCACTCGCTATCGCGGCCCTCTCACCCGGTTCCCCCTCGTCGCCAAGACCGTCACCGCCCTCGCCTTCTATAAGAACGGCTGGTGACCCCGTGAATAAGCCTCCAGGACCTTGTTGATCGTGTCCTACGTCATGAAAGACCTCCAGGTACAAGGGGTGTGCGGCCCGCATCTGGCAGTGACTAACCTTCGCTTGCAAACCTGGGTGAATGCGACGGCACTCGCCGCTCGGCAACGCCACGCGGCGGGTGTTCTGCGGGCGCCGCACAGGGTGCCGCTGCTGTTCCCCGGAGTCGTGGGGCACCGGCCTCGATCATTCACGTGCGCGCGCCGGCTTGAGGTGATCGGTCGAGGTTGAGGTTTCGTCCTGGTTCGTCCTTCGGGTGGTGGTGACGTTCCGGCCCGTGTGTCGTCACGGGTGGTCGTCGGTTTCCACGGGCCGAGGACGGGGCGGGTCTCCTCCTTCCGGAATCGGGGTCGGTGGGGTGGCAGTCAGCCGGGGGCGGGCAGGGCCTGGACGGCGCCCCAGGCGTCGACGATGTCGGTGGATGCGGGCCAGGCGGGGTCGAATTTCAGCTCGCGTCTTCGGGCGTGGTCGGCGAGTTTCGCGGGGACGTCCAGGAGTCGGGTGCGCAGAGTGGCGGGCTCGGCCCGGGCGAGTTTGCCTTCGGTGGCCAGGAGTTGGAACCAGCGGGCGAGGTCGGTGGCCAGGGCGAGGAGGGTGCACCAGGCTTGGTTGACCTTGAAGTAGCGGGAGGGCATCAGGTTGAGGGAGAGGGCCTTGCCGCGTCGGATGCCGGCCTCGACGTGGGTGTGGGAGCGGGCTCGGGCGTCGAGGAACTGCAGTTGCCCGCCGGTGGTGTTGGTGGCGATGGCCTGGTAGCGGTAGTCGGTCTTCTTCTCGTACGGCTTGAGCTCGCGCTCGTACTTGGGGTGGATGGGTTCGCGGCGAACGATCACCCGCATCCCTTCCGGCCAGCCGGTCAGGTCGAGCATGTCGGTGATCTCGACGAGGTCGGCGTCCTTGCGCGGCTGGCCCTTGTGGTCCAGGGCCGGCGTCCACGCGGTGGCCGGGACCTTGGCCAGGGCCTTCCAGAAGTCGTCGTCGCGGGTGTGGCCGACGGAGTACTCCCAGCGGTTGGCCGCGTTGCCGCCGCCGGAGGTGATCCAGGTGAGGAACTCCATCGTGGCTCCGGCGCCGTCGGTGCGGAACAGGACCCGGCGCCGACGGCGGGTGGGCAGCTGACGCAGGCCCTCGATACTCACCGAGATGTGGTCATCGGCGGTGTTGGATCCCGCCGATCCCGGCCGCAGCCGGTTGACCAGGAGTTCTTCGGTGTTGTCGCAGAACATCAACAGCGGGTGGTGGCCATATCCCTTGAAGTTGGGCTCGGCTCCCTCCTTGCCGGAATGCGCCGGGACGACTGAGGCGTCCAGGTCCAGCACCGTGACACCGGTCAGCTCCCGCCCGTTGACCTTGATCCAGGGAAAGCCGCCCGGGCGCAGGTCGAGCTGCTGGTGGACGTGGATACGGGTCCGGGCCCGTGCGGAGGCGATCTTCGTCAGCTGGACCGGTCCGATCGCCTCCAGGGTCCGCCACAGCGTGGACGCCGAGGCCGGGCTGCCCAGGACCAGCGAGGTCTGGCGCATCACATCGATCCCGGCCATCGACCGCGCGCCCAGCAGGACCGCGCAGGCCGCCGAGACCAGGACCGTTCCCCGATCATGGACGGGACGGAAGCCCCGCCGCACCAGGGCAGCCCCGAGCGCGTCGGTCAGCCCGACCTTGTCCGCCAGACGCCGCACCGGCACGATGCCCGCCTTGCCCACCAGCTTCTTCCCGCTTGCGGACAGCGACAGATCATCGGCCCACTCTGTACGCTTCGACACCGGAAGGGTGCCTCCCCTGCACGTGATCCAGTCCTAGAGAAGCTGAATCATCGCAGGTCGGAAGCACCCTTCCTTCATGATGTGACCGACTGTCACTGCGACACCGGGCGCCATGAATTCGTGAGGCCGGGGTGACCTCGCCGAAGCCGGCGAGACGGCGGCGGTGCCGAAGACGGTCATGTCGCCGCCGGTTGCGGCCGGGAACTCGGCGCCGAGGATGACGACGAGGCCAGGCATGGTGGTGATCGCGTCGAAGTCGTGGTGGGCGCGAAGCCGGGCCCCGCTCGCAGGGGGTGGGCGGCGGCGCGGTTCAACCACCCACGCCGACCGCCCCACCCGACTGCGCAGCTTCCCTTTGCTGCACACAGCGGACCGGATCTGGGGTATTAACCCTGGCTATTCAGCGGAATTGGTTGAGCTGACAGCCTGACAGCAGAAAGGTGCCGTTGACCTGCGAGGATGCGAGTGTCTACGTCGTATCCGCTGCAGAGAGCAAGGCACCTTTCTGGTGGTCGAGAGTACAGGGTGGGACCGTCGGCTGTCCGTGGCTGCTGACGGGAAGAAGCTGGTAGGGCACGCGGGGGCGGTGCTGCTGCGGAAACTGGCCGACCGCCTGGGGCTGACGGGTGGACTGGCCCGGGTGCTGCCGTCGAGTACGGCGGCCGGGTGGCGGGAGCGGAGCGGGGTGCTGGTCCAGCTGGCTGTGGCGATCGTGCTCGGAGCACGGAGTCTGCTGGAGGCCGAGCAGCTCCACCTGCACCACCAGCAGCTCTTCGGCCCGGCTGTGTCGGACTCGACGATGCGCCGGGTGCTGGCCGGCCTCGACGAACACACGCTGCGAAAGATCGCGAAGGTGCGGCGGCGGGTGCGCCGCCAGGTGTGGGGCCTGCTGCATCTGCGGCCGGGCGGCTTCCCCTATCTCACCGTTGCCGGACGGCACTTGAAGGGCTGGATCGTCGTGGACCTGGACGCCACGGTCATCACTGCCGCTTCGAAGAAGGAAGGGGCAGCGGCGACGTTCAAGGGCACGTTCGGCTTCCACCCGCTGGCCGGCTGGTGCGCGAACACCGGTGAGAGCCTGGCAATGGAGCTGCGCTGCGGGAATGCCGGGGCGAACACCGTCGAGGACCACCTGCGCGTGCTGGCGGCCTGTCTGGAGCAGGTCCCCGGCTCCTCGCAGGCCAAGCTCCTCATCCGCGTCGACGGCGCCGGGGCCACGCACGGCCTGCTGGAGCACCTGGAGTCACTGAACACGAAGCGGCGCACGGTCCGTTACACCGTCGGCTGGAAGATCACGCCCGAGGACGAGGCGGCGATCGCGAAACTCCCCGAAAGCGCATGGGAGACCTCCCTGCACCAGGACGGCAGCGTCCAGGAGGGCTACCAGGTCGCCGAGTTGACCGGGGTGAACACCCGCGAGGGCTGGCCCCAGGGGATGCGGCTGATCGTCCGCCGGGTCAGACCCTCACGGCGGCAGCACAAGAAGCTGACCGACTTCGAGAAACAGACCGGCTGGCGCTACTCGATCACCGCGACGAATATCCGGCACCTGTGGGGCATCCCCGGCTCGCACCAGGTCCAGTTCCTCGATGCCCTGCACCGCGACCACGCCGAGGTCGAGGATCGCATCCGCACCGGCAAAGCCATGGGCCTGCACAACCTCCCGTCCAAGTCGTGGCAGGTCAACGCCGGATGGATGCTTGCCTGCAACCTCGCGGCTGATCTCGACGCCTGGCTGCGGCTGCTCACCCTGCACGACCAGGACGGGCTCGAACACGCCGAGCCGGACACCATGCGCTTCCGCCTCTACCACCTGCCCGCCCGCCTCGCCGACCACGCCCGACGCCGCTACCTGCGCATCGAACGGACCTGGCCCTGGGCAAAGGCGTTCACCACCTGCTGGAGCAGGCTCACACAGCTTCCGGCCGTCACCTGACAGCCGGCCCCGCCCCGACCAGGACCAGGAAGGAGGAGGACCGCAGTCTCCGGGCCTGTGGAACCCGGCGCACCCCGCGGCGTTACGCGACGGCCCGTCCTCCAACGGCAGAGGACATTACGGGCGAACCGCCGGATCACTCAGCGACCGAAACCCGCTGACGAATCGAGGTTAACTGGAGCCCCACACAACGCCGGTGTCGGCGTTGATGGTGACTTTCGGGTGCCAGGGCATCGTCAGCGAGGTGTTGGACGGGAACCGCGGTGGCAGCCAGACGTACGTGGAGTCGTTGTGCATGCCGCCTGAGGGCTGCGCCCACCGGTCGCCCATGTACAGGTAGGTCGTGGTGCGGCTGCCCTGTATCGGGAGAATGTACGTGACCTGCGACCTGTAGCCGGTGCCGTTGCCGACATTCGCCAGACCGGTCCAGGGGCCTGCCATACTGCTCGCGGTCGCGTACTTCTGCTGGTTCGGGTTCCAGCCGGTGGTCCCCGAGGTCACCATGAAGTAGACACCATTGCGCTTGAAGACCGACTGCGCTTCCCGCCTGACGCCGTGCAGAGTAGTCACCCGGGCCGCGACCCAGAGGTAGTCGGGGGACAGACGGAAGATGGTCAGGTCTTTCTGCCCATTGGTCGTCGATACCAGGTATGCCTGACCGTCCGTGTCCCGGAACACGGTCATGTCGAAGGACCTGTAACCAGCGGGGCGGAAGCTGCGCTGGTACGTGTAATTGCCGCCCACCGTGGGCGATGTGGCGATAGCGACCATATTCTCGGTCATAGGTGCCGGGAAGTTCTCTTTGCGGACGAAGAGCACGTACTGCCCGGTGCGGGCGTTGTAGACGACCCTGGGCCGATAGACCCCGGCGTTCCGCAGCTCGGGAGACGAGGCCTGGGTCAGCGCACTGGTGCGGAACTCCCAGGTATGCAGGTCGGTGGAGCGGTAGATCGGGATCGACGCGAATGGGCCGCCGGGATAGGTGTTCTCACCGAACCAGTAGTAATACCCGCCCACTTTGATCATACTGCCGCCATGCCCATGCACCGCGTCCCCTGCAGTATTGATGAACTGAGTTCCGTTGGTGAACGTCATCGGAACGGCCCGGGCTTCACCGGAGACCTGTAACGGAACGAGGAAGCCCAGGCACATTGCGATGAACAATCGCAGAACGGAGTGCAGTACTCCACGCACAGCGATACGCCCCTTCTTGCGAGTGCCAGCAGCAACTGCGTTGGCGGAGATATCCGGCGACACGTTCCCCGACGGATATAACGTCGCACGCCCGTCACTGGTCTGCTACTTGTCGCCGGAGCAGCTACAGCACGAACGTTTCCGCTCAACCGCCAGGGCGTGAGACCACCCTGGTGCACATCCTGGTTCTGGAGCAGGCCTGTTCAGCCAGCTCGTGTGGCAGAGCCCCGAGTCCGAGCACCGGCTCTCGTCGGCGGCCAACTCATCACGCCGGCCCCAGACTCGGTGGCGACATCAGCCCCATGCACCGAGGCACCCACGCACGCTTCCATCGCTGGTACGGCATCCGTCTGTACCGGTGTGGTGGAGGCGCTCGCCGGTCGTGTCCCGCGACGTGGTGTAGGGGATCAAGCGCTACGCCTTCCGGTTCGAGGCTCATAGCGATCTATGCGGAGGCGGCAGCCCAAGAAGCGTGCTGATGAGGTGAGTTGGACACGGGAACGGGCTGAGCCATGTCCCTGGCCTGCGGGTTCCGGTGTCTTGATCCCCTACACCACGTCGCGGGACGCCATCCGCTCGCCTGGCGCACCGGTCCCGGCGCTCGCAGCGGCAGCAAGCAATATCGGAGCGTGGCAGCCACGTCGTCCACCAGGACGGCGGCCGCCGACGACGCCGACGAGCCGTTCCCGGCCCGCCCCAGCCAGACAGCCTTAGCTGTGTGCTGTCGCACAAGGACACCGGCTCGACGAACTGCGTAGACAGCGTTCTCGCAGGCAGCGATAAGGGCGCCAGGTGCTATTGCGGAAGTGAGGACTCTTAAACGAAGCGAAAAACGCGTAGAGGCACAGCGACAGACGCCGTGGACGCCTTCCAAAGTTTATGCCGATCCGCCTACGCCGAGTGCAGCATTGGCGGCCACACAAGCGTGAGACGCATGGCACAGGAAGAGCCTTGAGGTAACCCTGTGTATAGCGAGCTGCATACGCGGAGTCGAAGTCGCGGGCATGGCATGACGCTAACCGGCAGGCCGGGGAAGATGGTTGCTGACGGCACGGAGTTCGAACTCGGAAGGATAGAGAATGATCGTCGGAGTGGTGGCCACTGAAATCAAGGCTGAGCAACGCAAGTACGCCCTGCGCATGCTCCAACGCTGTGTAGAGACGCTACGGGACCAGGATGATGTAGATCGTGAACTGCTCCAGGAAGCTGCCAGCTGGGCTGTCATCGCCGAGGCTCTCAGGCGGCGCACCTAGCCGCATAGTGAGTCGTGATGAATTTGCCGCATTCGCCCTCCCAGGTGGGCCTGCGCTGGTAGATCTTCTTGTCCGACGGCGGTGCAACTGACTGCGTCAAGCTGCTGAGACCGGCTAAGGTCGGTGCGGGTTGATGACCGCCTACTGACGCGGCCTGTTTGTTCGTGCAGGCGGCACCGGCGGCTGGCCGGCCAGTGGTGAATACGGCGTCGTATCCACTCCGTTCACCTTCGGTCAGTGACCAGCAAGTCACTCGGGCCGGGGCAGCAGAGAGCGGGCTCGGCAACCTCTGTCCGGGGACGCCGACCGGGATGCCCAGCCGGGGTTGGCCGGTTCCCCGAGGGCGGCGCAGGTCGGCGGCGGCCGCGGCCGCAAGCGCCGGCGGCGAGGACGACGGACATCAGGGCTGGCAGCTGTCCGGCGTCCGGGACGGAGATGAAGAGCTCAACTGCGCCGAAGACAGCACCTCACAAACCCCCACCTTCACCGAGCCGCAGATCCACACCTGGTACCGGTTCACGGCCGTCGGACTGGTCGAGCCGCTCAACGAAGAGGCACGCACCGGCCTGGCGGGCAGGAACAGTCTCCCGCTGAACGAGTACCAGAAGCTCTTCCGCAAGCGGTACGGCGACAAATTGCCGGGCTCGGAGTACGGCCGGAAGGGCATGGCCGGCGGTACGCAGGCCTCAGTGAAGCGGGCCGAACCGCCCAGCCCGAGAAGGCCAGGTCCACACCGCGTCCCCAGGGACACACGGCCGCGCAGACCCAGTCGGCCAGGCCCACGCCCCCATCGCCGAGCCGTGGCAGGTGGCAGCCCTGAGCGGCGCTGTAAGCCTGATAGCGGTCGGCAGCGTGGCGTACATGCGTCGGCGGCGTGCGGTCACTGTGAGGTTCCCCTCATAGCGTGGAGTCCGTGATACCAGGGGAAGTTGAGGTTCATGGGGTCCAAGCAACAGAAGTACGACGCCGAGTTCCGTGAAGGTGCTGTACGCATCGTGATCGAGACGGGCAAGCCGATCCCGGAGGTCGCCGAGGATCTCGGAGTGCATCCGGGGACGCTGCACAGCTGGGTTTCACGCTGGAGGAGGAACGGCTCGGCCTCCTCCGACCGGCCCGCGCCCGCCGCCTCGGGCGGCCGGCTGCGGGAGGGTGAACGCGCTGAGCTGGAGCGGCTGCGCCGGGAGATGAACGAGAAGAACAAGCGCATCCGCGAGCTGGAGATGGAACGTGACGTCTTCAAACAGTGCATGGCCTTGTGGGTGAAGTAGCTGCCGCGGACCCGGCCCGGCTGGCCGGGGTGATCAGCGACTGCAAGGCCGAGAAGAACATTCCGCACACCACGTCCTGCCGGGTGCTGGGCGTGAGCGAGTCGTGGTTCTACAAGTGGAAGGACAGGCCTGTCACCGCCCGCGAAGTGCGGCGCGGACAGCTGGCCGAGGCCGTCCGGCGCGTCTTCGACGCCTCGGGCGGCACCTACGGCTCACCGAAGGTGTGGATCACGCTCGTCAGGCAGGGATGGCGCGTCTCGGTGAACACCGTTGCGAAGACCATGGCCGAGCTGGGCCTGGCCGGACGGAAGGTACGCTGGCGTCGCGGGCTCACCCGCCCCGGTAGGCGGGCCGCGGCGCCGGACTTCGTGCGCCGCGACTTCAGCGCGGATGCCCCGGACCAAGTCTGGTGCGGCGACATGACCGAGATCGTCACGGGTGAGGGCAAGCTCTACCTGGCCACGGTGATCGACCTGTTCTCACGCCGCCTGCTCGGTTACGCGATGGGCGCTCGCCACGATGCCGAACTCGTCGTGGCCTCACTGCACATGGCCGCAGCCACCCGCGGAGGCGACGTGAAAGGCGTGATCTTTCACAGCGACAGGGGCAGCGAGTACGTCTCCCGCCGGTTCAAGCGGGTCTGCCGCCGTCTCGGCGTGACCCAGTCCATGGGACGCGTCGGCTCATGTTTCGACAACGCCGTCAGCGAGGCATTCAACAGCGTCCTCAAGGTCGAATACATCTACCGGCACACCTTCGACACCCGTACCGAGGCCCGGCTGAAGATCGCCACGTGGATCACCGGCTTCTACAACACCCGCCGACTACACAGCGTATGCGAGTACCACAGCCCGATCGACTACGAACATATGCATCGGACCGGCTCCGCCCTGGAGCTGGCCGCCTAGAAACTCTCCACACAACGAGGGGATTGACACTGAGCGCTGATGGTGCCTCTGGTTGCCGGTCCTGTCCCGCACCGTTTGGGGACCGGCAACCATGCTCCCGGCAGCATGCACAGGGGGTCGCCGGACTCAGGTCGGGGGCGTCGTCAACTCCTCTGGCTGGTGGGTGGGTTGAGGAATGTGGAAGCTGTGGGGCGGTTGGCAGGCGCAAGAGCGGCCCGGTTGTCCAGCCCTTGTGCCTGAGGACTTTGAACGGACGTGGCCGTCCAGGTCTGTCAACGGCCATTTCGTTCTCCCCGTATGTGAGGTCCAGGGAGATGCTTGTCAGGTCGGTCCCGGGACTTGCTTGACGGTGTCTCGCGTGATGCTTGACGGTCCCAGGTGATGGTTGACGGTCAGCGGGGATCGGCGATGTAGCGGGTAACGGGGCCGCCCTTGACCGGGTGGGTGGAGATCTCGACTTCGCCGTCGAGAACGCGGAAGCAGGTCTCCTCGATGACCACGGTGACGGTCTTGCCGGCGTGCGCGATGCCGGGGCGGAGCTTGTGCCGAGCGACGACGAAGGTGCCGTCAGCGCCGACGCGCCGGACGGCCCGCCGCGGCTGAGACGGGGGCGGTGGCAGCGGAGTGGTAGCGACCCGTGCACCAGTGAGTTTCGCCCGGCGCTGGTGCGGGATCGGGGCGGTGAGGGTCTTGACCAGGAGTCCGGCATGGATCACATACATCAGGCTGCCGTCGAAACGCAGGGTGACGTGCTTGCCGATCAGCTCGTTACCAAGGGCGACGGGCGTCTGCCCGAGCGAGACGACGCCGTCCTTGGTGGCCTTGCGATCGACTTCGACCACGGTCGCCGGCGCCAAGGCTTTGTCCGCACTGAGGCCGCCCTGGGGTTCGGGTCCGCCGATCCGTCCGCCCCGCATGACCAGCCCTTGCAGGTGGGCGTCGGTGAAGGTCATCGAGCGAGTTCGGATGAGTTGCCCGTCGAGCACGACGTGGACGGTGCGGTGACTGGCCCAGACCGTGACGGTCCGGCCGACCAGGGACGGGCTGAACTTCAGGCTCCGTGCCTGCGGCAGCATCACGTGCCGGCCGGGGCTGATCACCGCCTCGAACTCCACCGCCTGGAGGGGGAGGTTGTCCTCGGACGAGCTCGGCGGCGGAAGCACCGGAAGTCGCATCGGTTCGGACGACCCCGACGTGGGCTCGGCCGCCACGGCTTGAGCAGGCACTGTTGTGTCGGCCGGGAGCGGGTGCGGGCGAAAGACCTGAGCCGGAGTGGCCATCTCCAGCGACTGGTGGGGGCGCGTGTGGTTGTAGCCATGGACCCACGCGTCGATCGCGTTCTGGGCCGCGACCGGGTCGGCGAAGGGACCGGAGTGGTCGAGCATCTCGCGGCGCAGGGTCTTATGAAACCGTTCGATCTTCCCGGTCGTGGTCGGTGACCTGGGCTTCGTCAGCCGCTGGTTGATGCCGTTCTCGCGGCAGACCCGCTCGAACATCACCTCGACGGGAAGGGGCTTGGAGTAACGGCCGGTGAACTGCTTGCCGTTGTCCGTCAGCATCTCCGACGGGACCCCGTAGCGGCGCATAGCCTCGATGAACGCCTGACATACGGCTCGTCCGGTGGGTTGCACCAACACCGAGGCGATCACGATGAACCGAGAGCAGTCGTCGATCCCCGTGAGGAGCTTGCACTCCCGCCCGTCCGCAAGGAACACCCCGCCCATCAAGTCCATCTGCCACAACTGCATCGGCACGTCACGCTGCCACCGTTTGTAGATCCGGCGGTGGACCTGGATCTGGTGGTCGACCAGGCCGTTGCGGACCAGGACGCGGTGCACCGTCGAGCGGCCCGGCGCGTTCGCGACCCCGCGCACGGCCAGTTCATGGGCGATCCGGCGGGCACCCCACTTCGGATAGCTCTGGCGCAGCTGGCAGATGGCCAGCTCGGTCTCGAGCGGCACCCGGGACGGTGAGCTGTGCGGCCGACGGGAGCGATCCTTCAAGCCGTCCCGTCCGCCCTCGCGGAAGCGCCGCAACCAGGAGTGCAGGGACTGCCGCGACGTGCCGTACCGGCGGGCGACCTCGGCCACCGGCGAACCGTCCAGCACCTCCACCACGGCCCGGAATCGGTGCTCGACCGTCCAGTCCTCATCAGCTGTCTCGGCAGCGGATATGTCGTCCATGCCTGCACAACGAGTGCTACCCGTCAGGGATGTGCTCGGACCGTCAGAAATCTCCCGCGACCGTCAAGCAAGTCCAGCACCAACGGCGTCAAGGATGAGCTGGGACTGCACAGCACAGGTCGACCGCGTGCCGCGGATGCCGCCGGTACGGCGGCTTCGGCGACACCGCCGATTCACGCCTCCTCGCCGAACGGCTGGACGAGGGACTGGACCTGCTCGGGCGCTTGTGGTCGGGCGACCCGCTCTTGCCCTCGATAGACATCTCATCCGGAGGTCATCGTCGCCGCACCGTAGCTGGCGGCGCCGCAGGCAGGCGGCGGCGTCCGCGGGGTCGGCCGGCCGTACCGACTCACCGACGCGCGGGCCGGGCGTCGTGCCCGCGTGCCCGCGCTCGCCAGCCTCGTGCTCGGGCATGTTCTCGCCGGTCATCGCTGCATCCTGGGACCGAGGCGGGAACAGGCCCAGGTCGTCGGCAAGGCACGGTTCGCCGTGGTTGGGGGACGGTGGCTCAGAGCCGCGTACGCGTGGGAGACGGTCTTCGCTCAGGTGCGGAAGTCGCCCTGGGCGCATGTGGTGTCTGCATGCAGCAGATCGGCGTCGGTGGCGGCGGTGCGCCGCAGCCGGTGGAACAGGCGCAGCACGCCGGGTACTTCAGCGGGCACCAGACGGGGAACGTGCTGCCAGGCCAGCATCCGGATGCCGGTGCGGGAGCCCGGGCCAGGATGCGCTCGGCCCGGCACCGCACCAGAGAGGTTTCAGCGGTGGGGACGTCGACGAGCAGGCGTAGGGAGTCCAGTTCCGGGGTGGCGATGCGCTGCTCGTCGTCCACGTCGCGTAAAGACAGAGGGAAGCGGCGGTGTGGCCAGATCGCGTGCGCGATCCCCTTCGGCGGGTACCGGAACTCTCGGTACGGCAGTGTCCACCGGCAGGCCCCTTTCCCACGGGCGGTCTACGCCAGGATCATCGCACCGCCCTTCTCAACTTGGTGATCCCCTTCGGGGGCAGGATGGCCGGCATGCGGCGCGTGAGTGCGGCGGGGAGGGGAAACCTGCGGCTGAGGCATCTTCCAGCAGAGCCCAGGACCAGGAGCGGAGAGGAGCGGTGGCCACCACGATGGGCGAGGCCCGGGTCGGCATGGCACGGCCGGCGAGTGGTGGACCCGGCATGTGCGCGGGTCGTCTTCTGTGGGGGCGGTCTGCTCCTTGTCGCGTGCCGCCTGTCGCCCCCGCGCCTGTTGGCGCGTTTACCTCGCGTTCTGTGGTCTATTTATGGGATTTACTTCTGCGCTGATCACGGTTCGGAAATATAGATGCAGCAACAACAAAATTGGCGCGCGCAGAAATTCATCTTGCGCATAATAAAACCACCGTGCAGGAGCAAGGCGGGCTGCGGGGAAAGCCTGTTCCACTCAGCCAGTCATGTGAGGGGGTTCTCAGACCCCGATCCGATTTGGGCCTGACGCCTGCTGACCGCTGCGAGAGCCGGGTCCACGCCCGGGAAGGACAGCTCCGGGTCCCCTTGCCACCACCGCGAGGAAGTCAACAGCGAGCTCCTCGGGCCGGGCTCGCCCATAGCCAATGCCCGGCGCAGGGCCGCGAATCCCAACGCCGCGCCGACCTCGACGCCAGAAGTCGTGCGGATGCCTCGCCAGGAGGGAAGAACGGCCCGGCCACAACAGGCCGAGCCGTCCAGGCGGCTTCAACGGCCGGCACCTATGGCCTCCACCACCTTCCGCGCCAGCTCTCTTTCGAAGCCGACACGGCCGTCCTAGAAGGATTCATCCGGCAGTCGTATAACCAGCCTCGATCATTCACGTGCGCGCGCCGGCTTGAGGTGATCGGTCGAGGTTGAGGTTTCGTCCTGGTTCGTCCTTCGGGTGGTGGTGACGTTCCGGCCCGTGTGTCGTCACGGGTGGTCGTCGGTTTCCACGGGCCGAGGACGGGGCGGGTCTCCTCCTTCCGGAATCGGGGTCGGTGGGGTGGCAGTCAGCCGGGGGCGGGCAGGGCCTGGACGGCGCCCCAGGCGTCGACGATGTCGGTGGATGCGGGCCAGGCGGGGTCGAATTTCAGCTCGCGTCTTCGGGCGTGGTCGGCGAGTTTCGCGGGGACGTCCAGGAGTCGGGTGCGCAGAGTGGCGGGCTCGGCCCGGGCGAGTTTGCCTTCGGTGGCCAGGAGTTGGAACCAGCGGGCGAGGTCGGTGGCCAGGGCGAGGAGGGTGCACCAGGCTTGGTTGACCTTGAAGTAGCGGGAGGGCATCAGGTTGAGGGAGAGGGCCTTGCCGCGTCGGATGCCGGCCTCGACGTGGGTGTGGGAGCGGGCTCGGGCGTCGAGGAACTGCAGTTGCCCGCCGGTGGTGTTGGTGGCGATGGCCTGGTAGCGGTAGTCGGTCTTCTTCTCGTACGGCTTGAGCTCGCGCTCGTACTTGGGGTGGATGGGTTCGCGGCGAACGATCACCCGCATCCCTTCCGGCCAGCCGGTCAGGTCGAGCATGTCGGTGATCTCGACGAGGTCGGCGTCCTTGCGCGGCTGGCCCTTGTGGTCCAGGGCCGGCGTCCACGCGGTGGCCGGGACCTTGGCCAGGGCCTTCCAGAAGTCGTCGTCGCGGGTGTGGCCGACGGAGTACTCCCAGCGGTTGGCCGCGTTGCCGCCGCCGGA
Source organism: Streptomyces sp. V4I8 (assembly GCF_041261225.1). GTDB lineage: Bacteria > Actinomycetota > Actinomycetes > Streptomycetales > Streptomycetaceae > Streptomyces. Next base: position 29,714 of record NZ_JBGCCN010000004.1, read on the forward strand.
GGTGATCCAGGTGAGGAACTCCATCGTGGCTCCGGCGCCGTCGGTGCGGAACAGGACCCGGCGCCGACGGCGGGTGGGCAGCTGACGCAGGCCCTCGATACTCACCGAGATGTGGTCATCGGCGGTGTTGGATCCCGCCGATCCCGGCCGCAGCCGGTTGACCAGGAGTTCTTCGGTGTTGTCGCAGAACATCAACAGCGGGTGGTGGCCATATCCCTTGAAGTTGGGCTCGGCTCCCTCCTTGCCGGAATGCGCCGGGACGACTGAGGCGTCCAGGTCCAGCACCGTGACACCGGTCAGCTCCCGCCCGTTGACCTTGATCCAGGGAAAGCCGCCCGGGCGCAGGTCGAGCTGCTGGTGGACGTGGATACGGGTCCGGGCCCGTGCGGAGGCGATCTTCGTCAGCTGGACCGGTCCGATCGCCTCCAGGGTCCGCCACAGCGTGGACGCCGAGGCCGGGCTGCCCAGGACCAGCGAGGTCTGGCGCATCACATCGATCCCGGCCATCGACCGCGCGCCCAGCAGGACCGCGCAGGCCGCCGAGACCAGGACCGTTCCCCGATCATGGACGGGACGGAAGCCCCGCCGCACCAGGGCAGCCCCGAGCGCGTCGGTCAGCCCGACCTTGTCCGCCAGACGCCGCACCGGCACGATGCCCGCCTTGCCCACCAGCTTCTTCCCGCTTGCGGACAGCGACAGATCATCGGCCCACTCTGTACGCTTCGACACCGGAAGGGTGCCTCCCCTGCACGTGATCCAGTCCTAGAGAAGCTGAATCATCGCAGGTCGGAAGCACCCTTCCTTCATGATGTGACCGACTGTCACTGCGACACCGGGCGCCATGAATTCGTGAGGCCAGGGTCCTTACAAGAGAGGGCTGGCGGCATGAGTGATGACGCGGCCCCTCCTACCATCACAGCGAGCATCAACCACCCGCATCGTGCCCATGCACGAGACCTTGCACGAGACCACACGCAGCCCGAAACCCCTTCGACGGTCCGGCAGACGGCCGGGCCGACCTCGATGACACCGGGCACGAGCACGGGGCAAACGGGACAAGGAGGGTTATTCACGGGCTTGGTTTCTTGATCAGCAAGACGGCCCTGCTCGGTAGCCTGGCGTTTGCGACGACGTCAGTTTTCCACCGGGGTAGGGCCGTTGAGCTGGAACGTTACGACAGGGCTGGAAGCGGATCAACTGGAGGCCTTGGTGGTCCGGGTCCACACGATGCTGGTGGAGGACCCCGATCCGCCCGTGGTGCCGGGACGGATGTGGGCGCTGGGCCTGTACAAGTCCGTGGTCCTGGTGTTGTTCCTGCTGCGGCAGAACCCCGTCCAGCAAGCGGCGGCGGAACTGTTCCACATCTCCCAGGCCACCGTCTCGCGCCGGTGGACCACGCTGCTCCCGGTGGTGGAGACGGCCCTGGCCGAGCATGTGCCCGACCCCGCCGACGCCTCACACGGCAGGATCGTCCTGGTCGACGGGACCCTGGTCACCACGTGGGACTGGGCGAGCGAGGGCACCACGATGTTCTCCGGCAAGCATCGTGACACAGGCTTCAACCTGCAGGTCGCCGCCACTCTCAGCGGGGACCTGCTCGCCGTCTCCGCGCCGGTACCCGGCAGCCGGCACGACATGTACGCCTGGCGCCAGTCCCACTTTCCCAAAGCCTTCGCCGACCGGGAGAGCATGGGGGATCTGGGCTATGTCGGCTCCGGCATGCTCACCGCCCGCCGCAAGCCACCCGGTCAGGAACGCCCCGTCAAAGACAAAGTGTTCAACCAGAGCATCGGCAAGCTCCGCGCCGCCGTCGAACGAGCGATCGCACATCTGAAGGACTGGAAGGTCCTCGCCACTCGCTATCGCGGCCCTCTCACCCGGTTCCCCCTCGTCGCCAAGACCGTCACCGCCCTCGCCTTCTACAAGAACGGCTGGTGACCCCGTGAATAAGCCTCAAGGCTCAGCCCGGACGTTCATCGACAACACCCGCAGCCGGCGTGGAGGCGAAGCAGACGCGCGACGGGCCCTGGGCCGGCTGGCAGACGCACGGCGCAGGGTCGGCACGCGGCACGCTTCCGGTGGGGCAGGCTCGCCGTTGTTGCGCAGACGGCTGAGAACCCATCTTTGAACCCCAGCAATGGCCACTGCTAGGGGCAGTGATGGACATGGGCGAGTGCAGTGACGGGGCGGTCATCCGGAATGTGACGCTGAGCGAGCCGCATGCCGCGTGAAGTTCTGGAATATGGTGGGCCTCGTCCTCCGCACGTGGAGAACTTCGGCACGTGCCTGGACTCCCTGTTCGGCTGGCCTTCGCGGACAAGGGAATGCAGAAGGCCCACGCCTGTGACGTGGGCCTTCGGGACGGAGATGTACATTCCCCGACTTGGCCGCGCGCTGGCAGCCTGACTAGTCCCTCCGCCGAGGCCGGCCTGACACGCTGACAAAAGGAGGCTCTGGGTGTGATCAGCCGCTGGTTTGGGTTTGCCAGAGAGGCTGCCATTTCACGTCGTAGATGACGACGTTGCCGTCGTTCTGGATGGCGAGGTAGTAGCCCCGGCCTGCGGTGTTGGACGCCCAGAGCGGACCGTCATGGCTGTAAACCACGAGGTTGCCGTCTGTCTGGAAGATGGCGCAGAGGCCACGGCCGGCAGTGGCTGTCTGCCATACGGCGCGGCCGTCCTTGTAGAGGACGAAGTTGCCATCCGTCTGCATGGTCAGGTACGCCCGCCCGTTCTTCGAACCCCAGCCAGCCCCAGTGTTACTAACGCAAACATGGTGACCCCACTGCCGTGGGAGCACTGTGTCAGTCGGGCGTGTGATTGCCCCAGGGTCCGCGGCCTGAGTCGATGAGGCCGCGAGGGCCGAGCTCGGCGGTGTCGCCGCTTGCGCGCTCCCCCCGCCCGCTCCCGCTAACGCCAGCACTGCTGCAGCAATACACATCATTCTACGCATCTTTGGCACTCCTACAGCTCTCATAGCGAACGCCCAGAATGGGTTTACATCCGTTATATAATCAGATAACCACTTTGGGTGCAGTCGCTACGGCGAACCGAGGACGGCGACGGTGGCCAGCGCGTGTTGATGACCTGGACCGCGTGCGGAGAGGTCTGTGGCCAGGCAGCAGGAGAACACGATCGCGGTATCGGTGACGGCCAGCTGCTGCCCGGCAGGTCAGGCTGCCCGCAGTGCGTGGTGAGGGCGGGACGGAGCCGCGTTGGGCCGAATGGCGGGCCGGGTGAGCCGGCGTGTCATGAAGGTGATCGCGGCGAGACCCGCGTGGGAAACGCTGCTCCACGCCCCATCCCGCGAGGGGGGGGCAGCAAGGTCAGCCCGACTTGCCGCAGAACAACAGCTGGAACCAGCAGGCCACCCAGACCGACGGGCAGCTGAACAGCAGCTGGAACCACTCCTACAGCTATGGCATCGGCGCCACAGACAGCTCAGCTACGGCGGATCAGCAAGTCCAGCATTCAGTTGGGCCACCGCGGAAGGCTGGAGCAGTACGCCGAGAAGGTCGGCATCCCCTTCACCAGCGTGCGGATCCACCGGCACACGGTGAGCCGGTGGTTGGCTGAACGCCGGGCGGAGAGAGCCTCCTTCGGGATCCATCGGAGCCCCGGGGGAGGGACGACTGTTTCGAGGTCCAGAAGCCTCTGGCACCGCCGGGCGGCGGGTCGGCCGCGGTGGGCGCAGGACACCGCGGAGCGCCTGGCGGGCTGGTGGGTGGAGAGCCCGCAGACTCCGCAAGGAGGAGGGCGAGGCGATCCACGACCGGGCGTTCGGCGACCACGTCGCCGCGCAGGTGGCCACCGACTTCCTGAGCCGACCGCGTGTCGCCTCTCAAGCGGCCGGCACCCTGGATCGCCCAGCACCTGTTCAACACAGCCCAGTCGGCCCGGCGGCGGCAGGCCGAGGAGGCCGAACCGTTCTCTGGACAGCCTGACCACCCGCCCGTGTGCTCCCCATTACCGGTCGGACAGACTCGACGTCCCGGCACGGGCACCGTCTTCGTCCCCGAGAAAGAGCCTTCTGCCGGTCGAACGCCGAGGAACAAAGGTTGACTTGTGGGTTTTGCACACCGAAATTCATGATATGCGCACGGTCCATCTCCCCGGCGGCGTGGGACTCTCGATGTCACGCCTTTCGACGAGGAGGGGCAGATGGACAAACGGTACGAGGTGTACTGTTTCGCAGACCGTGTCTTTTACGAGACCCCGGACCGTTTGCCCAAGTCCAGCGGTGGCAAGGGCATCGCCGGCCCCTTTGATGCGGCGCGGCGGCCGGTCCCCGAGGGGTGGAGATCGTTGGTCTCCGGGGACTGGCTCCACATAGCGCCGGTCGACGAGCAGAGCGGTCCGGGTCAGGGACGGCGCCCGGCCCAGGGCTGGAAGATTCATGTCTCGGCCTGTCTCGACAACGCCGGCAGCGTCGCCGCCGCAGTGTGGGACTACTGCATACCGCGCGGCATACCTTTCAAGTTCGTCCCCAGCGCTCACCTGCTGTACCTGCGTAACTCCAAGTACGCAGGCCGCGGCTCCAGCGGCAAATTCGCCACCCTCTATCCGGCCGACGAGGACGAACTACGCCGGATACTGGAGGAGTTGGGGAGACTGCTGGAGGGGGAGCCGGGACCGTACATCCTCAGCGATCTGCGCTGGAACAAGGGTCCCCTGTACGTGCGCTACGGCGCCTTCGCCACACGGCACTGCGCCGACGACAAGGGCGACATCGTCCCCGCCATCGAGGACCCGCATGGCCGACTCGTCCCCGACCGACGAGGCCCTGCCTTCCGGCCCCCCGAGTGGGTGACGCTACCGGAATTCATGCGCCCGCACCTCGACGCGCGCAACGCCACCTCCACCAACGCTCTGCCGTACCGCGTCATACGGGCACTGCACTTCTCCAACGGCGGCGGAGTCTACGAGGCCAGCGATACGCGAACCGGCGCGACGGTTGTTCTGAAGGAGGCCCGCCCGTACGCGGGACTCGTCGGGGACGGGGCGGACGCCGTGGCCCGTCTGGAACGGGAGAAGGCAGCCCTTGAGCGGCTCGGAGGGCTGGGTGTCGCGCCCGAGGTGCGGGATTGGTTCACGCTCGGCGACCACCGCTTCCTCGTCATGGACTTCCTCGACGGCCGCCCCTTGCACTCCTTCATCGCACGCCGTCATCCCCTGCTGGGGCCGGAGCCGGATCCGCACGCCCTCGCCGAGTACACCCGCTGGGTGCTCGATGTGCACGGTGCCACCGAAGCCGCCGTCGCCGCCGTGCACGACCGCGGGCTGGTCGTGGGCGATCTGCACCCGTTCAACATCATGCTTGCTCCGGACGAACGGACCGTGCGGCTGTTGGACTTCGAGGCCGCCATGCCCGTCGAGGAGCACCGTGGCCAGACTCTGGCCCATCCCGGTTTCGCCGCACCGGCCGACTACAAGGGCTACGAGGTCGACCACTACGCTCTGGCCTGCCTGCGGATCGCGCTCCTGCTGCCGATGACGACGCTGTTCGCCGTCGACCGGGGCAAGGCCGTCCACCTCGCCGAGATCGCGGCCGAGCAGTTCCCGGACCTGCCGCGATCGTTCCTGGACGAGGCGGTGCGGGTCATCTCGGGCGACCTCAGACCCCGTGCGATGGACTACCTCCCCGTCGATCCCGCGGACCGGCGGCAAGGCCCCGCCTCCATGGTGCGAGCGATCCTGCGCTCCGCGACGCCCGAGCGGGACGACCGGCTCTTCCCCGGCGACATCGCCCAGTTCACGGACGGCGGCGGCCTAGGCATGGCGTACGGCGCCGCTGGGGTCCTCTACGCCCTCGACGAGACGGGTCATGGCCGCTGGGAGAAGGGCGAGGAATGGCTCCTGGACCACACCGGCCCGCCGCCCGACGGGACATCGCTCGGCTTCTACGACGGGCTCACCGGAGTGGCGTACCTCCTCGACCGGCTCGGACACACCGGCCGTGCCCTCGACCTCATGGGCCATGTGCTCGACGAGAAATGGCAGATGCTCGGGTCGGACCTGCACGGCGGGCTCGCGGGCCTCGGACTCGCCCTCGACCACCTTGCCCGTACGACGAGTGAGGCCGCTCTGCACGACCACGCCTTGACGGCAGCCCGCATCCTCATGGAGAGGAACCATGCGGCGGGCAAGCGCGCGGGTCTGATGCGGGGCGCGACAGGACCCGCGCTGTTCTTCATACGGCTGTACGAGTCCACCGGCGACCCCGCTCTCCTCGACCACGCGGCGTCCGCCCTCCGCGCCGACCTGGCCCGCTGTGTACAGGACCGCACCGGCGCCCTCGCTGTGGACGAGGGGTTCCGCACCATGCCGTACCTGGCGACGGGGAGCGTCGGCATCGGCATGGTCCTCGACGACTACCTCGTCCACCGACCGGACGACGAGGAGTTCGCGCGGGCCAGAAGGAACGTCCTGCCGGCGGCCCGATCGCGTTACTACGCCGAGCCCGGCCTCTTCGAGGGGCGTGCCGGGATGATCCTGCACCTCGCCCGCACGGGGGCGCCGCGCACCGACGTGGACGCGCACATCGCCGCGCTCGGCTGGTACGGCCTGCCGTACGAGGGCGAACTCGCCTTCCCCGGCGACCAGATGATGCGGCTCTCCATGGACCTCGCCACCGGTACCGCCGGCTGTCTGCTCGCCCTCGGTGCGGCAGGCGCCGAGCACCCGGCCTCACTCCCCTTCCTGCCGCCGCTGCCCGCCCGGCCACCCGACGGCACACGGACCGGCCCGACCAGGGTCGTGACACAGCAATCCCCGTCCCCACGGAAAGGATGATGATCGACATGACACTCCTCGATCTCCAGACACTCGAGGTCCCTTCAGAAGAGGAAGCCGCAGAGGGTTACCACAGCGCCGCCAGCAAGAATTGCGGCGGCGGCAGTGCGTTGAGCGTCATCCTCTGCTGACCTGACCCACGCCTCTCTTGAGGCCAGCCCCCGCCGGTCCCGGACAGCGCCCCGCGCCAACCGGGACCGGCGGGATGCCGGGCCCACCGGCCGATGCCAGTCGAGCCCAGGAGGACCCGATGTCTCAACCGCCCCCTGTGGCGGGCCGGTTCTTGCGGGAAACCGTGCGGCACAGCGCGGCACCCGCGGCTGCCGTGCTGGTGGTCAGCGTCCTGCTGGCCGCCACCGAGCTCGCGGTGCCCGCCGTATTCGGACGGACACTCGATCTGCTGGTGATGGGACGGCACGCACAGGCCGGAGTGTGGCTGGCTCTGTGTGTCGGCCTCACCACGGCCACTGTGGTGCTGGGCGCACTCGACGGTGTGGTGACCGCCGTGGGCGGCGCCCAGACGACCGCCCGGGTACGCAGAAGAGTCCTCGGACACCTTCTCGACTCGGGACCGCGTGCGGGTGAACGGTTCGCGCACGGCGATCTCGTGGCGCGGCTCGTCGGGAACGCCGCCCAGGCAGGGACCGTGCCGGTAGCGCTCGCCGCCTTGCTGGCCGCCGCCGTCACTCCCCTCGGCGCGCTGGTGGCACTGGCGCTCACCGACGTGTGGACGGCCCTCGTCGTGCTCACCGGAATGCCCGCACTGGCCCTGTTCCTCAAAGTGTTCGCCCGTGCCTTCGGCGACAGCGGCACCCGCTATCTGCGGGCCCAGGGCGAGATCGCGGGGCGTCTGACCGAGGCCCTGCGCGGCATCCGTACCATCGCCGCCGCCGGCACGTATGAACGGGATGCGGCCCGCGTCCTGGCGCCGCTGGCCGAGATGTCCCGGCAGGGGCACCGGCTCTGGCGGATCCTTGGCCGTTCCAGCGCCCAGAGCGCCGTGCTCCTGCCGCTGCTGCAGATCGCCGTACTGGCTGTCGCCGGACTGCGGGTCACGGCTGGGGAGTTGAGTGTCGGCGGCCTGCTGACCGCGTGGCGCTACGCCGTCCTGGCCACCGGCACCGGAGCACTCGTCGGCCACGTGAGCGCCCTGGTGCGCGGTCGAAGCGCGGCGACGCGGCTCGGCGAGGTGATCGACGGGCCCGTCACGGCGTATGGGCCGATCGCGCAGCTTCCACCGGGGAGCGGCGCACTGGAATTCCTCGGTGTCACTTCGCGCCGCGCGAACCGGGAGGTACTGAGCGGAATCGATCTGCGACTGCCGGGCGGTACCGCGGTCGCCGTCGTCGGGCGCTCCGGCAGCGGCAAGTCGGCCCTGGCCGCACTCGCGGGGCGGCTCGCCGACCCCGACACGGGCACAGTGCTCCTCGACGGCGTTCCGCTCACCTCACTCAGCCGCGAGGCGCTGCGCCGGGAGACGGGATTCGCGTTCGAGCGACCCGCGCTGCTGGGCCAGACGATCGGCGGCACGATCGCGTTCGGCGCGTACGACCCTGGGGAGGCGGCCGTGGTCGAGGCGGCCCGCGCCGCCTGTGCGGACGGATTCGTGCGCCGGCTGCCCAACGGCTACGACACCGCGTGCGCCGACGCGCCGCTGTCCGGCGGGGAGGCCCAACGCCTCGGCCTGGCACGAGCCTTTGCCCACCCCGGGCGGCTGCTCGTACTCGACGACGCCACGTCCAGCCTCGACGCCGTGACCGAACTGAAGGTGTCCCGCGCGCTCCTGTACGGCACCGGCACCCGCACCTGCTTGATCGTCGCCCACCGTGCTTCCACTGCGGCACGCGCGGACCTGGTCGTGTGGCTGGAGGACGGTGCGGTCCGCGCGGTGGCACCGCACGCGCGGCTGTGGCGTCTCGCGCGCTACCGGGAGGTCTTCGCGGGGGAGGCCGTGGATGCTGCCTGAGACAGTCCGGGCCGTTCTGCCCCATCTGCGCAGCACGCCACGAGCCGTCGTACGGCTGCTCGCCTGGTCGGTGCCGGAGATGGCGCAGACCTTCTTCCTCGGGTACGCGCTCGCCCGCGCGCTCGACGACGGGTTCCTGCGTGGCGAGCCCGGGGCCGGCATGGGGTGGCTGGCAGCGGCCGGACTCTCGGTGGTGCTCGCAGGGGTGGGGACGGACCGGGTGCATGTGGCGCTGGCCGCGATCGCCGAGCCGATGCGCGACGATCTCATCCGCCGGGTGGTGCACCGAGCGCTGCGGGACGCGGACGGCGCGGCGGTGTCCCGGCTGACGCATCAGACGGAGATCGCCCGCGACACCTTCGCGAACCTGCTGCTGGTGTCCCGCACCTTCGTGCTCTCGGCAGGTGCGGCGCTGGCCGGCCTGCTGGCGCTGGCACCCGTCCTGCTGTTGATCGTCCTCCCCCCACTGGCCGCCGGTCTCGTGCTGTTCGTGGCAACGCTGCGGCCGCTGGCCCGGCGCCAGGAGGCGTTCCTCGTCGCCGACGAGGTCATGGCGGCAGACGTGGGCGCCGCGGTGGCGGGGCTACGGGACATCGCGGCCTCCGGCGCCCAGCCGTGGGTGGCGGCGGACGCCGGCGCCGGGATCGACGGGGAACTGCGAGCGGCCCGCGCACTGGCCCGCTGGGGCACGCTGCGCGATCTGGCCGTCGGTGTCGCGGGTCACCTGCCCGTCGTTCTCCTGCTGGGTACCGCTCCCTGGCTGCTCGGCCGGGGCGTCACACCGGGCGCCCTCGTCGCGGCCCTCGCCTACCTCACCCAGGCCCTGCTTCCCGCCCTGGAGAACCTCATCCTGTCCCTCGGCACCACATCAGCCCGCCTCGCGGTCGTGCTGCGCCGCCTGGCACCCGAGGGGACATGCGGGACCACCAGAAGGCCCACGTCCGCGCAGGAGGCGGGGCACCCGGCCACCCTCCAACGCGCCCGCCAGGCCGACGCCATGCGAACCGCCACTGGATTGGGGCCGGGCCGGCAAGCGCACACACAGAAGGACGCCTTTACCGCCGTACCGGAAACCGGGCAGGCCGACTTTCAGCGCCCTGAGTCCAACCTTGCGCCCACACGGCACCCGCACGATGCCGCGGCGAGCCCGCCCGCGGTGTCTTTGCACAGCCTCACCTTCGCCTACGGTCCCCACGCCGAACCCGTTCTGCGCGGTCTGGACCTCGCCCTTCCCCCGGGCGGCCATCTCGCTGTGGCCGGGCCCAGCGGGATCGGGAAGTCCACCCTGGCCGCGCTGATCGCGGGAGTGCTCGTACCGGACCAGGGCGAGGTGCGGCTGTGCGGCCGGGACGTGCGCGAGCTGGGGCCGGGAGGCTTGGCGGCCCTGCGGGTGCTTGTGCCACAGGAGGCGTACGTGTTCTCGGGGACCGTAGGCGAGAACATCGCGTACTTGTGTCCCGAGCCACCCTCCGACGCCGCTCTCCTGGCCTCGTGCGCCGCCGTGGGGGCGGATGGGCTGGTCGGCCGCCTGGGCGGGCCCGAGGCACGGTTGGACCCACGGGCGCTGTCCGCCGGGGAACGGCAGCTGCTCGCACTGGCCCGAGCGCATCTCGCGTCGGCGCCCCTCGTGCTGCTCGACGAGGCCACCTGCCATCTCGATCCCGCGGCAGAAGCCCGCGCAGAGCAGGCATTCTTGGCGCGCCCCGGCGGTTCGTTGATCGTCGTCGCGCACCGCATCAGCTCGGCTCGCCGCGCCGCCCGCATCCTGGTCATGGACGGCACGGACACCGACTGCGGTACCCACGAGGACCTGCTCGCCCGTTCCCCGCTCTACCGCGACCTGGTGGGGAGCTGGGCCGACCGCTCACACCCAGCCCTCCTCCAACGAGATGCGTACGGCGTCGACCCGGTTACGGGCGCCGGTCTTACGGGTGATGGCCGCCATGTAGTTGCGCACGGTCCCGGCGGACAGGTGGAGCCTGTCAGCGATCTCCGTGATCGAGGCACCTTCCACGGCCAGTGACAGCACATTCAGCTCCCGTTGCGTCAGCGGCATTCGCGCGGCCTTGAGAAAGGCGAAGCCGAGCGAGTCGTCGGCGAACCGCTCACCGCCGGCGACCAGCCGGATGGCGGTCAGCAGCTGCTCCACTGTGCCGTCCTTGTTGAAGTAGCCGAAGGCCTGCGCCTGGACCGCGTGCCGCAGCGGGCCCGGCTTGTTCGCGGTGGCGAGTACCAGCAGTCGGCAGGGACCGGGACCGGACGGAGGCTGGTGGCCCGCTGTCGGCCCGCTCCCATTCCCGCTTCCGGGCCCACTCGCGGGGCGTCCTGGAGACGGCCCTGCGCTCTGAAGCTCTCCGAGTGGAGGCATGGTGGGTGGATCGGAGCAGTTCAAATCCGCCACGCACACGTCTGGGCATAAGGATCGCGCACGCGCCGACGCCGTGCGCCACCGTGTATGGAAAACCTCCAGGTCCAATTCTCGGGCCAGCCGGTCCGCCAGAGCCGACCGCAGCAGACGTTCATCGTGCACCAGAAGTAACCGGATCACGCCCCGTCCTTCGGTAGTTCCGCTGAACCATCCCCTCGCCCCATGTGCGCCCGGACTATGGGTGGTTACCCGCTGCACAGCGGCCAGGACGCGGTGAGACCGAGGGCCGCCCACCCGAATGAATGGGCGTACGAATGTATGAGACACAGGAGTGCTGAGAGATGTGCTCGGCGTCTCGACTCATCCGCAGGCGGGCCTCGTTGGTCTCCGGTCGTGCCGCACTGGAAGGGAGGGTGGGTGGGGTGGCGATGAAGTGCTTGTCACGGGGCATGGCCCCCGGGAGGCCGATTCGGGGGCGTGCGGTCAGCGCTTGGCCCGGTGGTTGTCACTGGGCCGACGGCCGGGGGTCACGCGACCCTGAAGGCCCGTCCGCTTGGGGCGGCTAGGAGGTCGGCGTGCGCGCAGGCCTGCAGATCTCCGACGATGGCGAGGACTCGGCCCGGGACGAGCGCGGTGGGACCGGCTGAGCCGGTCCGTCCCGGGCCGATTCCTGTCCGGCCTCCCGCATGATCTCCAGCCGCGAGCTGTGGCATGAACGGTGACGACGCCCCGGCGGTTATGGCGTCCGGTGAAGGCAAGGTGGGTGTCCGGGGGGGGCCGACCGGCCTCGCGGCCGCTACCACCAGCGAGAAGAGACCAAGATCAAGGGGATGACCCACCGCTTCTCGCGGAAGTCCTCGGGCTCGACGAGCAAGACCGCCATGGGCTATGGGGACTTCGCGCGGGGCCCGATGGAGGAACCGCGCCGGCCGGATTGATACGCGGTACGCGGGGTGCGTCCGGCGTACTGCCCCCTCACAGGATCCCGTCGTCGCGCTCGCCGTCGTGGCGCGGTCCCCGAGTAAGCCGGTGCCAAGGCGAGTTGGACGTCTCGGGGCCGACCGGCCTCACGGCCGCGATGGCCCCCTGCGGTTGTGGCGTCTGTGCGATCCGGCTCAGGTGGCCTGGGGCCACGACCGCAGCTGGGCGGCGATCCGGGCGGCAGTGCAGGCGGGATCGCGCAGCAGGTCGCGGAGGGCGACGGCGTCTTCACGCGTGGGCTTGACCGGGATCCCGGAAGCCTCCAGGTACATCACACCCGTCGCCGCGGCCACAGCCATGTTCGAGCGTTCCAGCCAGCGGCAGCGCCCGAGGATGTGCACCAGCGCGGCGGCCCGTGCATAGGGGCCGTCGTAGACGGGCGTATCCAGCAGTTCGGCCCGGTGGCAGGCGACCGCGGCCACCGGCACCCCGTAGTCGTCGGGAGCGGGGTCTGCCGCACCCGCGATCTCCGCGACCTGCAGGACCCAAGGGACGTCGATGTACAGGTCCATTACGCGGCGTGTGCCCCCGAGCGCCGGTCGGCGTCTTCGACCTCGTCGAAGACCGCCTGATGCTCGTCCAGAAAGCGCCTCGCGGCGTCCAGGCCCCGCTGCCGCAGTCCGTCGACGTCCTCCCGCACGAGAGCCGCGATGTAGTCGCCGACGCTCATGCCGCGGTCCTTGGCCCGGGCCGTGGCCAGTTCCGCGATCTCGTCGTCGACACGCCAGCCCTTCTGTGTCTTCGCCATTCCCGGATGGTAACAGCTGGTACCAGGGCGTGGTAATCCCTCTCCTTGGAAGACGGTGACCATGTGGAGCCCATCCGGCCGCGGCCGGATGCCGCCCGCCCCGCACGAGCGGTTCCCATGATCTGGAAGGCGTGATCCGACGGCGGCCGCACCGGCACGCTGATCACTTGGCCCGGCCGTCAGGGCGGCATTGGGCGCCAGACTCGGCCAGCGGCCTGCACGCAGGAGATCGCCGCACTCAGCGCTCGCCTCAGGGGGCTCACGAGCGGCACCTCACCGGCGCTGAGGTGCTCGAGCCTGCCTCCGCCTTCTCTGCCCGGTCGCCGGTCCCGGCCGGCCCGTGGCAGCCGAGATCGATCAGGCGACCGTCTCACAAGTGGGCGGCTGGGCCGACGGTCCGGTGTTGCGGGACCGGCCACTGTCGAGGCAGGACAGTGGGACACAGCGGATCGGGCGTGCCGGTGGGTCGAGACCGAAGTCAACTCGTCGAACGACAATCCGCTGTTCCACGTCCCATCCGGGACAGCTCGTCCTCGTCAAACCATCTGCTAGGCCATCGGCTGGGAGGGGGACGTCTGCTGGGCGGCGGGTGCGGGTGCAGAGTCGACCGGGGCAGGAGCAGGAGCGACCTCAGCCGGACCCCCCGCAGCGGGAGTGCCAGGAGCTGATGAGGCAGAAGGTCCCTGATTCATCCCCGTCTGTGACGGGCTCAGGCTTCCCGGCGGCTGCTGGCCGGCATCGCCTGGACCCGCCAACTGCTGCTGTGAAGCCCACGCATCAGCCTTCCCCGCGCCCTGCGGAGCCCCCCTGTCCGACACAGCCTGCTGGGCTGTCGGCAGTGTGCTTTGCGCCGCCGGGGCGGGAGTCGCAGCTCCAGGCGCATGGGAGGGGTCCTGCAAGCTGTTCCAGCTGGGTGTGCCTGTCCAAGCGCCCTGAGTCGATGCGGCCGGAGCGGGTGCGGTGGCTTGCGGGTGGGTGGACGGCTGGTCCTGCCGCTGCTCATCGCTGAGAGGTGCCGAATCTGAGGGGGCTCCGCTCGTGACGGGTGCCACGGGCGGGTCGGCCGGTGCCGGGGTGCCATCGTGGGCGCTGTCGCCTTGGCCACCGCCGTTTCCGGGCTGCTGGTTGCTGTCGCTCACAGGCGGAGCGGAAGCCTGAGTGGGCTCCGCCTGATCCTGAGCCGGCGGCGTGTGGTCCACCGCGTTGTCGTTGTCCGGCGCGCCTGGCGTCATGGAACTGCCAGGGGTGTGAGCGTCGCCCGTGCCTACGCCTGCCCCCACTGCGGGGGACCCGGCCTTGCTGTCACTGCTCGACGGCTCCCCGTTCTGCCCGGGCACCTGGGACAGGGGCTGGGTCAAGTTGGCTGCCGACGCTGTCTGTTCCGGCTCCGGATTGTCGTCGCTGCCGAAGCCCGCCGCCCGCGGCTTCCTCACCTGCGAACCGGACGAATCGCCCTGCTGCTGCGACTGACCGTCCACGCCTGCCGTCCCGTTGCTCTGCCGCACGCCCGACAGATTGGCCGGCGTTGCTGAGACCTGGCTCTGCGGGCCTGGGTCAGGGTCTTTGAACGTACCCGAGGAATTCGATGCCAGCTGTTTCAGAATGCTCTCGTACTTACTGGACTGCTCATCCACGATATTCCGTCCACCGGACGTTCCGGGCTGGTTCGCCAGTGACCTGCCCAGACGATACTGGTCAAGGAAATCTTGTGCATCCTGGGGGGAAGAGATGAACCGCGACACCTTGTATCTCGAATTTCCGCCGATGTCGATGGTGAGCGGAGTACCCTGCAGCCCGACAGAGCCGCCGCCCCCCCTCTCTTTGGTGGGCACCCATTCCCAGTATGTTCTACCGGAATTGGCGTCCTGCAGATGTTCCGCCGGCGTCCAGAAACCGGCATTATCGACGACCGGAAGTACCGCACGTTTCAGGAGGCCGTTCTGTATGGACTTGAGAGCTTCCTTGGAGTCCCTCCGATTTTGAACGGCATCGTCAAAACCGTACCCCAGCCGCTCCCTGTCCGGCGGGCCGAACTGCTGGCCACCATACAAATAGGCGTCGTCAGGGATCTTGCCGTCTTCGCCCCTATAGGGCGTGGTGTATTCAAATAGACTTACCGCATCCAGCTTCCCCCAGTAGCCCCGATATTTACTGTAGACGGATTCGGCTATTTGCTGCAGTTGCTTCTGACGGTCGGGGGCATTCGCGGGAACTCCTGCGGCCTGCTTGTCGAACTCCGCATACGCTTTGTTCTCCCAGCCCTTATAGGAATCATTTGCCCACTCGCTGGCGGGCGCCTCCCCCGGAAGGATCTTTTCGGCGATATCGCCGCAATGATCCTTGCACAGGTTCTTTCCGAGCTCCTTCCCACCCTCTCCCAGGACCTTTAAGACCGGCTTCGGGATTGAGACTGCACTGGCGGGGCTCGCGCCGATCACCCCAACACCAAGCGCGGCCCCAAGGGTCAGACTCGAGACAACATATCGGTTTGCCACGAAAGCCGAACCCTCGCGCGCCTTTTTATGGCGTGCCACCAATTACCCTCCTTGCAGATCGAAATGGTATCCGGATCGCCACAGACTGATCTTCGCCTTAGTTCCGGCCGCTTTAGCGCCGTCTCCAGACAGCGCGGCCCGGGGTGATTATTCGCACCGCAATGAGTGACGAATGGTGAGCGTTCCAGACGGGCGCGCGAGACGCACCGTCAACAAGAAAACCATATGCGACCAGGTGTGTCACATTCATTTCGCGGCACACGTTGTTACGCTAAGGCTGACGTGATATACATCATGTCAAAGAAGGCACAAAAAGCGGCAGGTGTGCACGTAAAA
The DNA here is from genome assembly GCF_041261225.1 of Streptomyces sp. V4I8. Lineage (GTDB taxonomy): Bacteria > Actinomycetota > Actinomycetes > Streptomycetales > Streptomycetaceae > Streptomyces. Next base: position 45,399 of record NZ_JBGCCN010000004.1, read on the forward strand.
GATTGCGCACCGTATAACAAATCTGCAGGCTCGGAAACTGCACAGCGTCACTGAAGCCAGATAGCACCCCTAATGCCATGCGACGCACATCACATTCCTGTCGGCGACCGAACCTCCACGGACCGGCAAGGCCGGTGAGCCGTTCCAGAAGATCTGTCGCCTCTGGTGCCCCCATTGGCGACGGTCGTCAGGTGTGTGCGTCGTCCCCTCTGTAGGGCCGAGTGGCCTAGCACGGGCGGGACTTGACGGTTCCGGCCCGTTCCGAGCAGTTGGGCCGCCTCGCTTTGTGCTGCGGCGGCCCCGGAGATCTGCTCCGCCCAATGCCTTGCCATCACCGGCTCACGGATCGTGGACATCCCTCACTTCGATCTCGCACGCGAGGCCCGAGAACGCCGCGAGCCGCTCCTTCACCGCGCCGCGGACATCACCAGCCAGCGACACCTGTAACTCGGTGGTTGCGTCAGCGTCATCCGAGCGGCTGACGGAAACCTGGAAGAGGTACGGATCCACCGTCCTCAGCACTTCGAGAACCTCAGCGTGGATATCGTTCCGCACCGTCGCCGAGACTTGTGTACGGGCAGTCATGGTCGTCTCCCTTGCGGTAGCCCTCTCCAGCATTACCCCGCGCTGCAACCCACGCATGCGGGCTGCGCCTCCGGACGCGGATGCCCGACGGACGCACTCAAGCCCGCCTCAACCCCGTTCCGCGTCTTCCCCACGTCTTTCCGCGCGTACGGCGGCACCGCAGCCCGCACATCGCGGGTGTGAGGTCCCGCCAGGGCCAACGGCGCAGTCTCCCAGGTGCGAGCCTGTGCCGGAGCCCACTTGGTATGGACGGGTGGCCCGTACCGGTCCCGCAGTTCCTGGCCCCTGTCGTGTGCCTGGTCCACCGCACGCCGCACCGCGACGAGTTCATCAAGAGTGCCGGCGACGTGCCCGCGTCCTGCAGCCGAAGCCCGCCCGGGGCTGACGCGCCACGCCGTTCCTCAGCGGCCAGACTGGGGCGAGGGCTTCCATTCACTCGCACGTGATCACGTTCCGGACGCATTTCCCGCACCGTGTCTTCATAGACGCCCATGATGCAGTCCACACGTGACTGGTCCTTGGGGCGACACGTTGCGCCCCCACAATCACCATGCTCGCCGCTTGTCGCTGGCCCCAGTCACGCCATCGGCTGCGTGGCGTACAGGTTTCGGACGCGGCTGCTGAGGGCGTCACATGCCTCGTTCACTACCGACCCCACTGACCGAAAGTCGACCTCATCCTGTTTCACGGCCTCGGTCACGGCCAGATCGATGGCTTCCATCGCCCGCCAGACCCGGTCCCGCACGACGTCGTCGAGAATTAAGCCCACGTTGGTGTGCAAGGCGCCCTCGGCAGCTTCCAGCGTCTCGTTCGCAGCACGGAGTTCACCCTCTGGGCTGGGCCTGTTCTGGGCCTGCGCCTCACGAACTTCACGGGCAGCGGCGACGAAGCAGAACAGTTGCTCCCTATAGGCGTGAAGCTTCATATTGGTTTCGATCAAATTTTGTAACTCGAAATCCACTCGGCGCTGTTCTGCGGCAGCAGCCGCCTCTGCGGCTGTCTCTGCGCGCCGTCGTCTGTGTGCCAGCCATCCGCTGACCTGCGTCGCCAGGCCCGCGATAAAGAACGCCGCGACGCCCCACCAGAACTTCCATCCCTCCATGGTCTGAAGTGCAAGGAAAAACGCTGCGACACCCCACCAGAACTTCCATCCCTCCATGGCTCGGAGTGTATGGCTGGGCCTCACTGGATCGGTGGCACGCAGCAGCGAACATCCACTGCGAGGCAGGCGCACTCCCATCGGGATCATAGGTGGAACCTATGCTCAGACCGCAGAGGATTGTGACCAGCCGTGATTGAGAACCTTGCGTGACGCTCCAGCGCAACGCCGCAGCTCAAACACCTCGATCACGCACGAACAGACTCACCTTTCAATAGCTTATCCGATCAAGCGACAAATCACTCACTTGGTTTGTCTGCTCGTCACGGCAAGTCGCCGTAATGATCTTTATCCGTGCGTCTGGTCTGCGTGAAAGACCCCGACGGGAGTCTGACCAGTTATGAAAGCGAGTTACTAATGGAGTGGCGGCAGCGCCGGCGGTGGGCCGGTGGGATGTCTTTGGCGTTATCGAGTGCGTTGGCGGCGTCGCTCGCGGCGACGGGTGTGGTGTCGTCGGCGTGGGCTGATGCCGGGGATGGTCAGGCGACGGTTCGTGTGGTGCGGGAGGTGAACGCGAACGGTCGATGGGACTCGGTGCTGGAGCCGGGCTGGGCCGGGGTCCAGGTCGTGCTGACCGATGACGCGGGCAACTCGGTCACCGGGACCACGGATGCGAACGGTGTGGTGAAGCTGGACCCGGGCAGCAGTCTGTCGAAGGGGAAGTACCGGATCGAGGTGAAGAACCCGGATCCGAAGGTGTATTCGCCCGGCCAGGCTTCGCCACGGACGGATCTGCTGGACCGGACCGTGCTGTCCTCGAACGTGGAGTTCGTGGACCTCTCCGGCGGCAAGAACGTGGAGATCACGACCTCCTTCTGGAGCCCGGAGGACTACTGCCAGGGGAATGTCCGACTGGCTGCCGTCTGCCAGAACGCCAACATTCCGACTGCCGCGCCGCCGAGCAAGCGCACGCTGTCGTCGTTCACGTTCAACACGCGCGGTGACGCCGTTGCAAACCCTGGCCTGGTCACGGACTTGTCGACTGAGGCGGAGACTGGCACGCAGTGGGGGCTTGGTTACAACAAGGTGACCAGGCAGCTGTTCACGTCCGCGTACGCGAAGCGGGGCACCAAGTACGGTCCCGGCGGACCCGGCGCGATCTACCGGACCAACCCGGCCACTGGGGCCACCGCGTTGTTCACCCGGGTCCCCAACCCCGGCACCACGCCACACCAGCCGGATGTCAACATGGACTTGGCGTTCGGTTCGGTGGTGGGCAAGGAGTCGCTGGGTGACCTGGACATCACCCCGGACGGCAAGGACCTGTTCGTCGTCAACCTGCACGACCGCAGGCTCTACCGCTATGACGCCATGCAGGCCACCGCCGCCGCGCCGAAGGCCTCCTACTCCATCCCGGACCCGGGCTGTGCCGCGGCCGGTGACTGGCGCCCCTTCGGCCTGGGTATCCAGGACGGCAAGGTGTTTGTCGGCGGTGTGTGCTCGGCGCAGTCCACCGGCCGCAAGGCCGATCTGCGGGCTGTCGTGTGGGAATTCGACCGGACCACGGGTCAGTTCACCAACACGGTCATGGACCAGCCGCTGACCTACCCCCACTACGCCCTCTCGCCACCCGCCGCGGACTTCTGCCGCGGCCGCACCTGGTACCCGTGGACCAACACCCGGCCCGCGACCCAGGACGGCGTGGCCTGCCCCCCTGGTGGGATCGCGAATCCGGAGCCGGAACTCTCCGACATCGACTTCGAGACCAACGGCGACATGGTCGTCAGCTTCGCCGACCGCTTCCCCGACCGCACCGGCTGGGCCCTGCCCGATCTCCCCGGCTACCCGGCGACGACCACATTCCAGGGCGGTGACATCAACCGGGCCTGCCGCGGCGCCAACCACATGTTCGTCCTGGACGGCAACGGCGCCTGCACCAACAACGCCACCGCAGCCACCGCCGGCGTATCCCAGCCCCTGGACGTACAGGAGTTCTACCCCGGCGACCACGTGTCCGGGTACAACGGGATTCACTCGGAAACCGCTCAGGGTTCGGTGGCCATCTCCAAAGTGGAGACCACCATGCCCCTCATCTCGGAGGACCCCATCCTGGACCCGGTCACCGGGCACGGCCTGCACTGGCTCAACCGCAGCAACGGCACCCGCGTGTCCGAGGACAACACCAGTGGTCTGTACATGAACGCCGACTTCGGCAAGGCACGCGGCATGGGTGACCTGGAGACGATGTGTGATCAGGCGCCGTTGCAGTTGGGTAACCGGGTGTGGCAGGACACGGATGAGGACGGTATCCAGGATCCGGGTGAGCAGCCGTTGGTGGGTGCGACGGTGAATCTGTATGACGCCGACGGCAACAAGATCGGCACCACGGTCACCAACTCACGGGGTGAGTACTACTTCGACTCCACGATCACCAAGAACGTGGCGGCCGAGGACCTGCAGTACGGCCGGACGTACACCATCAAGATGGACAACCCGGCCGACTACCAGGCCGGCGGAGTCCTGGAGGGCTCGTCGCCTACCCGTCCGAACGTCGGCGACAACGAGCAGATCGACTCCAACGGCGAGACCGGCGGCAGCCCGTTCCCGGCCATCACCGTCACCCCGCAGGGCGCGGGGCAGAACAACCACAGCGGCGACTTCGGGTTCACCAAGTCCAGCGTCGACCTGGGCGTCGACAAGACCGCCCCCGCCAAGGTCCTGGGCGGAGCGGCCATCGAATACCAGGTCACCGTCACCAACAACGGCCCCAACGACTCGACCGGCTGGAAGGTGACCGACCCCATCCCGGCCGGGATCACCGACGCCCGTACCGCCGACCCCGGGTGCAGCATCAACAACCAGATCCTCACCTGCACCGGCGGTCCGCTCAAGGTGGGGCAGAGCCACATCATCACCGTCCGCGGACTGGCCCCGAACCCGCCCGTCGACACGATGATCGAGAACTGTGCGGTGGTCATGGGCAACGAGCCCGACCCCAACCCCAGCAACGACAAGGCGTGTGACCCGACCGAGATCGACGTCCCCGTCATCGACCCGGCCATCGGCACCACCACCGCCGCCGCACTCCTGACCCTCACCGGCACCCTCTACCACCACCGCCGACGCCACACCATCGAAAGGACCCGATAAACACCATCGACGCATCCAACCCCCCTCTGACTGACGCCTGGTCCTCCCCCGCACCCGCTGGGGAGGACCAGGCGTTGATATCGCCAGTCGGGGGAGCCATCGTCATATCTGGTGCAAAGGTCTCACCGGCTGCGTGCCCGTCTTGAGCCTCCTTAGCCCTGGCTATTCAGCGGAATTGGTTGAGCTGACAGCCTGACAGCAGAAAGGTGCCGTTGACCTGCGAGGATGCGAGTGTCTACGTCGTATCCGCTGCAGAGAGCAAGGCACCTTTCTGGTGGTCGAGAGTACAGGGTGGGACCGTCGGCTGTCCGTGGCTGCTGACGGGAAGAAGCTGGTAGGGCACGCGGGGGCGGTGCTGCTGCGGAAACTGGCCGACCGCCTGGGGCTGACGGGTGGACTGGCCCGGGTGCTGCCGTCGAGTACGGCGGCCGGGTGGCGGGAGCGGAGCGGGGTGCTGGTCCAGCTGGCTGTGGCGATCGTGCTCGGAGCACGGAGTCTGCTGGAGGCCGAGCAGCTCCACCTGCACCACCAGCAGCTCTTCGGTCCGGCTGTGTCGGACTCGACGATGCGCCGGGTGCTGGCCGGCCTCGACGAACACACGCTGCGAAAGATCGCGAAGGTGCGGCGGCGGGTGCGCCGCCAGGTGTGGGGCCTGCTGCATCTGCGGCCGGGCGGCTTCCCCTATCTCACCGTTGCCGGACGGCACTTGAAGGGCTGGATCGTCGTGGACCTGGACGCCACGGTCATCACTGCCGCTTCGAAGAAGGAAGGGGCAGCGGCGACGTTCAAGGGCACGTTCGGCTTCCACCCGCTGGCCGGCTGGTGCGCGAACACCGGTGAGAGCCTGGCAATGGAGCTGCGCTGCGGGAATGCCGGGGCGAACACCGTCGAGGACCACCTGCGCGTGCTGGCGGCCTGTCTGGAGCAGGTCCCCGGCTCCTCGCAGGCCAAGCTCCTCATCCGCGTCGACGGCGCCGGGGCCACGCACGGTCTGCTGGAGCACCTGGAGTCACTGAACACGAAGCGGCGCACGGTCCGTTACACCGTCGGCTGGAAGATCACGCCCGAGGACGAGGCGGCGATCGCGAAACTCCCCGAAAGCGCATGGGAGACCTCCCTGCACCAGGACGGCAGCGTCCAGGAGGGCTACCAGGTCGCCGAGTTGACCGGGGTGAACACCCGCGAGGGCTGGCCCCAGGGGATGCGGCTGATCGTCCGCCGGGTCAGACCCTCACGGCGGCAGCACAAGAAGCTGACCGACTTCGAGAAACAGACCGGCTGGCGCTACTCGATCACCGCGACGAATATCCGGCACCTGTGGGGCATCCCCGGCTCGCACCAGGTCCAGTTCCTCGATGCCCTGCACCGCGACCACGCCGAGGTCGAGGATCGCATCCGCACCGGCAAAGCCATGGGCCTGCACAACCTCCCGTCCAAGTCGTGGCAGGTCAACGCCGGATGGATGCTTGCCTGCAACCTCGCGGCTGATCTCGACGCCTGGCTGCGGCTGCTCACCCTGCACGACCAGGACGGGCTCGAACACGCCGAGCCGGACACCATGCGCTTCCGCCTCTACCACCTGCCCGCCCGCCTCGCCGACCACGCCCGACGCCGCTACCTGCGCATCGAACGGACCTGGCCCTGGGCAAAGGCGTTCACCACCTGCTGGAGCAGGCTCACACAGCTTCCGGCCGTCACCTGACAGCCGGCCCCGCCCCGACCAGGACCAGGAAGGAGGAGGACCGCAGTCTCCGGGCCTGTGGAACCCGGCGCACCCCGCGGCGTTACGCGACGGCCCGTCCTCCAACGGCAGAGGACATTACGGGCGAACCGCCGGATCACTCAGCGACCGAAACCCGCTGACGAATCGAGGTTAGTCCTGCTGTGGAGTTCTTCGCGAGAGGGCGCGCCGAGTCAGCAGCACACATCACTGGGTAACTGGCAATGAACTACAAGTGACAGAGCTTGGCACGGTATTTGTCAATCTGCTGACAAGGGCACTCACCTGCGGCGACGTAGTCTGTCTTGACGCGAGTCAGGAAAGGGCCCGGGGGTAAATGCGCTTACGCACGGTAGGAATTGTCGCGACTGCTTTCTCGTTGGCTGCTGTGTCATGGGCAGGGGCCGGCACGGGAGCTCCGTCTGCCGCCGCTGTGTCGGCGCCGGCCACGATGACGGCGGACGAGCTGCCCACCTGGCAGACCAACGGCATTGTGTGGGCCATGGCCCAGGCGGGCGGCGTGGTCTTCGCCGGCGGCACCTTCTCGGCGGTCAGGCCGCCGGGTGCGAGCGCCGGTACGCAGGAACGCCCGGCGGTGAACTTCGTGGCGCTGGACGCGGCGTCGGGCCGGCCGACGTCGTGTCAGCTGTCGTTCACGGTGGGTTCCGGCCTTGCGACGGTTCGGGCGCTCGCGGTGTCGCCGGATCGCAAGACGCTGTACGCGGGCGGCCGCTTCGGGACCGTCAATGGCGTCAAGGTGAGCAACGTGGCCGCCATCGACATCAAGACGTGCAAGCCGAAGGCGGGCTTCAGGCCATCGGTGAACGCCACCGTGCGGGCGCTGGCAGCCACCGACGACAGCGTCTACCTCGGCGGCGACTTCACCTCCGTCGCCGGTCAGGCCCGGCGCTACTTCGCCTCCGTCACTCGCGCATCGGCGACACTGCGTCCATGGACGGTCAACAGCGATGCGGTTGCCCGCGCCATCGAGGTCACCCCGGACGAAAAGAACGTCATCCTTGGCGGCGACTTCCGCCACATCAACGGGGCCGACTCCCACGCCCTCGCCGTTGTCAACAGCGACAGTGGGGCTCTGACCAGGAACTATCCAGCGAACTTCATACCCGTTACGTCAACAGTCAAGGACATCACCACCGACGCCACCAGCTTCTACACCGCGAGCGAGGACATCGCCACGCCCTCCTTCGACGGCCGTATCGCCTTCGATCTCAACGGCTTCAACCAGCGCTGGCGGGACACCTGCTGGGGCGCGACGCAGGCGGTCGAGGTCCACAAGGGTGTGCTGTACTCCGCCTCGCACGCCCACGACTGCTCGTCCATGGGCGGGTTCCCGGAGCTGCATGACCGGCAGCACCTGCTCGCCCAGTCCGTGGGGGATCCGAAGGCGCTGGCTTGGTTCCCCGACACCAATGACGGGCTCGGTGAGAGGATCGGGCCGCGGGTGATCACGACGGCGTCGAAGCACGGCACCGATTACCTATGGGTGGGCGGTGAGTTCACCACGGTGCAGGGCAAACCGCAGCAGGGCCTGACCCGGTTCGCGAACCATCCGGACACGGGTACGCCGTCGGTGCCGCAGGTGAGTGCGTCCAGCACCCGGCCGGGTGCGGTCGACGTACGCTGGCAGTCCAGTCTTGACCTGGACGACAACGAGTTGACCTATCGGGTTTACCGCAACGGCTCCGCCGAGCCGGTCCACACCGTCACCGGCTCGTCCCTGCTGGAGAACCGTCCCCAGTTGACGTACACCGATACCGACGTCACGCCTGGGTCCACCTACACGTACCGGATCACTGCCGGCGACGGCACCAACACCAGCGCCAAGTCCACATCCGCCAGGGTCACCGCGGCCACGACAGCGAGCCCGTACGAGCAGCAGGTAGTCGCCGACGGGGCCGACCTCTACTGGCAGTTCGAGGAGAAGTCCGGGACTTTCGCCGCTGACTCATCGGGCAAGGACAACGGCGGCGTGCACAAGGGCAGCCCCCTCCGCGGTGCGGTCCCCGGCGCCGTGCCAGGTTCCCACTCCGCGGTCGGTTATCTCGGTGACAACGAGTACACCTACAGCGACCGCGCTACCGGCACTCTCGCGGAGTACTCCTTGGAGATGTGGTTGAAGACCACCTCGCCCACTGGCGGCAAGCTCATCGGCCTGGACCGCCGCAGCGGTTGGCCGGCCGGCCACCAAGATGACAAGCACATGTACATGGGCGCTGACGGCCGTGTGAACTTCGGAGTGTTCAACGGGGCACCCCAGATCGTCAGCAGTGGCGCGCCCCTCAATGACGGCCGGTGGCATCACGTCGTCGCCACCCAGGGGCCTGGCGGGATGCAGCTCTACGTGGACGGGGCACTTCAGGCGAGCAACCCGGGCGTGACCACCAGCGCCGATTACAGCGGCTATTGGGCCGTCGGCGGGAGTGAATCGCAAGGACTGAGCCGCTGGCCGAACCCGCCGTCGACCCTGTTTTTCAACGGCCAGATCGACGAGACCGCTGTTTACCCGAGCGTTCTGTCCCCCGCTCAGGTGGTACAGCATCATGCGCTCGGCGTCCAGGCCGCACCTTGATAAGGGGAGTATGAAGTACCTCCTGTCCCCACCTTCGGCAGTGCCTGAGTCTGACGGCACCGCGGCTCGGTTTTCCAGACTCGCCCGTTGAGGACTGAAGGCCTTGGTGAGGCGAGGTGCCGACGCAACGAACCGGATGCCGTCAAGCAGACAGGCGAGACTACCCTTCCGGGTGGTCATCCTCGGGATGGAGTACGCGCGCAGGCTCAGGTTGTGAGCTACTCGTCTTTCACGCGGCCAGCGGCGCACGGCAAATGGAGGAGATGTCTGTTCCACCCGTCGCCACCGAAAAATGCACTGACCGCATGGCAATGGATCGAAACCTGAAGGAAGATTCGGAAGGGCACGATCCCGCTCGTCGGTAAGTGAGCCTTCTTCGAGTGATCACGGGACGGGCCGCGAACCCTGCCAGGCGGCGCTCGACAGCGGCTGACGTCCTTAGTAGAAATCTCTCAGCGCCCTCGACGGGGACTGGACGACTTTTACGCATGGAGCCCCCAATTCCCGTCGGGGGCCCCACAGTTGCACGGGAAGCAAGGCGTAACGGCGAGAGTGCCGGGGCCGGTGTCGATCACTTCGAGCAGTCATCGGTAGCGGTTGAGGGGCCTGCGCGTACGTAGCAAGATGCGCCCACAAAGCACTGAAAAAAGCAGGAAATAGACACGGATCACGGATCCTTTTACATGGCGGCCAGGGCGAGCGCACGGTGGATACGCAGCGAGGCAAGTGCTTCCCTACGCTGCTTCCGGCGGGCAGCCATCAAACGCAGGTTCTGGTGTCGTTGTCCATCCTTCATCATCGAGTCGCCGGGATGTGCATTGCCTGCTTGCGCTAATCCTGCGGCTTCCGATCCGGCCGCGCAGATGCCTTCCGGTCGCGTTTTCCCGGCCAGCGGGTATATGGCAGCGCGCAGCACCATGTCGGCGGCAGCGGGGACGACCGCGAGCTCGGGAGCCAGTACCCGTCCCGGCTCTGTGGTCGACTCATCGTCTGCCTTCATGTGACATTCCGTCACTTGCCTCTCCTTGCCTGTATGGAATGAGGCTTTTGGCCGTTGGCATGCGAGCCCACCCCACACTTCACATCGGCCTTCCCTGTCAACTTCCGCACCAGCCGAGGGCTTACCGCCCAGTGTCCCAACAACCGGCGTCTGCGCAGCGGCTCCTTAGGACGCCTCCACAGGGATTGGACACAGCCGAGCGCCAACCGTTACGTCAAAGATCGACCTGGCGCAATATCCTCATAATATGCGCAAAATATGGAAAGGTGGCTCATGTGTACCCCGGAGTCATGGCCTACGGGGTCGAAATCCGGGCGCGTCTGCTTCAGTTGCCCCGGGCCAGTCATGAGCAGGGTTCTGGGCCTCTCTTCGTCTCTGCGCTCACCCTGCTCGCCCGTACGGTCAGGAACGGGTTTTACAGGCAGACGACGCAGCTCACGCGGACATGCTGCTGCGGAGGGAGTTGGGCGGGCGGCTGTCCCCGAGAAGGGCCAAGTCGCGCTGCAGGAGACATTCGGGGTTTCGGTGTACCGAGGAGCACTCCTTCCCAGGATTCCCCGGCGGCTGACGCACAGGCCGCTGGGATCTAAGGAGTCATCTCATTTGGCTGGGTAAGCTGCTGGTCGTGGCAGGGATCGTTGAGCGGCTGGTGCCGGACGAGTTGTGGGAGCTGTTCCAGCGGGTGGTGCCGGAGGCGCCATCGCGGCCTCAGGGTGGCGGCCGGCGTCGGCACGGCGACCGCGAAGTGCTGGCTGCGATCGTCTTCGTGACGACCTCCGGCTGCACGGGGCAGCAGTTGCCGACCCCGTCGTTCGGTCCGTCTGGCGCGACGGCTCACCGACGATTCACCGAGTGGACGAAGGCCCGCGTGTGGGCCAAACTCCACCGCCTGGTCCTCGACGAACTCGGGTCCCGCGGCGAGTTGGACTGGTCCCGGTGCGCGATCGACTCGGTCAACATGCGGGCCTTGAAAAGGGGGAGCTGACAGGCCCGAATCCTGTAGACCGAGGCAAGTACGGGTCAAAGATCCACTTGATCACGGAGCGGACCGGCCTGCCCCTGTCCATCGGCATCTCGGGCGCCAACACCCACGACAGCCAGGCACTGATCCCGCTGGTGAAGGGCATACCACCGATCCGCTCCCGCCGAGGACGCCGGAGACGCAGACCCCACAAACTCCACGCCGACAAGGGCTACGACTACAACCACCTGCGGCGATGGTTATCCGGTCGAGGCATCCGGCATCGCATCGCCCGCAAGGGCATCGAGACCTCGCAACGACTTGGCCGCCACCGTTGGACCATCGAACGCACCATGGCCTGGCTCGCCGGATGCCGACGCCTTCACCGCCGCTACGAACGCAAGGCCGACCACTTTCTCGCCTTCGCCAGCATCGCCTGCACCCTGATCTGCTACCGCCGACTCACCAAATGAGATGACCTCTAAGTGGGCCACTCACATGTTCATCGCATCCTGCTTATCGAGAGCGCGCCGTGGCTCCAGCCCAACTCCAGTGCCAGAGTCTTGGTCTGGTCAGGTCGCCTTGGGAAGTCCCAAGGAGGGACCGGGAATCCTGGCCGGCCCTCCGCGGTTCCGCAGAGTCGGGGTGGGCCCGCACCCCTAGTGCCGCACCCCGACCTGCTACCCGGGCCGCACCCCTTCGCGCTTCGGGCCGGGCATCGCTAGTAGATCGGCTAGGGGCCAGCAAGGGAAGGTAGTTGTGCCACTGGTGGCGTGAATGGGTTGAATCCTGAGCCGTCTCGAAGGAACGTGGCAGGTCGGGCCGGAAGGTAGGCGGTTGCCACGAGATATGCACGGACTTCGCCTCCGAAGGAGGAGTATCGGCAGCTCCGCACGGGCATCCCACCCCGGGAACCGGAATCCGCATAACAGTTCGAGTTACTTCGGCGCCGACAGGTACATATGCGGTATGGCTGTATCATCGGTTTCCTCTTCGCGCCATCTGGAGGAACTGCTTTATGAACGTGGAATTCAGGTGTTCCGCGAGAGACAGCCAAGAAGAAATGCGATTGTCCGTGTCCACTTCCGGGCAGTCGTGCAACCGCGCATGCCTGTTGGAGCGGTAGGGCGATGGAGACGCTGATCTTCGACAGCGACGACCTGCATATGGTGGAAGGCTTCCTCAGTCGCGCCTATGCCCGGATGCGTATCAGCAGTAACACCGCCGCGGCCGGCAGGGTCCGCGTCCGCCGCAGCATCCTGCCCTCCATCAGCGTCGATGAGCTGGACCTCGCCATCGACATGAGTTACGCGGTGACACCGCTCGGAAAGATCTGCCTGTGTATGGTCCACGAAGGAACTATCCGGGACCACGTCTTCCCTGGCGTCCGGGACACTTTCGGGCCCGGTGACATGGTGGTGCTCGCGCCGCCGGACCTGTCGTACGCGGGTCACGTTTGCCGCGCCCGCTGCACCATCACGATGCTGGACCTCAACCTACTCGACCAAGTCACCGCGACCGGCGCCGAACCGCCCCGCAGGCCAGTGCGGTTGACCGGACACCGGCCCAACTCGCCAGCTGCGTCCCGCCACTTGAAGCAGACCATCACCTACCTGCGCGACCACGTACTCACCGACCCGGCCATCGCCGAACAGCCACTGATCGTCTCCACCAGCAGTCAGCTGCTGGCCGCCAGCGTCCTGGCGGCGTTCCCCAACACGGTGAGCACCGCTCCCACGGCGCAGGACCGCAGGGACGCGCACCCCACCACGCTGCGACGGGCCATCACCTACATCGATGACCACGCCGATCAGCCCATCACCGTCGCCGAAATCGCGGCAGCGGCACACGTCACCGTTCGCGCCTTGCAGTACACGTTCCGCCGCCACCTCGACACGACCCCGCTCGCCTATCTGCGTCGCACGCGTCTCGCCCATGCCCATCGCGAGTTGCTGGCTGCCCGCCCGCAGGGCGAGAGAACCGTCACCGATATTGCCGCCCGCTGGGGCTTCGCCCATCCCAGCCGCTTCGCCGCGCTCTATCGCGACACCTACGGCACCAGCCCATCCCACACACTCCCCCGACCTTCCAGCCGCTCTCAGTCACCCCGGTGAGGCGCAGCTCCGTCGGAGGCTGATATCTCGATGGGAACGGTTCATGCCCAGGGGGACGGTGGGGGTTCCGGCTCCCTTTTCGACAACACCTTTGGCTACCGGATCCGGACCGCACGTCAGAACCTGGACTTGTCGGCGTTCAAGGCTCGACGTTCGATTGAGAGGGACGCGACTGGTCCCTCCCCTGCGGCGTCCGCCGGGGAGGGACCAGTCTGTGCCTGTCAGTGAGAGGTGTTGGCGATTTTCGCTAAATGGCGGCTCCCATGGTGTCGCGTCGACGGCGGTGGTAGAGGGTGCCGGTGAGGGTCAGGAGTGCGGCGGCGGCGGTGCCGATGGCCGGGTCGATGACGGGGACGTCGATCTCGGTCGGGTCACACGCCTTGTCGTTGCTGGGGTTGGGGTCGGGCTCGTTGCCCATGACCACCGCACAGTTCTCGATCATCGTGTCGACGGGCGGGTTCGGGGCCAGTCCGCGGACGGTGATGATGTGGCTCTGCCCCACCTTGAGCGGACCGCCGGTGCAGGTGAGGATCTGGTTGTTGATGCTGCACCCGGGGTCGGCGGTACGGGCGTCGGTGATCCCGGCCGGGATGGGGTCGGTCACCTTCCAGCCGGTCGAGTCGTTGGGGCCGTTGTTGGTGACGGTGACCTGGTATTCGATGGCCGCTCCGCCCAGGACCTTGGCGGGGGCGGTCTTGTCGACGCCCAGGTCGACGCTGGACTTGGTGAACCCGAAGTCGCCGCTGTGGTTGTTCTGCCCCGCGCCCTGCGGGGTGACGGTGATGGCCGGGAACGGGCTGCCGCCGGTCTCGCCGTTGGAGTCGATCTGCTCGTTGTCGCCGACGTTCGGACGGGTAGGCGACGAGCCCTCCAGGACTCCGCCGGCCTGGTAGTCGGCCGGGTTGTCCATCTTGATGGTGTACGTCCGGCCGTACTGCAGGTCCTCGGCCGCCACGTTCTTGGTGATCGTGGAGTCGAAGTAGTACTCACCCCGTGAGTTGGTGACCGTGGTGCCGATCTTGTTGCCGTCGGCGTCATACAGATTCACCGTCGCACCCACCAACGGCTGCTCACCCGGATCCTGGATACCGTCCTCATCCGTGTCCTGCCACACCCGGTTACCCAACTGCAACGGCGCCTGATCACACAGGACTTCCAGGTCACCGATACCGCGTGCCTTGCCGAAGTTGTTGTTCAGGTAGGCGCCGCCGTTGTCGATCCCGTTCCCGTCAGGGTCTCCGAGCCGGGTGCCCTTCTGGCGGTCGACCCAGATCAGCCCGTGGCCCGTCCACCAGTTACTCGGGACCGAGAGGGGGTCCATGGCAGTGAAGGGCATGACCGTCTCCACCTTGGACAGGGCCAGACCTCCCTGGCTGACCTCCTGGTGGTTACCGAAGGCCCCCCACTCACCCGGGTAGAACTCCGGGACTCTCGGGTCCTGGTAACCGCCGTTGGTGGCGGCGGTGTCGTGGTTGGCGCAGCCACCGTGTGCGTCCAGGACGAACATGTGGTTGCCGCCGAGGCACGCCCGGTTGAGGTCACCGCCGTTGAGTGCGGTCGTTGCAGGGAAGCCCGGGAAGTCGGGCAGGGCCCAGCCGGAGCGGTCGGGGAAGCGGTCACCGAGTGCGAGGACCATGTCACCGTTGGTCTCGAATGCGATGTCGTCGAACTCGGGTTCGGGGTTCTGGATGGGACCCTCGCCGCAGGCATGGTTGACGCCGTCGAAGTCGACCTGGTTCACGGGCCGGTCGCTCCTCCACGCGTACCACGTATTGCCGACGCAGGGGATGCCGTTATATCCGCCGCGCCGGAAGTCGCTGAGCGCCTGGTCCATGACGGTGTTGGTGAACTGACCCGTAGTCGGGTCGAACTTCCACACCACCGCGCGCAGGTTGGCCCTGTTGTTGGGGGTGGACTCGGCCGAGCACACACCGCCGACGTACACCTTGCCGTCCTGGATGCCCAGACCGCGCGGGCGCCAGTCACCCGGCGAGGCGCAGCCTGGGTCCGGGATGGCGTAGGAGGCCTTCGGCGCGGTGGCGGTGGCCAGCGTGGCGTCGTAGCGGTAGAGCCTGCGGTCGTTGAGGTTGATGACGTACAGGTCCTTGCCGTCTGGGCTGACGTCCAGATCGCCCAGGGACTGCTTGCCCACCACCGGGTTGAACGCCAGGTCCATATTGACGCCCGGCTGGTGCGGCGTGGTGCCGGGGTTGGGGACCCTGGCCCACAGACGGGTCTGCCCGTCGGGCTGGGTGACGTAGATCGCGCCGGGGCCGCCGGGACCGTAGTCCGAGCCCCGCTTGGCGTAGGCGGCGGAGAAGAGGTTCTTGTTGACCTTGTTGTAGCCCAGACCCCACACCGTGCCGGTCTGCGCCTCGGTCGCCAGCGCCCGCGACTGGTCAGGGTTGGGAGGAGCGTCGGACGGAATCTGCACGCCGCGGGCGTTGAACGGGATCGACGTCAGAGTACGACGGGTAGCCGGCGTCGGGTCCGGCGGCGGAATCGAGGGATTCTGGCAGGCGGCGACCAGCGGGGCATTCCGCTGGCAGTAGTCCTCCGGGCTCCAGAACGAGGTCGTGATCTCCACGTTCTTGCCGCCCGACAGGTCCACGAACTCCACATTCGAGGACAGCACGGTCCGGTCCAGCAGATCCGTCCGTGGCGAAGCCTGGCCGGGCGAATACACCTTCGGATCCGGGTTCTTCACCTCGATCCGGTACTTCCCCTTCGACAGACTGCTGCCCGGGTCCAGCTTCACCACACCGTTCGCATCCGTGGTCCCGGTGACCGAGTTGCCCGCGTCATCGGTCAGCACGACCTGGACCCCGGCCCAGCCCGGCTCCAGCACCTCATCCCACTTACCGTTCGCGTTCACCTCCCGCACCACACGAACCGTCGCCTGACCATCCCCGCTGTCAGCCCACGCCGACGACACCACACCCGTCGCCGCGAGCGACGCCGCCAACGCACTCGATAACGCCAAAGACATCCCACCGGCCCACCGCCGGCGCTGCCGTAGCTCCATCACCAGTCCCATCTATACATCGATATACATGCATATCGATATGTCACGCAGAGCAAGGAATACTGGTAAAGATCTACATACTTATCCTGTATGACGCATCAGAAGGCGATCGAGTGGATACTCACATAATCGGTACTTCAGATCAGCACCTCCCACTGTTGACGCCATTCCCTGAATCGCGCGGGGTGGTGAGTTGCGAACATCGATGCCCAAGTGCTGGGGAGGTCTTGTGGCGTACGCTCTCTTAGTCCGCTTTACCGCCCGCGACGACGTAGCAGCTGCAGCATTCGACCAGCTCGCTGCCGAAACCCTGGAAGGGATTCAGGCGAAGGAACCCGGCACCCTGGTGTACGTCTCTCATGTTCCCGTGGATGAACCCACCGTGCGCGTCTTCTACGAGCTCTACACGGACCGGGAGGCCTTCGCCCGGCACGAGGAACAGCCGCACGTAAGGCGTTTCCTGGGCGAGCGTGAGCAATATCTGGCCGGCACAGAGGTGACGTTCCTCGATGAAGTGGCAGGCAAAAGACCCACGCAGCCCGGAACTTAGCGCTGCAGCAACTCGCGAAATGCGGGCGCCCGTTGCGAACGGCCGAGCGTCGGGGCGGCAGGTCAGCCGGTGAACCCGGCGGTGATGGAAGTGAACTTCCAGGCTTCGTGATCGGTTCCGGAGCAGTGCCCGACCGTGCCGCCGTTCGGGCAGGGGCGGTCACGGTTGACCGACCAGAAGGCCAAGCGGCCAATGTGGTGGGAGTTGGCCCAGTCCCGGATTCGAGTCCAGGTCTCGGGGGTGTTGATCTCACCGCCGTCACTGCGGCCGTTCATGCCGGAGATGCCTACGTGGGCGTAGGCGATGGCATCGTTCCAACCGAAGGTGCTCTTCAGCTTGTTCTTCAGGACCTCGGTCGCGTTGACCGTGGCGCCGTAGATGTCCGCGCCGCCGCCGATGTCGAAGGGCATGATGGTAAAGACGTCGATGTTCGCCTTCAGCTCGGCGGCTCGCTCGATGAGGCGGTTGCCCCACGGATTCTTGGTGAGGCTGCCGAAGGTGACGATGGTCTTCAGGCCGGGATTGTTCTGCTTGACGATCTTGAGGGCGCCCAGAATGCGGTCCTGGACGGCCGGGTTCTCGAATTCGTCGGTGTTCTCGATGTCGACGTCGATGGCCTTGAATCCGTAAGCGTCGATCACCTTCTGATATGCGTCGGCCAACGCTTCCGGGGATGGGCAGTTGGGGCCGAGCTTGTTGCCGCTCCAGCCGCTGATGGACGGAATGACGTCGCCGCCGGCCGCGCGGATCGCATTGATGGTTTCCCGATGGGCCGCATCCATGAGCGGGCCATTGTTCCAGGCGGGCTGGCAGCCACCGGAGGCATGGATGAAAGCCATGGAGAAGGTCTTGATCCCGGTCTCTTTCATCACTGTGGAGACGTCGGGCATCCTTTGGTTGAGGTTGAGGTAAGGCGTCGCCGGGCTGAGGGCACCCGCCTGGGCGGGCGCGACGGACTGCCCTTGGTGCGCGGCCTGGGGCTTGCCGGCCGCGTTCGTGGGCTCAGTGTTCATCGGCCCCTGGGCTCCGGCGACCGCTGCTGGAGGACGCTGACCTGCGGTGGCATCCGCCTGGCTCTGCGTGGAGCTCGGAGAGCCCACGCCAGAGTGGCTGCTCTGCTGGGCCTGACGTGCGAACTCCGCGAGCTGCCACCGCTGCTGCGGCGTGAGCCGGGCGAGTTCCTGCCGCTGCTGCGGGGTGAGCCGGGCGAGTTCCTGCCGCTGCTGCGGGGTGAGCGTCGCCAGGTCCTGCCGCTCTTGCGCCGTAAGTCCTGCCAATGCCGCGCATTCCTGCGGGGTCAGCTGGGCAAGTTGGTTCCGCTCCGCCGGGGCAAGTTGCGCCAGTTCCTGCCACTCCTGTGGCGTCAGTTGCTGTGTGTGTGCGGGGCATGCCGGTGTCGTGGCCCCTTTCACCTGTAGCGACGAAATCTGCGCTGCAGGCTCGGCTGCGTACGAACTCGTCGCGGCCGTCAGAATCAATCCCGCGGAGACAGGCGCGGTGATGGCACCCAGCTTCAAGGCCTGCTGCTGCCTCAGAGCCCGCCCTCTACGCACCCTCTTGTGACGTGCCGCCACACCATCCTCCAAACAGACCCAATTGAGACAGGCAGACGCCACCACTGGCCTTTAGAGCTGAAGTAACCTGTAGGCCGCACACGCGACCAACCCCGAACGCGTTTCCGTTGATTTCGCCTTCCAGTCGGCTGTGCACTCCAACTCCATCATGCAGAACAGCGCGTTGCCGGGCATGCCAAGGACGAAACAAAAGGAACCGCGCAGGCGTAAAAGTCTTGTGAGCCGCATGACAAGCGGCAGGGTCGGTCGGCCGCTTGTCAAACCAGCTCATCGTGCCGAGCGGTCCGAAGTACGGGCTGACGGTCGGCCGTAGCGCGTGCGAACCCTAGGGGTGCCGAAATGTGTTCTCTGTCATATGGAGGGGCAGGGGGAGGTGCCCACCCAGGGTCGCACTAAGTCAAAGTCTGCGCCATTGTCATGCTGCACAAATCTCTCGGGTGATCACCAAGCGTCCATTTGTTACGCAACTTACATGATCGAAGTCACGTGCTCCCTTACGTAACAGAGCCCTCAGCCGTCAGAGATGACGTCGTCAGCCTGGTGTGTTCTTCTGGGCTCACATCCGAAGCGAGCGTGGGCCGCCGGGCTGCTGTGCGCGTTGAGCGATGAATTCCAGGAGTCGGGATGGCGTTGAAGGTGGGATTTGGTCCTTGCCGCACATCGCTGTCTCGAGAGGCCAGTTGACCCACAGTATGGGAAAGGAAGGCATTTTCCGGGTATGCGCGAGACACCCGACGCAGATCGCAAGCGGCTCGATCTGAGTGTCCCCCAGGTTGCCGGCAGTGCCGTGGCGGCAGTCGCAGCGGCCAAATTGGCGTCGTACTTCGGGGTGTACGGCACAATTCTGGGCGCCGGTGTCGTCAGTGTCCTAGCCACGTGCGGGGACAAACTGTTCCAGCACTTCTTCAAGAGCACAGCAGAGCAGCTACGGGAGGCAAAGCCCACAGTTCATTCCCGGAAACAAGCACCACAGGCTCTGGGAGAGTTCACCGAACCGTCCATCCACCGCGCGCGCGTGAAGAGCTGGCGAAGGCCGGTAGTCGCGGCCACCGTCATCTTCGGCGTGACCATGGCCGGCATCACGACCTACGAACTCATGTCGGGTAGCAACTTCAGCGGCGGGACCGGTACGACCGTCGGCGACGCCGTCACCCGACGGGGCTCGGCCTCGACGCCCGATCACCCCGCCAAGCCCCATCAGACGACGGCTCCTTCTGGCACTCCGTCCCACGAGCACATACCCGATGCCGACGATCAGGCAACTCTCACTACGACCCCGACGCCCAGTGCCACCCCGAGCGGAGATCCGAACGCCACGCCCGATGAAGAGCCGAGCGACAGCGCAAGCTCGTCCCCGCCTCTCACTCCCGAACCGGGCGGGACGGCCTCGACACCTCCGCCGACCTCAGAACCATCCACAAGCAGCCAAGCTGGAACGAGGGCTCCGCTCACGCAGGCACCTGACTGACGGGGCCGGACATCGGCGCTCTGCCACGGCTTTCGTGTCCGCAGGGTCTCGTACTTCACCGGGCCGGGTGGTACGAGACCCTGCGGAGGGAAGGGACGGTTCCGGGCTCCATCCAGAAGAACAGAGTGCCCCGAGGCTCCCCTATGACGCCATGTCATCCATTCAGCCCAGCTCGGCAAGACGGCCACACCACGGCGCAAGCCGCTGGACGATCCCTACACGTACACGGCGCCTGGGCCCCGTGGTCACTTCCCCCGCAGATCCGATCACCGACTATCAGGTCTGAGGGTGAGACCTTGTTCGCCGCGGCGTCATAGTTTGCCCGGCACGGGATCTACATGGGCAGGATGGAGTGTTGCGCATGCGCTCCGCCCTTTCGGTGAGGTGAAGAATCCGTCAGCCGGACGTGCTGGGTCCGGCTGACGGATTCGTGGCTGCGGCTCCGCGTCAGCGGTGTATACCCGCCCCGCACGCGAAGTTGTTTCGTACGCCGTGGCGAAGAAGGCCCACCGAAACCGGCCCTCGACGACCGCATCGTCAGTTCTGCGGTTGCCAAGGGCCGGGTGTCAGGTCAGCGGTGGTTACCGCCGATCGACGCCCGCAGTGGGCCGAACGTCCCCTCCCCGTCCGGCCCTCCCTGCGAACGCCCGCGCGAGCGCGCGGAACCCTGGTGCCGACGTGGGGATCAGCCGTCGGCACCAGGGAGTATCAATGTCCATCGCCCGCCCTGCGTCGGAGCAGGCGAACGATCGTCCTGCCCAGCAGCTTCAGGGCAGAGGTCCCGCGAACAGCGGCCGTCCGCCATAAGCCGTCGGCTGGCTGCTTGGGCCGATCCACGCTCCTGGCGTCTGCATGGCCGCAACGACCGTTCCATGCATACGAGCCCTCCTCCGAAGCACCCGCACAAGTCGCCGACCCCGCCCCATCGACGTCCATGGAGTCAGTGGACCCGGCTGCACCCTCGGGCAGCAACTCCTTGTGGCACCCGGCGCAGAAGTGTCGAGTGTCGGGGGAGCTGGAGGGCATGGGTCCTTCCTTCCTCTACCTGCCGAGCGTCTCCGCGGCTCGCTGCTTGTATGACACTCCGACGGGCTGACTATTACGCTGGCTTGAGCCGGTTCGGGCGTGATCTCAGACACAATGAGCCGCTCAGCCTGCGTTGACCAGCGAGGACGCGTAGACACCCGTCCTGCGCTGTGGGCCTGCGGTGCGTTGCGGTACCGACTTGCGCACCCGGTTGTGACAGGGAGTGAACGGCCCGTCGGGCGGATGACTCCAGCAGGCACCGACAGCTCATCAGTCAAGGTCCGCGGCTTTAACGGGTAATTCAACCATTTGCATGAGAAGGTACCTTTGATGCTGTTTGACCGCTTCGGTATTCAGACCTGCTTGGTCAGAATCCCGGCGCGTGAAGGGAGGCACCACGTGACGAAGCACCGCGTCACTGAGTTATTAGCGAGCTCTTAGGCCGGCCTTGGCGGCGGCGCACAGCCGCCGCCAAGGTTCCTGGGTCCAGGACGCCGGGTGATCGACCTTGTCCTCCGAAGGGACGACACGGCAGCCCGGACACCACTCCAAGCGCCTCCCTCGCCGCCGGTCCGTGACTTTCGGGACGGGACCTTGGCTGGTTCCCAGGTTCGTGGCCAAAGGCGATGTCACCCGAATGACGGACACCGGAATTCAGCTGATCAGGTCTCTTGGGCGGCATCAGGCGCCCACAAGAATCGCCCCATGCCTTCAGACACTGGAACCCGGGCTCGA
This sequence comes from Streptomyces sp. V4I8, assembly GCF_041261225.1. Classification (GTDB taxonomy): domain Bacteria; phylum Actinomycetota; class Actinomycetes; order Streptomycetales; family Streptomycetaceae; genus Streptomyces. The sequence continues at coordinate 66,996 of NZ_JBGCCN010000004.1, forward strand.
CTGCGACTCTTGTTCGTCGGCGGTCGCCCGGCGCTGCGAAGGGCCCTGGCGACCTCGTCACTGGCAGAGTTGGTCACCGATCCGGCCGACGCGGACTGCGCACTGGTCGATGTGGCTTCGCTGACTCCCACCGCGCATGCCTCGGCTTGCCGGTACCCTTTCCTCCCCTCGCTTCCCCTTGTCATCGTGTCCGCTCTCGGAGTCGACCGACTGATGGGTGCCAGCCCGTATCTCGGAGAAGTCGCTCGTGCCGAGAACACCGCCGCGAAGGCCCGCGCGGATCACGTGGTCCTGCGCTGTGCCCCCATGGACGTGGATCTCGTTCAGATCGCCCGCCAGATCAAGGATTTCGCGGCCGTACGCGGCTCCTTCACCGATGCTCCTGTGCCCTGGCTCGCAGTGGACGACCTCATCGAAGTCATCGCGGTGCTGACCACCGAACCGATGAAGCACACCGGCAACGTCTACGAGCTCACCGGCCAGGAGCTCGCAACCGTTCCCATGGTCGTCACCCAACTGGCTACTGCTCTCGGTTCCCGCGCCCAGTACCACTCACTCGGACCCGCCCAGCTCGTCGCGGCTTTGTGCAGCAGCGTCAGCTGGGACTTTGACATGGCGTCCCGGGTTCCCGGTCACCAGCAGTGGATCGGCAGCGGTCTCCTCCCGAACCTGCTGATCGAGCAGACCTTGCGCCGGCCGGCTCGATCACTGAACGCCTGCATCGCTCGAGCGGCGAGCACTGTCACCCGGCAGCGCACCACTCATCAGGACATCTCTGCGACCAAGTGAGGCCGTGCATGTGTGATCAGGACGGAATTGCCGGTGCCGTGAACCCATGTGCGCACATCCCAGTGACCGAGAATGCGATGCTGACGACGCAAAGAGCACTCGTGTCGGCGTACACGTGAACGTGCATAGTCACGTACGGATGAACGTGCATAGTTCCTGATGTGTTGAGGGCCGGTGCCCTGCACTCTGCTGCCTGTTGTTCAAGGTTGCAGAGAGGGGTCGATGGTGGTCTTGGACCCGCAGCGCTGGCTGGAACTCCGGCGTTTTCGTGGCCTGGTCGAGTCCGGGGCCATGAGCCTGTCGGAGGTTGCCAAGGAAACCGGGCTGAACTGGCGGACGGTCAGCAAGTACTTGTCTGCCGACGGGTCGGCGTCGCCGCCGCGTCGGACGGTGAGCGGGCAGCCACGCAGGCGGGTGGTCGATGAGGTCGCCCCGCTGATCGACGCGATGCTTCGGGCCGAGGTCCTGATGAAGGCCGCGGTGATCCACGAGCGGCTGGCCAAGGAGTACGGGTTCACCGGCAACTACCAGCGGGTCAAGCTCTACGTTCAGGAAGCACGCCCGAGGATCGCCGAGGAACTGGGCATCACGCCGAGGGAACTGGCGGGGATGCACCGCCGGTTCGAGGTGATCCCGGGCGCCCAGGCGCAGGTGGACTGGGGTGATGAGGGCAAGACCCTCGCTCACCTGGGCATTCCCAAGGTCTACTCCTTCCACATGGTGCTGTCGTACTCGCGTGACCCGTTCTGCTGCTTCACCACCAGCCTGGATCTGCAGACGTTCTTCGACTGCCACCGGCGGGCGTTCGCGCACTTCGGCGGGGTGCCGATGACGATCGTCTACGACCGCACCAAGACCGTCGTCCGCCGCCACGTCGCCCCCGGCGAGGCGGTCCCGCTGCACCCGGAAGCGGTCGGCTTCGCCGGCCACTACGACTTCGACATCGACGTCCTGGCCGCCTACCGGCCGCAGGGCAAGGGCCGGGTCGAGCGGCAGGTCCTGATCGTGCGCGACCACGTCCTGTCCGGGCGGGCCTTCTCGTCCGTCGAGGAGATGGACGCGGCGTTCGCCGCGTGGGTGCCGCAGCGGCGGGCCCAGATCCACAAGACGCACCGGGAGGTCATCGGTGAGCGGGCGGCCCGGGACCACGCGGCCCTCAAGCCGCTGCCTCCGACGCCGTATCTGGTGGCCGAGCGGCATCTGCGGCCGGTCGGCAAGGACTGTCTGGTCGCCTTCGGCGGGAACCTCTACTCGGTGCCCGCCCGCAAGGTCCGCCCACGCCAGCTGGTGGAGATCAGGGCTACAAAGTCCCAGGTCATGCTGCACTCGACCGCCCCTGATGCCAGCGGGGAAACGCTGTTGGCCATGCACCCGCGGGCAGTCGGCCGCGGTGTCCGCATCGTGGAGGAGAAGCATTGGGACGGTCTGCCCACCGGCCAGGGCCGCCGGACCACCAGCGGCGACGTCCCGCCCCAGCCTCGTCACGAGCGTGTCCCCGGCGAGGAAGCCGGTCCGCTGCAGGCCCTGCTGCACCGGGCCGCGGCCACCCGGATCGAGGTCGGCCGTCGGCCGCTGTCGGTCTATGACGAGCTGACCGGCACCCGTCCCTTCACCACCCACCCGAGCACGAGGGAAACGTCTTGAGCGAGCTGGTCTCCACCCGCGTCCGCAGCACGGCCGGCAAGCTCGGCCTGCCCCACCTGGCCGAAGCCATCAACGAGTACATCCGGCGGGCCGACGAAGCGAAGATGGGCTACCTCGAGTTCCTCGACCTGGTCCTGTCCGAGGAACTCGCCGTCCGCGACGACCGGCGCTTCCGCCAGGGCCTGCGGCTGTCGAGGCTTCCACACCACAAGACGCTGGACGAGTACGACTTTTCGTTCCAGCCCGACCTCGACCCGCGCAAAATCAAGGACCTCGCCACCCTCTCCTTCGTGGAAGCCAAGGCGAACGCGGCCCTGCTCGGGCCGCCCGGAGTCGGCAAGACCCACATCGCCATCGCCCTGGCCGTCGCGGCCTGCCGGGCCGGCTACTCGATCTACTTCACCAGCCTCGACGACATGGTCCGCAACCTCAAAACCGCCGAAGCCGCCGGCCGGCTGACCAACAAACTCGGCACCTACCTGCGGCCGAGTGTCCTCGTGGTCGACGAAGTCGGCTACCAGCCCCTCGAACGCGCGGAAGCAAACCTGGTCTTCCAGGTGATCTCCAAGCGCTACGAGAAGGGCTCCATCATCTTGACCTCGAACAAGACTTTCAGCGAGTGGGGCCAAGTCTTCGGCGACGAGGTCCTCGCCACCGCGATCCTCGACCGGCTCCTCCACCACTGCGAAGTCGTCCCCATCAACGGCCCGAGCTACCGACTCAAGAACCGCCTCAAGGCCATCGAGCGGGAAACCGAAGTGGCCTGACACCTCTGCACGTTCAAACGTACGCAGCTATGCACTTCAGCTCGTACGCCGACAACTCGTCGCGCGCCTGGCCGGAGAACAGTTGCCGGCCTTCACCGACGCCCTGGTGCCCGTACTGTCCGAAGCCAGGCGAATCGTCTGCATGAGCTCTGACGCCGACGACAACCGGACCTGTCACTGCCCGGAGGACTGCGCACGCCGGAGCCGGGTCAACCGGACTGCACTCCGGTGCACACCGCCTGTTCCTGGTGCGGAGAAGTCCTGGTTTGGCTCCTCCTTCGCCGCGAGGTTCACCAGACCACCGCGCTTGCCCAGCCGACCGTCGACCTGGGTCTGCTCGTAGGGCCACTGACCACACCGAGCCCACCCGATTCCACACCCCTGCCCCTGCGCCGGAGGCCATCATGTCCGAGACCGAGAACCTGCACGGAGCGAAACTGATAGACCCTGTTCAGGGCGAGACCGCCCCGCCGCTCGACGATCCCATGAAGATCTACTTCGAGGCGTCCAAGCTCCATTCGCCTGCTCTCGACCGGGACGTGCCGGGAGGCCTCACGCTCGTAAAGGCCGACGAGCTGCGCCTGCTGACCCAGCGCGCGGTCCGCCTCAACCCCAACCGCCCCTTCCTGCAGCTGCCTCACCCTGCGCCTGTGGCCGCCGAACTGACCAAGGTGATCAAGGCCGGGCGCAGCGCCGAGGTCTTCCGCGGCAACAACCTCCGACTGCCGTTCCTGTCCGGGCTGCTGCAGCACTCCTACCGGGTACGCCTGATGGGGGACTGGCCGCGCCGTCCCATCCCGTCGGGCGGCGCTCTGTACCCGCTCGACCTGTATGTGATCGCCCAGCGTGTGGGAGGGCTGGAGCCGGGGCTTTATCACTACGACCCATTCCGTCATGCGCTGACACAACTGCGGAATGTCGACCATGACACCCTCCAACTGGCCACACTCCAGCCGGAGATGGCCCGCGAGGCGGCGGCGATGCTCGTCATCGGCGCCTCGTTCTGGCGCTCCCGCTTCAAGTACGGTCAGCGAGCACTGCGGTTCTGCCTGCTGGAGGCAGGGCATCTACAGCAGAACCTGCTGCTTCTCGCCACGGCCTACGGCCTCGCGTCGCGGCCCATCGCGGAGTTCCTCGACGACGACTTCACCGCAGCTCTGGGCTACGACGGAGTCAACGAGGCGCCCCTCTACATCACGCTGGTCGGTTCATCCAACGAGAACGGCACCAAGCCTGAGGGAAATGCCCCTGCCCTCGTGGAGAACGGCACGAAGCCCGCAGAGAACGGCACGAAGGCCCCGGAAAACGGCACGAAGCCCGCAGAGAACGGCACAGCGGAGTCGCCTGGGTCATGACTGACCGGCACCCGTGCGCCACGACCGCGGACCGCCTGACCTTATGCGCGGTCTCGGGCACGCGACGCGGCCCCGGCCGGCGAGGGCCGCTCACCGCCAGTGATCCCTGACTCCGGTACGACAGAGTCACCGTGCTGCACGCGCTCATGACGGAAGCGGTCCCTTGCCACGGCCAGGTCACGCCGTCCCTGGGCGGTGTGACCTGGCCCGGTAATCCAGGGCAGCAGGCAGCTCCGCCATGCGCAATGACCGGCGTATGCGCCCGCAGGCACCAGCCCTGACACTCCCTCACGGCACATCCTGAACGCTGTATGCCTCTCGGGCCGCACGTCCGACGCTCATGTGTCAGCCTTTGCCCTCCTGATTCCCGCCTCTGCCGCATCGAGTGTCGAAGCGAGGTAGCGAAGGGAGACCGAGAATCGGCGAAAAGCCTCCGCTCACCGCATGCCCAGGGGCGATCTATCATGTGCTGAGCGCTACACGTGTCAACAGCGTGCTTCTGCCCGCCAGTTGTCCTCCTGCGCCCCGCTGACCACGGGATGGCGCACCGTGCCGACCACACGGTGTCCAGGAACGACCGGGCAGAAGAAGGAACCGGCACCCGCCACTCGGGGGAACAAAGGGGCTGCACAACTGACGGGTCACAGAGCAGGCACGGCACCAGCCGGCTCCCTCGCGATCGAAATTCCAGCACATGTCCCGGAGTGGGGTGTCTGCGGGAACTGCGCGGTGACATCCGGTCGGGCCATACGGCCCTGTCCTCTTCCAGGCCGACGCCATCCACTCACGCTCGCACCGACCACATCCGCGGCGCCCCCGGTGGAAGCCTTGTCCCCGCACCGTTCCGGATCTGAGGAGTCCACGATCAACGAGCCGAATGTCCTGAGGACTTCGCATGGCAGAAAGCCGCAGCGCACACAGGCACGGAGGAGCTTCGAAGGCCCCCTGAAGGCCGACGACAGCATGCGTTGCGACGACCGGGAACCAGCACCGTCCCACACGGCGTACCGGATACGCACCGTGGAACACATTGCCGACAGCCTCGGCGAGGGGAGCCGGTAATGGGCCTGGAACCCACCAGGCCCATCAAAGCCGCTGTCATCGCGCCACACCCCGTCACCGTCGCCGGACTGGCTGCGGTGATCGACGCCCAGCCGGACATGGCCGTAGTCGTCACCGCCGCCTCCGTGGCAGCGGGACTGCCTGACATCCTGCGTACGGAACCGAATGCCGCGATCGTCGAGATCGGACCCGGCGTCCACGGGGCACCGATCCCTGATCTCATCGACGCTCTGCGGCAACAGGGAGGCCGGACGGCCATCATCGCCTTCACCGACGAGCCCCGGCATGTCGTCACGGCTCTCAAGGAGGGCGCCCGCGGCTTTCTCCTCAAGGACTGCCCCACGGACGAAATCGTGGCTAGTCTGCACCAAGCCGTGCGCGGTGCGATCCCGGTCTCCACTCGCACCCTGCCTCACCTCGTCTCCGAAGTCATGTCCCCTACCGTGACACCGGCGCTCACCATGCGGGAGCGTGAGGTACTGAGCCTGGTAGCCGGCGGTCAGTCCAACTCACGTATCGCGGAGTCCCTGCATGTCTCCGAAGCAACCGTCAAAACCCATATGCGCCGCGTGTTCCACAAACTCGACGTAAGCGATCGCGCCTCCGCCGTAGCTCTGGCCATGTCCAGGGGCCTACTGACGCTGGAGGACCAGTCGGAGTCGTTCCGACCTCTGGCTCCCTACGTTCAACCTGGCGCCGAAGAGTGCTGTCCGCACCGCCGGGCCGACCGTACGGCGAGCCGGAACGACGCGGAACCGGGGAAGACCGAAGGATGACCACCTTCGCATTGCGCCGGAATGGTCTGATAGATCGGTATAAACGATATAGACTGTTATAGTAACCTACGATTCAAAAGTCGTAACTGATAGTGAAGCCCTGTCAGCGACCGGCCTCGTTCCCGCCATCGGAGGCTGGATGATGGACCCGACTGGCAAGCCTGGCCCGCCCTGGCGTACGTGGTGCGCCGACAGCCGCGAGGACCCGGTGACCGGCCTGGTCGCCTTTCCGGACTTCCACAAGCGGATACCCGCTCATGTCGCGGCCACGCTGCGAGGAGAGGGTCTGGTGGGGCTCGCGATCGGAGACGTAGACGGTCTCAAGAGCCATGTCGAGCGTGTCAACGCCGACGACCCCGACTGCTACGGACACCTCGCCGGCAACAAAGTGATGACCCGTCTCGGCATGGTCACGCGTGAGTGGTTCCACGAGCAGCTCTGGCGTTCCGGATGTGTGGCCACCTTCGGTGGCGACGAGGTCATCGTGGCCGCCGCGCTGGACGATGCCGTCGACTTCTACCGGTCCATCCTCCAGCTGAGCGACCGGCTCGCCGGTGCGCTGCCGGTCCCTGTGTCCTTCGCGCTGGCCTTTGCCTCCGCCGACAACCTCCCGACTGAACGCAGTGGCGGCTGGCAGTGCCTCCTCATGGACCGCCTGCTGACCACGGTGGACCGCTGTCTGTTTCTCCACAAGGCTGCCCGTCTCGCCTGCGGCGGCCAAGGCGGAACCAGTGTCATCACCGAACTCCCGCTACCAGGCCAGAGGGCCGCGCTACGGAATCGCCGCACACTGCTGCCCTTACCGACCGCCGCAGAGGAATTGCACGTGCTGGCCCATCCAGCCGGTCCCGAAGCTCTCGGCATGCTGCTCTTGCCATGTTCCGGACCGGCTGAGCCGAGTGGCAGCCCGCTTCGGATCACTTTCCCGGACGGTTCAACGCGTACGACTCGTCCGATCTCCCTCCATGGCCAGGCCGCTGTTCGCCACGAGGCGGCCCACTTCGCGGGGCCAAACCTGCCGCTCACACTCCGGCCCATGCGCGAGGGATCCAGCCACTAGATCACTCTCGTGTACGGCTGGGTACGCCTGTGGGTCCGGTCGCCAGGTGTTGGTGGCCGGGCCCACAGGGTGTCTGTCTATGGGCGGGTGTTTATCGGGTCCTTTCGATGGTGTGGCGTCGGCGGTGGTGGTAGAGGGTGCCGGTGAGGGTCAGGAGTGCGGCGGCGGCGGTGCCGATGGCCGGGTCGATGACGGGGACGTCGATCTCGGTCGGGTCACACGCCTTGTCGTTGCTGGGGTTGGGGTCGGGCTCGTTGCCCATGACCACCGCACAGTTCTCGATCATCGTGTCGACGGGCGGGTTCGGGGCCAGTCCGCGGACGGTGATGATGTGGCTCTGCCCCACCTTGAGCGGACCGCCGGTGCAGGTGAGGATCTGGTTGTTGATGCTGCACCCGGGGTCGGCGGTACGGGCGTCGGTGATCCCGGCCGGGATGGGGTCGGTCACCTTCCAGCCGGTCGAGTCGTTGGGGCCGTTGTTGGTGACGGTGACCTGGTATTCGATGGCCGCTCCGCCCAGGACCTTGGCGGGGGCGGTCTTGTCGACGCCCAGGTCGACGCTGGACTTGGTGAACCCGAAGTCGCCGCTGTGGTTGTTCTGCCCCGCGCCCTGCGGGGTGACGGTGATGGCCGGGAACGGGCTGCCGCCGGTCTCGCCGTTGGAGTCGATCTGCTCGTTGTCGCCGACGTTCGGACGGGTAGGCGACGAGCCCTCCAGGACTCCGCCGGCCTGGTAGTCGGCCGGGTTGTCCATCTTGATGGTGTACGTCCGGCCGTACTGCAGGTCCTCGGCCGCCACGTTCTTGGTGATCGTGGAATCGAAGTAGTACTCACCCCGTGAGTTGGTGACCGTGGTGCCGATCTTGTTGCCGTCCGCGTCATACAGATTCACCGTCGCACCCACCAACGGCTGCTCACCCGGATCCTGGATACCGTCCTCATCCGTGTCCTGCCACACCCGGTTACCCAACTGCAACGGCGCCTGATCACACATCGTCTCCAGGTCACCCATGCCGCGCGACTTACCGAAGTCGTCGTTCAGGTAAAGGCCGCCGTTGTTGAAATCGGACACGCGGGTGCCGTTGCTGCGGTTGAGATAGTGCAGACCGTGCCCGGTGATCGGGTCCCGGATGGGGTCCTCCGAGATCATGGGCATGCTTGTCTCCACCTTGGAGATAGCCACCGATCCCTCAGCGGTCTCTGAGTGCCAACCCGCATAGTTTGCGTAGTCGCCGGGGTAGAACTCCCGGGCGTCCAGGGGCTGAAGTCCACCGTTGGTTTCCAAGGTGTCGTTTGCCGTGCAGCCGCCGTTGCCGTCCAGGACGAACATGTGGTTGCTGCCACGGCACGCCCGGTTGATGTCACCACCGTTGAGTGCCGACGTTGCGGGGGTGCCGGGAAAGTCCGGCAGGGCCCAGCCGGCGCGGTCGGCGAAGCGGTCGGCGAAGCTGACGACCATGTCGCCGTTGACCTCGAAGTCGATGTCGGAGAGCTCCGGCTCCGGGTTCGCGATGCCGCCCGGCGGGCAGACCACGCCGTCCTGGGTCGCGGGCCGGGTGTTGGTCCAGGGATACCAGCTGCGGCCCTTGCAGAAATCTGCGTTCCGCGGCGAATGAGCGTAGCGGGGGTAAACCAGGTCCTGGTCCATGACTTTGCCGGTGAACTGGCCCGTGGTCGGGTCGAAGCCTTGCACGACAGCCCGCATGTCGTTCTTGTTGCCGGTGGACTGCGCCGAGCACACGCCGCCGACATAGACCTTGCCGTCCTGGATGCCCAGACCGAAGGGGCGCCAGTCACCGGCCGCGGCACAGCCCGGGTCCGGGATGGAGTAGGAGGCCTTCGGCGCGGCGGCGGTGGCCTGCATGGCGTCGTAACGGTAGAGCCTGCGGTCGTGCAGGTTGACGACGAACAGGTCCTTGCCGTCCGGGGTGATGTCCAGGTCACCCAGCGACTCCTTGCCCACCACCGGACCGAACGCCAAGTCCATGTTGACGCCCGGCTGGTGCGGGGTGGTGCCGGGATTGGGGACCCGGGTGAACAACGCGGTCTGCCCGTTGGCCGGGTTGGTCCGGTAGATCGCACCGGGGCCCCCGGGACCGTACTTGGAGCCCCGCTTCGCGTACGCGGACGTGAACAGCTGCCTGGTCACCTTGTTGTAACCAAGACCCCACTGCGTGCCAGTCTCCGCCTCAGTCGACAAGTCCGTGACCAGGCCAGGGTTTGCAACGGCGTCACCGCGCGTGTTGAACGTGAACGACGACAGCGTGCGCTTGCTCGGCGGCGCGGCAGTCGGAATGTTGGCGTTCTGGCAGACGGCAGCCAGTCGGACATTCCTCTGGCAGTAGTCCTCCGGGCTCCAGAAGGAGGTCGTGACCTCCACGTTCTTACCGCCCGACAGGTCCACGAACTCCACGTTCGAGGACAGCACGGTCCGGTCCAGCAGATCGGTCCGCGGTGAGGCCTGGCCGGGCGAGTACACCTTCGGATCCGGGTTCTTCACCTCGATCCGGTACTTCCCCTTGGACAGACTGCTGCCCGGGTCCAGCTTCACCACACCGTTCGCATCCGTGGTCCCGGTGACCGAGTTGCCCGCGTCATCGGTCAGTACGACCTGGACCCCGGCCCAGCCCGGCTCCAGCACCGAGTCCCATCGACCGTTCGCATTCACCTCCCGCACCACACGAACCGTCGCCTGACCATCCCCGCTGTCAGCCCACGCCGACGACACCACACCCGTCGCCGCAAGCGACGCCGCCAACGCACTCGATAACGCCAAAGACATCCCACCGGCCCACCGCCGGCGCTGCCGTAGTCCCATCACCAACAATCTCCCGTAACTGGATATACGTCCGCGACGTCTGTTCATTCAGACCGGACGCGCTGGTAAAGATCTCAGCGCCTTCTCCATATGACGAACAGACGAGCTAAACGAGTGAGCACCCATTTTTCAGGTGCCGCCAGTAACGAGAGCAGAGAAAGTTCAGGTAATCATTCTTTCACACGGCGGCCGTGAATTAACCGGAGAGCCGGAAAATATTATGCATTGGATACGTGCGATTTGCCTATCGTTGATGTTATCAACGGCTAGACCTGGGCCGGGACGGAGAGAGGAGGCCATGTCGGTGGTACGACGGACGCCATCCGCAATCCATCGCCGAATGACGTCTCGTGAGCACTCGCCGATCGCGCCGTCCGCCTGTCGAATGATTCTCTCGGGGGCAGCTCGGCAGGGATGTGGCGCATCTCGGGCGAATGTTGCCCGAGTGACGCAACACGCTGCCAATGTCCCTCTCTCCCCGCGCTGTTGTGCGTGCCGTAACCCTTCACATCGTATGCGTTGTGGGAGTTTCCATACGGCTCGTGTGCGTCGGCGGCGACCGGACTCGCGTTGTGCGGATTGCTCCCGAATGCGGCAGGGACCAGTGCGCCCTCGCCGCTGCGGTCACCCGGCGTAGTCCGGAATGAGTCGACCCACTCCGCGTAGAGGGCGTCGTAGATCGGTGTGGTCTGACTGCTCTGCGCGAAGCTCCGGGGCGGCGATAAGAACGGAAGCGATCGATAGGACTGATCATGTGGGTGGTCGTATGCGTGCATGTATTTCCAAACGACTCAGCCTCCAAAGAGAAGCGGTCGCGGATGGAGCCAATCGGGAGAAGACATATGCCGAACGCACGGAGTGGTCGAGCAAGGAAAAGTCGACCTGCCGGGATTTGTCGGATTCCTTACGCAGGCGCGAAGCGGAGATCGAACCATTCATCGACGTGCGATCGGGCCCGCCACCTGCAGCAACCCGGTGACGGCAGGCAGTTCACGGCTTCATGAGTGTCCGGTGACATCCCGGCCAGGCCGACGTGTAGCGCTTTCATGCCGGCGCCGGAACGACACGGCACACACAAGATGGCTGCGCGTGCCCACGTCCCAACGCCACGGTGAGCTGACGGCGACGCCCGTTGCCTCCAAGAGCGGCCCGTTGAGCCGCTCCACGATCGCCAGCGGATTGCATCCCGTGAAGAAATTGCGCTCTTCCAGCAGCGCCGGAAGGAGCGTGGGAAGCCGGTCTTGCGGCGTGGAGTGCAGCTGGGGACAAGTGTCGGAAGACACCATGTCGTTGACGAGCAGACCGTGACCGCCAGGGCGAAGCAGGCCGAGCATGGTCTGAAGATGCGCATCGCGCACGCGGAGCAGGCCCTCGGCCTGCTGTCCTTCTTCCATGGCGCTACTGATCAGTTGAGAGAGCATGGCAGCCGAGACCACCACGTCCGCTCCGTCCACGCCCAGGGAGCCGGCGTCCAGCGGTGCGGTCACATCCACTCCCCCATGGATCCGCAACCCAGCCGCGGATCTCATCCCCTGGCGTTCCACCCCCGTCGCCATGGCAACGGAGTCCAGATCCAACAGGTGAACCGTGCTGAAGGCCTTCACGACCTTGCCCAGTTCGAGATCATTGCAATTGCCTGCCCCCAGCACCACCAAACGTCCCGGCGTCGCGGGAGCATGAGCCAACACGCATTCGGTCACCTTCGCGCGGTGACGTGCGTAGCATGCCCACAGACCGGCTGAAGCGCGGTTCAACTCCCGTTGCCGGACCGCATACATCGATAAAGAGTGCTCGCCCTCGCCTGCCGCATGCTGCGCGCCTAAGAACATCGGCACCTCTCTTCTCGCAGGCGGGACAGGCTGGACGCTGCAGAGACGTCGGTACAAGCGGCCCATGGTCCAACAGACATTCCTATTTCACGACCCGTAGGAACTCAGGCCCCCAGGCAGAAGCTTGTTGTGGCCATGCGAAGAAGTTATACACGGGAATTCACCGAGTCCAGCAACCGGCCGACCCGTCCTGCGGATCACGGTGGGCCTCTCTCCGCTCCCCCAGCGCACATCTCCGCTTCCCTACAGCCCCACCGTCTGAAGCAATGCTCTAGGTCTTGGCCGTCTCACGTCGAACAGCCGATAACCACTCCACCAGTAATCGCTCGTACTCGGCCCGTTCGTCAGGCGTCGAGAGATGCCCTCCTGCTCGCCGCCACAAAGCGCGGATCTCCTTGTTGAGATGGACAGAAGACCGCACTGCACCATGGGCAGCAACGTCAGAATGCATGATCCAATCGTAAAGCCCTGCGGGTACACCGCCGCCACCGACGATTACGCTCCCCCAGCTCTGCTTTATGGCATTCGGAGGGCGAGCTGCTAGGCCTGCCCTTTCGACAAGCTACTGCTTGCGACGCCCCCTCATCCTTTACCCGGCAATCATACCGTACGCTACCAGTTGAATACACACAGTCATCGGCTTCAGAAATCCCGGGCATCACGTCACAAATACTCCCCCGTCGTGTCAGAGCAAGTAGCAGGGCACACGCTCGACACAGAAGGGCCAGCAATGATGACGCCAGAGCACCCGGCGCGGACTGCCGTGGACGGCCTGCACGGGGCCTTCGGTGCGGCGGCCGTGGCTGCAGCGCGAACGCCTGCCGCCCGCGCTGTGCTCGCTGTCAGGATCGCTGCTCGGTCGGATCGCGAGATCGAAGGTACGCGCGCGGGCGTCTGACTTCGAGGGCGCCTCCTTGTAGTGCTGCGCTCAGCGCGCAATCCGGGTCCGTCGGCACGGGCCGCTCCCGTCCACTGACTTCTTGATCTAGGGGTTCACATGCGACTGGCGAAGGTGCTCACTGTGCTGCTTGCAAGCGGTAGTGCCCACAGAACGTTCAGGAGCCGTCGCAACGGAGGATTGATGACGCCATGCTGTGCGGCCGCACTGACGTCGTCGGATCAATGTGGGTTACGGCGACATCCGGCTGACCAGTCGGCATCCATCATTCTGCGGGCCGAGCCACGTTCGGTGTCGGCCGCGAGAGAGTTCGTCAAGGACGTCCTTCAGGGTTGGGAAGTCGCGTCGGGCGGGGACGTGCTCGCCACGGCCCGCCTGCTGGTTTCGGAACTGTTCACCAATGCTGTGATCCACGGAGATTCCTCGGCGGTTCAGTTGGCGCTGGCGGTCAGGGGCAGCGTCCTTCGCATAGAGGTCGTCGACAACGGAGGATCACCCCAGGAGTTCCATGAGGTCGACGCCGCCCCGACGGACGAACACGGCCGCGGTCTGCTCCTTGTTCGCGAACTGGCCGAGCGCTGGGGCCAATTCACCGAGCGTACGGGAACCCGAGTCTGGTTCGATCTCGCTCTCACCTCGTGAGCGGGTTGCGTGGGTGATCCGGTCATCCACGTGAACCGCCCCTCGGCCGTCACGACTGAGCGGCGACCGATTCCCGAGCCCGTTCTCGCCGCGTGGCGACGACAGCGTCGAAGGCCGCGTCCAGTACGGCGTCCGGCAGCAACCGCGCCAGCACACTGGTGGCTCGCGCGTCACGGCCGACGCGGTAGCGCGTCCTCGGCCGACCTGCGGTGAGGGCGTGGGCGACAGCGTTGGCAAAGCTCTCCGGATGCGTGGTGCTCGACCGGGCCCGCCGTTCGTTCCGCTCCAGGAAGTTCAGAAACGACGGCCGGTACAGGTCGGTGACCTCCTGCGATGCCCCGCTCAGGATGTCGTGGGCGGCCTCGCGCACCTTGCCCCAGATCGGAGTGCTGATGGCCCCCGGCTGCACCACCACGACAGCCACACCGAACGGCCTGAGCTCACGGCGGAGCGCATCACTGAGCCCCTCTTTGGCGAACTGTGTCGCCGCGTAGGCACCCAGGTAGGGACTGGCGATCCGGCCGAGGCCGGAACTCACATTGACGATCCGTCCTTCAGCTTTCCGGATTTGCGGCAGGAATGCCCGGGTCACGGCGAAGTGGCCGATGAGATTGGTCTCCATCTGGTACCGCAACGCGTCGGGTGAAAGGCATTCCATGGGAGCCGAGAGGCACATCCCCGCGTTGTTGACCAGGCCCCACAGCCCGTCGTCACCCGTCTCTTCCGAGACGCGGGCGGCCGCCTTCCAGATCAAGTCCTCTCGTGTGACGTCGAGCTTGAGGGGACGCAGCCGGCCGGATGTCGAGGCCGCGGTCAGTGCCAGGGCGTCGTCGGACCGCCGCACACCCGCGAAGACCCGGAATCCCAGCTGGTCCAGGTGGAGTGCGCATTCCCTGCCCAGGCCGGAGGACGCGCCGGTGACGACGACAGCCCGGTCCTTTGGCGGAAAGCGCCGGGGATGTGCGAACAACATGACTCCTTCAGTGAGTGCTGAGCGCGTCGGAGGGCACGGACCGTCGGTGCGACCGACGCCGAACGGCGGCCAGGAGATGGTCGACACTCCTGGTCACCAGGCGCTCCGCACGCGGGCGCGGCACGATGTCCTCGACATAGGTGAAGTTCCAATGGAGCTGGCCATGGCTGGTATTCACCGTGGCAACGACGTAACCCGAGACCGAGATACCCGCGACGAACTGGGCGCCGCTGACCTGCCATTGGCCGACGCTCTCCGGAAAGTCGTAGCGCCCGAGGTTGGAAAGGCACAGGTTGCCCGGGCCCCTGGCTTCCACCCTCTGCAGGAATGGAGCGCTCGTCGCGACTGTCTCCGGGCCGATGAGGCCCAGCAGGTTGACTGTGGCGAAGTGGTCGCCATCGCGCCGACGCCGTTCCAGATCCCGGCTCAACTCATGTGCGGTGCGCCATAAGGACTGACCGGGACGATATGCGACGTACGAGGGAAGCGTCGCCACGTAACTGCCCATCTCTCGTGGGGAGACCTCTGGCCGCAGCTCGCTCCGGAAATCGACGGGTGAGCCGATGACGTAGTGCTCGGGCTGGGCGGCTGCGGCCTCATGCGCCACAGCGGCGATCATTGCTGCGGCGAGCGCTCCGTGCACGGTCACCCCTTCTCGCCTGCAGGCCCGGGTCAGAGCGTCGACTTGCGCCGGCGAGAGCGACCGGTGGAGCAGCCTGGTGCGGCGCTGTTCGCCGGGCACTGGCTGGCTCGGAGCCACCCGCCGTGCTCGTACCCGACGCCAGTTGACCTGATCACGCAGCTGTCGCGCGATCGCGCTTGCCGCACCCGGCACGCCCTGGTGACGCCGGGGAAACATCGCCTCGGGCGCCGGCCGGACCGGCCACCCGGCCGGGCCCGGCGCCGGCGCTGAGCCAGGTACCGCGTT
This sequence comes from Streptomyces sp. V4I8, assembly GCF_041261225.1. Classification (GTDB taxonomy): domain Bacteria; phylum Actinomycetota; class Actinomycetes; order Streptomycetales; family Streptomycetaceae; genus Streptomyces. The sequence continues at coordinate 82,537 of NZ_JBGCCN010000004.1, forward strand.
GTCCAGCCGAGCGGCGTGCTGGAGCCACTCCTCCAGAAGCGCCAGGGCCGTGGTCCCGTCCGCGATGCAGTGGGAGAGCGTGAGCAGCAGGTCGTGCACCTGCTCGCCCGTGCCGTTCGGTGCGGCCCGGGTGAGCACGACGGCGCGGGCCAGCGGCCCCTTGTGCACGTCGATCGGATCGCGCAGCTCTCGCTCGTCGGCCTCGACCTCCCACCAAGCGGCCAGTTTCACGCCGCTTCCTGCCTCAAGGTGTCGGCTCCGCAGCGGGATCGCGCCGGGCCGTGGTACGAACCAGGGATCCATTCCGGCCTGGTCCGCACGAATGGCGACCGAGAGAAGCGGGTGGCGATCCTGCAGTTCGTTGAGGGCCCGGCGCAGCAGTGATACCGGCAGTCGTCCGCGCACCTGTGTCCGTGCGATGACGTTGAGCGGTGAGATCCGGTCGGAGATCCAGTGCCAGCGTTCGAGTGGACCAAGCGGTCGGCAGACCGGGTCCGCTGCCGGATCTGCCATCGTGTTCAGCCGCCCACCCTCATTCCGATCGGGGACCACCGGAAGGCACTCGTGCCCCTGAGTACTCACGACATCGCTCCAATCCTCAGAAACGCGGCAGGTATTGACAATCTGGGTGAATCCCACGGTCACACGGATGTCGGTCACCGCGGTGACGAGAGGTTGTGTTCACCAGGTGGGTGTGAATGCCAGCAACGACATGTTCTGGCGATACAGCACGCGTGTCGGCACCCATCGGAAATAGGTGTCGCGCAGCATGCGCGGCAGGCGGCGCTCGTCCTGCTCGATCCGGCTGAGCCGGTGGGAGAGGCGGACCATCTCCCGGACCCTGACGCGGCGGCGGGCCTCGTAGTCGCGCAGTGCCTGCGTGTGGTCGGCCGCCGAGGCCAGGCTGCGGGCCAGGACCACGGCGTCCTCCACCGCGGTGCCCGCACCCTGGCCGAGGCTGGTCAGCATGGGGTGGGCCGCGTCCCCGAGCAGAGTGACCCGGCCCTCGCCCCACCGTTCGAGGAAGGGGCGATCTTGCGCCGGCACACTGATGATGGCCTGCTCAGGCGTGCGACGGATCGCCTCCTGCACTTCGTCCGCCCAGCCGGCGAAGGCGCGGGCGATCTCGTCCTTGCCTCCGTTCCACGCGCGGGCGGCCGCCGTCGGCATGTTCCTCGTACCCCACCAGTACGCCCGGCCGTGGCCGATGTCGATGAGACCGAAGCGCTGCCCGGCGCCCCAATAGTGTCGAACACAGCCGTCGGTGAATCTCGGGTGGGAGAAGGGAATGACCGCCAGCCAGCACACGTAGCCGGGCTCGCGCGGCTTCTCCGCTCCGACCAGCTGATGGCGCACCGCGGAGTGGAAGCCGTCGGCACCGATCAGCACGTCCCCCCACGCTTCACGGCCGTCGGTGAACCGTACCCGGACACCGTCCGTCTCCGACCTGAAACCCAGGGCGCACGCACCGAGTTGCACAGGCTGTTCATCACCGAGCGCATCAAGGAGCGCCTGTTGCAGGTCTGCGCGATGGATGCTGACGCTGGGGGCTCCGAGCCGGTCACCGAGTTCCTTCAACGACAGCTGCCTGACCGAGCGGCCGGTGTGATCACAGAGGACAAAGGTGTCGATGGTCCGCCCGCGGCGGTCCAGTTCGAGATCGATACCCAGGGAGCCGAGGGCGGACAGCGCGTTACTCATCATCGACAAACCGGTGCCGGCTGGGCGCAGCACACTGGCGCGCTCGTAGACCTCGACCTCGATTCCTACCCTGCGTAAGGCGACCGCCGCCGTCAGCCCGCCGATCCCGGCGCCGATGACGATCGCCTTGAGTCTCTTGTCTGTTCTGGTCCATGCCGATCGCATCACTTGGTCACCTCACAGATACGCTGAGCCACGGTGGCTATATAGGGATCCTCCATGAGTTGCAGATGGTCGCCGGGCACTTCGATGACTTCGATCCGACCGCTGGTCCACGCCCCCCAGCCGTTGTTCGGGTCGCGGTGCGCACTGCCGACCGCGTTGTGCGCCGGTTCCAGCGACTTGGGCAGCGGCGCCTTCGCGCGCAAGAGCACGAGATCCTGATCGCAGCGGTCCGGGCGGTAGTCCAGCAGTGCCTGCCAGTTGGCCCGGAACACATGGAAGAGACGTCGTACGCGAGCGGTCGAGCAGTCGGCGGCCAGGACACCGGCGGCCACGGCACGGTCCAGGATGTAGTCGAATCGCTCCTGTTCACCGATCCCCGACGGGATTTCCGGCGCCGGTCCGTTGCCGCTGCCGTCCAGCCGGAGCAATTCCCACAGGAACCATTCGAGCAGTTGCTCCTCGGCCACCTCCTGGAGCGTCCCGGGGGTAATCGAATCAAGGAGTACGAGCCGGTCGACGGCCTCGCCGGCCGATGTGAGCTGCCGTGCCATCTCGAACGCCACGAAGCCGCCGAAGGACCAGCCGCCGATGGTGTACGGGCCGCTGGGCTGTACGCGCCGTACCGCGTCGAGATAACTGCGGGCGAGGTCCGGGATGGTGTGCAAGGGCTCCGTTCCCGGCTCGGCCCCCACTGCTTGGAGTGCGTAAACGGGCCGGTCCTCGGGGAGTTGCCGAGCCAGCGGGACGTAGCACAGCACGTTGCCGCCGATGGGGTGCACGAAGAACAGGGGTGACCGGGTGCCGGACGTGCGCAGCGGCACCAGGGGGTCGGTGCCCGTCATCGCGCTTTGGCCGCGCACCTTGTCGGCGAGTGCGGCGACGGTCGGAGCCTCGGCGAACGCGGACAGCGGGACTCCCACTCCGTACCGCTTCTCGATCATCGTGACGAGACGCATCGCGGTCAGCGACGTTCCGCCCAGTTCGAAGAAGTCGTCATGCACTCCCGGCTCCGGCACCCGCAACAGGTCGGACAGCATCTCGGCCAGAGCGCGCTCGCAAGGGTCCCGTGGCTCGGTGCGCTCGGCGGACGGGATGATGGGGCCGAGGGGCATGGTGCGCAGTGCCGTGTCGTCTCGCTTGCCGCTCGGGGTGAGGGGGAGTTCGGGCAGCCAGGTGAAGCGTGCGGGCACCAGGTACTCGGGCAGCGACGCGCGCAGCCTCCGTCGGATGTCCAACAGGTCGACCGACACCTCGTCACCGACCAGGAACGCGGCGAGGAACGCCGGGGCGCCCTCCGGCTGCCGGGCCACGACGGCGACCTCGCGCAGGCCCGGACAGTGCTCGGCCACCTTCCCCAGAGCCAGCTCACTCTCGGCGGGTTCAACGCGAAAGCCCCGGATCTTCACCTGGGTATCCGCGCGCTCCAAGCAGACGACGTCACCCCCGGGCAGGAGCCAGCCGAGGTCGCCGGTTCGGTAGAGCCGGCCGGCGTCCGGGCGGAGAGGATGCGGGATGAAACGTTCCTGTGTGTGTTCGGGCTGCCCCTCGTAGCCCTCGGCGAGGCATGCGCCGCCGATGTGGATCTCGCCCTTGCCGCCCACAGGCACCGGGCGGAGCCGGGTATCGAGCACATGCACCTCTACCCCGTCGATGGGCCGTCCGATCGGCGGGAGATCGGGGAACGCGGCCGGGTCCCCGGTCATCGGGAAGCTGGTCACCACGTGGGTTTCCGTCGGGCCGTACTGGTTCTCCAGAAGACAGCCCGGCAGCGCCGCGCACAGCCGGCGGATTTCCCCGGTCACCCGGAGCCGCTCGCCGGAGGAGATCAGCACGCGCAGACGCCGCGGATACAGCTCAAGCGTCTCAGCGGTCTCGGCGAGTTGCTGCAGGGCCACGTACGGCAGGAAGACCCGTTCCACGCCCTCGTGGTCGAGCAGACGCAGCAGCACGACCGAGTTGTGGCGCCGCGCCTCGGACACAAGCAGGAGGGTGCCGCCACCGCACAGCGCGGAGAAGATCTCCTGGAAAGAGACGTCGAAGCAGAGCGGAGCGAACTGCAACGTGGTTCCGCCGACGGCGCCGCTCGGTGCGCGGTTCTGCCATGCCACGAGGTTGGCCAACGCCCGGTGGGGCATGGCGACGCCCTTGGGCCGGCCGGTCGAGCCGGAGGTGAACAGGACGTACGCGATGCTCTGCGGTTCGATGGGCGGCAGCGCAGGCGAGTCGCCTTCGGCCGGTTCACCGTCTGCGCCCGCGACGACCGTCTCGACGAGGAGTACGTCCCACTCGTCGGGGACCAGCCGGGTGTGCCGGGCCTGCGCGATCACGCGAAACGGCCGTGCCTGCGCGAGCATGGCGGCGATGCGCTCCTCGGGGTGGTGGACGTCCAGAGGGAGGCAGGCCGCACCGGCCTTGGCGATGCCCAGGACCACGGCGATCATCTCCGGCGAGCGGTCCATGGCGATCCCGAGGCGGGCGCCGGGCGGTGAGCCGAGGCGCAGCAGCCGTCGTGCCACGCGATCGGCGGCGCGGTCGAGTTCTTCGTACGTCCACCGCTCGCCGGACATGGTGACGGCGATCGCGCGCGGTGTGCGCAGCGCCTGACGCTCGAAGCGGCGCACGACGTCACCGGGATCCTCGGTGAGGAACCCGAAGTCCGGCTTCTCGTCGGGGCATTCCACGATGCGCTGCAGGATCTCGACGTACCGGTGACCGAAGACTTCGGCCTGCGATGCCGTGAAAGCACGGCCGTCGCAGTCGATCCGCAGATTCAGTCGCCCGTCCCGCGGGTCGGTGATCGCGTTCACCAGGAGCGGGAAGTTCGTCTGCTCCCAGATTTCCATATCCCTCAGGCGCAGGCCCGCGGTGCGCAGGATCGGCCCGAACACATGGAAGTTGACGTAGTTGAACGCGCTGTACAGCACTGCCTCGCCCCCTCGCTCCGCCTGAATCGCGCTGAGCGGATAGCGCCGGTGCGGGTGGCTGTCGCGCTCACCGCGCGCCGCCTCGTGCACCGCTTCGAGCCACGTCCTGGCTGCGCCGCCGAGCCGCACCGGCACGGTATTGAGGAACAGCCCCGCGACGCGCTCGACCGCGGCCTGCTCCGGGCGGCCGTGCACGACCAGTCCGGTGGTGACCTCGTCCGAGTCCTGGAACAGTCGGAGAGTCAGGCAGTGCGTGGCGAACAGGAGCGCTTTCAGGGGCAAGTCGTTGGTGTTGGCGAAGTCGCGGACCGCAGCCGTGAGCCGGTCGGGCAGGTCGACATGGTGTACGAAGAAGTCGGCGGCCCCGTGCGCCTCGTTCGCCTCATGCGGCCGGAAGGTCTCCAGACGGGCGGGCGGGGCCTCACCGAGCACCTGACGCCAATACCGCCGGGACTGCTCCGAGGCGAGGGCCCGCTGCTCGTCGAGTGCGTGGATCGCGAACGAGGGCAGGGGCTCCTCCGGTACCGGTGCGGTGTCCGCGCCGAGGAAGTACAGGTAATCCTGGAGCAATTCCTGGAGCAGGTTCGCCACACTCCACCCGTCCAGGAGCGCGTGGTGGAAGCTCAAGACGAGGTCCACTCCCCCGGACGGCATCAGATGCATACGGAACAGGCAAAGCGGAGGCCGGTCGAAGTCGTAGCGGTGAAAACGCCGCCGGTCGATATGAGCCTGTACGGCGGCCTCGGCTGCCTCGTCGGTGAGGAGGCGCAGGTCGGCGATCTCCAGGCTTTCGCCGGCATCTGCCGGGCGATGCACGATCTGCAAGGGCTGGGGGAAGCCGGAGACGTCGAACGAGGAACGCAGAGCGGGATGGCGGGTGACCAGCCGGCCGTGGGCCTGCCGCAGAGCGGTCTCGTCCCAGTCCATGTCGAGCGTGTAGCGGAAGACGTCGTGGTAGACGGCCGATTCCTCGTGCTCGCGGCTGTGGTACAGCATTCCGAGCTGGAGCTGGGTGAGCGGATGGGCGTCTTCGGCCGCCGCCAGGCGGGCCCGGTCGGCACCCGGCACGAGAGCGAAGGGTGCCGGCGCGAGAGCCGCGTCGGTCTCGGGGGTGGGCTCCGCGGACGCGTGCGCCGCCAGTTGCGCGACCGTCGGGTGGCGGTACATGTCGTTGAGCGTGAAGTGCAGTCCGCGCTTCGCCGACTCGGCGCGGATCCTGAGCATCAGGATCGAGTCACCGCCGAGCGAGAAGTAGTTCTCGTGGTTGCCGACGGATTCCAGTTCCAGCACCTCGCTCCAGACGGCAGCGAGAATTCTCTCCGCCGCGGTCGACGATGCGGTGTCCGCCGCGCTTTCGGCCTGCTCGGGGGCGGGCAGGGCCCGGCGGTCGGCTTTGCCGTTCGGGGTCACGGGAATGCGGTCGAGGCGTACGAAGTACGCCGGGATCATGAACTCCGGCAGCGCGGTGGCCAGATGTGCGCGCAACTGCGCGGGATCGGCCACCTCATCGGCGACGTAGTAGCCGACCAGGTGGGCCCCGCGCGCGGGCGATGTCCGTACGGCGATGACCGCGTCCCGGACGCCGGGGCAGGTGACCAGCCGGCTCTGCACCTCGCCGAGCTCCACGCGGTGACCGCGGATCTTCACCTGTTCGTCGATACGCCCGAGGTATTCCACGGTGCCGTCCGCCAGCAACCGGGCAAGATCACCCGTGCGGTACATGCGCTCCCCCGGTCGGAACGGATCCGGGACGAACTTCTCGCGCGTCAGCTCGGGGCGGTCAAGGTATCCGCGTGCCAGGCCGACACCCGCGATACACAATTCGCCCGGCACACCGACAGGCTGGGGATGGTTGTCCCGACCGAGCACATACAGCCGCATGTTGTCGATCGGCCGCCCGATCGGCACCCTGTTCACCGGGCTGCCAGTGCCTTTCGCCGGTCCGGCGGCAACGTCGAAGTACGAGACATCGACCGTGGCCTCCGTCGGGCCATAGAGATTGACCAGCTGCGGGGCTGACGCTCCCGCGGCGGCGAACACCCGGTGGAACCGCGCGGCAAGGCGCGGCGGCAGGGCCTCGCCGCTGCAGAAGACGAAGCGCAGATTTCCAAGGCCGTCCACGAGCGCTGAGTCGCTCTCCAGCAGATCGAGGAACGGTCCGAGCATCGACGGCACGAAGTGCACCACGGTGACGCGTTGTTCGGCGATGGTACGCAGAATCTCCTGGGGTTCCCTCTCCGCCCCCGCCGGCAGCAGGGCCACGCGGGCTCCCTCGGCGGCCCACCAAAAGAGCTCCCACACAGAGACGTCGAACGAGCTGGGCGTCTTCTGCAACAGCACATCGGCGTCCCCGATCGGGTATCGCCGCTGCATCCAAGCCAGACGATTGACCACCGAGCGGTGCTCGACCATGACGCCCTTGGGCCGTCCGGTGGAGCCGGAGGTGTAAATGACATAGGCGAGATCGCGCGGTCCGGCGCTGCGCTCAAGCGGCCCGTCCGGGCCTCGCCGGAGCGCGTCGAGGGCGTAGCGGCGGGCCCCGGTGGGCAGGGGCGTCGGGTGCGGGTCGTCCTCACCGCGGCTGTCGTGGCCCTGGATGACGAGTCTCGCGCCGCTGTCCTCGACGAGGAAGCGGATGCGTTCCTCGGGGTAGGCGGGGTCGATGGGCACATACGCGGCGCCGGCCTTCAGTACGCCAAGAAGCGCGACCGGCAGCTCCGGGCCGCGCTCCAGCAGCACAGCCACCCGGTCGTCGGGGCGCACGCCCTCGGCACGCAGGTTCCGTGCGATCTGGTTGGCGCGGGCATCGACTTCGTCATAGGTCAGTGCCGGATGCCCCCCGCTCGCGACGACGGCGACGCGGTCGGGCGTACGGGCGGCCTGCTCCTCGAAGAGACCGTGCAGGGTCTTGTCACTGGCGTAAGCGGAGTCGGTCGCATTCCAGGTCCGGACGAGGAGCTCATGTTCCTCGGGGGCGAGCATCGGCAGATTTCTCACTGGCTCCCCGGCCTGGTCGACCGCCTGCTCCAGCAGTCGCTTGATGTGCCGGGCCGCAGCCTCGACCGGAAAATCCTCGTCGAAGACGTCGAGCGCGTAGTCGAGGTCGACGCGGACGTCACCGACGCTGTCGAACTCGCGAATATGGACGGTCAACGCGTCCTGGTCATGGCCATGGGACAGGGCGACCTTCTCGAAGGAGAGCCCCGGGACGGTCGCGGGATCGGGCAGGCGCAGATAGGAGATGGTCACGTCGAACAGCCGGCGCGGCCCGGCGTCACACGACGGCAGGGCACGCAGCAGGTCGCCCAGGGCCAGCCGCTCATGGCGCTTCGCGGTGAACGTGGCCGCTTCGACCTGCCCCGCGATGTCCTGCATCGACTGCTGGCCGTGCGTGGCGACTCGCAGCGGCAGCATGTTGGCGAAGTGACCGACGGTCCGCATTTCCGCGATTCCGTGCCGGTTGAGGAAGGGGATGCCAAGCACGACCTCCTCGCAGCGGTGCACCCGGGAGAGGTACGTCGCGAACGCGGCAGTGAGGAACGCGAAGACGGAGTTCTCCTGTTCACGAATCCGGTCGATGAGCTTCCGCTCGATCAGGAAGCTGTGGCGGGCGCTGCGCCGACTGCCGTCCAAGGCAGTTGGGGCCTTGACGGGAAACAACGGGGGTTCGAGGTTCGCGAACGTCTCCCGATAGAAGTCCTGGTCGCGTTGCCAGCGGGACGACCCGCGGTATCGAGCCTCGTTCTCGGCGGATGCGAGATAGGAAGGCGGCGTGATCTTCAGGGGGGAGCCCGTGCGTACGGCGTGCGCGTAGTCCGACAGGACCTGGCGCACGAACTGATCCATGCCCCAGCCGTCAATGATGATGTGGTGTGCGGTGATGCAGAGGTAGCCGACCGACTCGTCCTCACGCAGCAGCGCCATGTCGAACATCCGACCGCTGTTGAGGTCGAAGGGCCTACGGGTCGCACGCTCCATCCAGGCCAGACACTCGGCCCGAGGATCTGGCTCCGCAGAGAAATCGAGGACGTCAATGTCGGGCAGCTCAATCTCCGCACATTGAACGGGAACTCCATCCCTCTCAGTGAAACGCAGATGAAAGGCGTCATTGCACTGCACGCCTCGTCGAAGACATTCTTGGAGAAGCCCGAAATCGACATCTCCGAGAATGCGCAGCGCTCCACCGATGTTGTACCGAGGTAGATCCGGCGCCTGAGAACTTGCCGTCCAGATGTCCCGCTGATAGGCCGTCAAAGCAGTCGGGGACACCGAGCTCATAGTCCTCTCCGAAGGGTAGGCGGCTGAACGAGCATGAACCATGTCCAGCCTGTGCAAAGGTGGTTGACGAGATGTCACAGCGCGCCTGGTTCCCCCACGTTTCGCCGAGAGGGACCAGGCGCGCTGTCACGTGACGGGAGATGACCAGTCGACCCGTCACGCCGAGCGGCAATGCCACCTCCTATTTCAATTATTGACCGGGGTGACGCGCCGCATGAGAAAGAAATCACGCCGATAAGAGCAGAAGCAAGCCGGGAGGGAAATTGTGGGGTGCTATCCACAACTCAGTTCGGTGTACCGAACAACGACTCGACGCACAGCGGATCGCCGGGTGCGGTGACCGCGGTCACAGTCTCATGAGGGACCCTGGAGAGGACAAGCACATGGGCGAACACCCGCTGCTTCTGCGATGCGTCCCACGACGCTCATGGGCAGTCGAAGAGCGCCGCGAGCTCGGCGCGACCGGGCACTCCGAGCTTGCGGTAGGCGCTGGTCAGATGGCGTTCCACAGCGCGCGAGGTGACGTGCAGCTTCGCGGCGATCTCCCGGTTGCGGGCGCCTGATGCCGCCAGGCGGGCCACCTGGAGCTCGCCAGGCGTCAGGGAGGCCCAGCGGTCGTTGCCCGAGCTGCGAGGCCTGGCTCCGGTCTTGGCCAGTTCGACCGACGCCAGCTCGACGAGCCTGGCCGCCCCGCATCGGCGCGCCAGCTCCACCGCACGACGCAGGCGCGCCCGTCCCTGCACCAGGTCGCCTGCCGCGGATTCGCTCACGCCGTAGTCGATCAGAGTCCTGGCCAGTTCCAATTGGGCGCCCCCCGCCTCCTGGTGTGCCACGGCTGCGGCCAGCATGTGCCGCCCCTCCTCTCCGCCGGTGGCCACGCCCACTGCCCACAGGGCGCGGCCCATTACTCGCGGGCTCCCCCACCGCTGCGCCAGCCGCAGCTCCTCGTGCGCCAGCCGGCATGCCTGGTCGCGCTCACCGAGCGTCGAGTGCAGAATCGCGGCGTCGGACCGCCAGGTCAGCATCGCCGGGTTGACCACTCCATGCCGCTCCAACCTGCGTCCGCAGTCCAGTACTTGGACGAGGGCACCTGGGATGTCCCCACAGGCCGCCAGCAATCTGCCGGAGGCCAGGTTGAGTACTGCGGTGTCCCAACTGTCCATGTCACCGTCACTGCCGTTGGCGGCAGTGCGGCGGGCGAGGGCCTGCGCGGCGTCGGGCTGACCGTTGTCCAGCAGCAACGTGATCATGTGCGCGGCGGCACTGCCGCGGAAACAGCTGGGCGGCAGCTCGAAGAACTCCTCCATGGCGGTGGCGGCCATGGCCAACGCGTCCCTGACCTCGCCGCGCACCTGGTGAAGCATGGAGCGTCCGAGTGTGGCGGCCGCCTGCAGTATGCGCGCGCCGGACCGTTCGGCACTCCTTCCGATCTCGCTGAAGGCCCGCTCCGCGTCCTCCAGATCGTCGGTGTGCAAAAGGCTGAGGGCCACGAAGAAGGCCAGCTCGGAACAGCCCTCGCGCGCCAAGAGACCGGAGCGGAAGGCCTGGCCGGCCAGAGCGCGGGTCCGCGACGCCGACTCCCCCGCCAGCCCACTGCGCAGGGCCAGGATGCCCAGCCGCCACACTTCTTGCCCGGTCGCGGACCTGGGCACGGCCGCGTCGGAGAAGGCGTCAGCCTCAAGGTTCAGCGAGGCCGGCGGACTGTGCGGTGCCCCAGTGGCCCTGGCCAGCGTGCATTGCACCTGCAGCTGGGCGTCGATCTCCAGCCACGTCGCCGACGTGGAGTCCGTCCCCGCGGCGGAGGCCGACCGCACCATGGCCCCCGCTTCTACGAGCACGTCCACGGCAGCACCCAGCCTCCCGCACAACAGGTGGGCGGTGGACAGCGAGGCCGCCACCTGCCCCCGTCGGCCGGGTTCCTCAACCGTGACGATGGCCTCGCTGAGATAGCGGCAGGCAACGGCCGGATCCCGGTAGAGCAGCATCCGGCCGAGGTCGGTGAGGAGTTGCTCGCGTATCGTCCCGGACACTGGCTGTCGCAGTGCGCAGCGTAGATATGTGGCGGCGTCCTCTGGAGCGCCCCGTCGCAGAGCGTCGCGCGCGGCGGAGCGCAGGGCCGGCACCACCCACGGCTCAGGGACCGGTCTTGCCAGGCGCAGCAGATGTCCGGCCACTTGTTCGTCACCGGCTCCGGCATCGTGGCTCACCCGGGCGGCGCGCAGTCGGAGTACGGACCGTTCGGCTACAGCGACTTCTCCCTCCAGAGTTGCCCGCAGCGCCGCGTCCACGAAGGTCATCCCGGATGCCTCGTACCGCAACGCCCCGATGCGCTCCAGGGCCTGCACTGCCGCGGCGGCGGCCCGTTCATCGAGGCCCGCCACGGTGGCGGCGACGTGCGGATCGGCCCCGTCACCGAGGACCGCGGCTACACGTGCCAGTACCAGTGTCTCCGCCGGCTGCCGGCTGATCCGGGCATGCGTCATCCGGGCTCGGTACCGCCGTGCCCGTTCGGACAGTTCCTCCAGGGAGGGAGTGTCGGCGCCGGTGTCCCATCGGCGCAATTCACTCAGCAGCTCATGAACGAGACGGGGGTTGCCGCCGGTGGCGCTTCGCAGGACGTCGGGCAGACGGGTCTCGGTCCGGCAGAAACCGAGTGCCCCCGACGCCCGTTCGGTCACACCCGTGTCATCTCCATGACAGGGGTACTTGTCCCACTGAAGCAGCTGCTCGATGCCTTGTGCGGTCAGCGCCTCCAACTCCAGGCGCCGGAAGCGCGGGTGGTCCACCAACTCCGTCATGCCCGGGGCGGGCGAGTCCGCCTTATCAGGAGCCGACGTGGCGGCGAGCAGGGCGCTTATGCCGCTCAGCCGCCGTGTGAGATAGCCGAGCCACTGAATGGACTGCTCGTCGCAGAGGTCGAGGTCGTCCACGGCGATCAACACCGCCTGTTCCGCGCACAGCATCCGGATCGTCTGATGCAGGGCGTCGAAGACATCGAACAGCCCCTGCGGTGCCGATGCGGCACCGGTCACGGGTAAGTGCTCCGCCTCGGTGCCGGCGAAGAGCTGACGTACCACGCCGAACGGCAGGTCACGTTCAGCGACGGAGCAACGAGCTGTCAGTACACGCATACCGCGGCCGCGTTCTTGAGCGGTCCATTCGTTGATCAGGGCCGTCTTCCCGAGGCCGGGAGAGCCTTCGACGAGAACGACGCCGCTCGTTCCATCCCGTGCACAGCGCGCCAAGTGTTTCAGCTCGGCGAGCTGGTCGACACGATCGACCAGATTCCCCAACAGTGTTCCTCTCCAAGGGTTGTCCCAAAGAATTCGCCCAGGGAGATGCACTCAGCCAGGCACCGGTTTACCGCCGGTCACCCCTGCCTGATCGTGGCGTCGAACAGACCCGGCAGTGCCCGTAGAGCTGGACTGTTGGTGAACGGGTTGTCCCCTGTGTGAGGACATGCTTCCATTGATTGATCAGACATTTGCCACAATATGGAGCTACTTAACGTAGCGAAGTGCCGGCGGGTTCGACGCCCTGCGGCACCTCGGGGATGCCGTGAGCGCACAGCTGCCAGGTATCGGACCGATCACAGGCGGTAACCATGGAAGGCATTTTACGTCGCTTGAACACTTGGGGACGTGGAAGCTTAGGGGCACTCCCGACACCAAGCGACATCATCCCGGAAAGAACCATCCTCACTGAGTCGGCCACTCTGCTGCCCGACCTGCTCGACAGCGACCTGTGCGGCCACGGCACCCTGGTGTTCTGCCCGTCCCTCGACACGCCTGCCCTTACGCACGGAACCATCGTCGTCCCCTACGAGGGCTCGTTGGTCACGGCCGGCGACGAGATACTGCTGGGCCAGAGTCTCATCGTGGAGGTCCAGGAATACGCCGCCGCACATGAACTCGCGATATTCGGCCCCACCTTGGTACGCATGACCAGCGAGAGCGACTTTCACGCCTTTCTCTACGACGCCGACCGTGCCCAGCAATACGGCGCCTTTCCCCTCGTACTGCTCGACCCCATGGTTCAGCTGTGCGACTTATGTGTCCTCGGCGGTACACATGCCTGTGGCGGCCCTCGCCGCAGGCTGTACGTCACCATCGCCGGCGACGTAAAGACCACCCCCCTGGGCACCACGCTCGGCACCGTGGAGGACTGCCTGGCTTCACTCACCGCCGGGTGGTCCGCTTACCGCCGCTTCGCGGGCTACGGCTGCTCGGTCTGCCTCAGTGAGACCATTCCCCTGACCACAGTGGATGCCGCACATCAGCAGCGTCCCTGGCTTTCCCGCTATCTCCACGCCCTCAGCGCTCTGCGCGCGGCAGCGGCCAACGGCGTAACCGACCTTGAGGTGTCCGGGTTCGCCCAGCGGCTGATACCCGCACTCAACCGGGTCGGCCCCGCGGCCGACCTCACTCGTACCGCGTCCAGCACACCGCTATTGCTGTTCAACAACGACATCATGATCCTCCATGACCCAGCCAGCCAGCAACAGCTGCAGCTCGGGCCCAATGCCGCCCGGATCATCGAACTGCTTCTGGTCCATGGAAACCACAACGCGGCAGCGGAAGCCGCCATACGTCACCTCAAAGTCGCCCCTCATTCCGCCCACACCGCCGTCACTCAAGTCACCCATCGTCTCACCAGCATTGGCATCAACCTCCTCGCCGCCTCCAGAACCCCTGGAACCGGAGCCGCCTCGCGGCCCCCAGAACGATTGGGAGCCGGCGTCAATCACGTCTCATTCGAGGACTGGCTCTCCCGGACACCCGTGCAGAACACGCCCGTAGTGCCGCGGATACCACGGCCCAAGAGCGGTTGAGCATCCCGGGCGTCTCCCGGTCAACCGCCGCGCGGAGCGGCTGACCGGTGTGACCGAACGCATGCGGGGGTGCCGTCTTCCGGCGCAAGAGCCCGGCACCTGCCTGTGCGGTGTCCCGCTCAAGCGGCAGCAGCGGAAAGCCCCGGCGACGAGTGGTACCCGGGCGCCGGGGCGGCTTCGCGTGAAGCCCGGGCAACATCGACTACCGTTCCGCGTTCACTTGGTGACCGCGTCCAGTGCGTCGACAATTCCGTAGCCGTAGAAGCTGTTGATCTGCTCTGAGCCGGTGCACTTGGCATGAGCGGAGTCGGCCCTGTCCGAACCGGACGACTCGCTCGGGCAACCCGGGTTGTCCGCCTGAGCTTTGATACGCCACTGGACGTCCCGAGGGCTCGCCTGCGGATGCTTGCTCTTGATGAGCGCGATGACACCCGCGGCGTGCGGCGCGGCCATGGAGGTGCCCTGGAGATACGCGTAGTCGCCACCGGGCATGGTGGACAGGATCCGGCCGTCCTTGGCGGGGGACTCAGGTGTCTGGGAAGCGTCGCCGCCAGGCGCCGCCACGTCGATCTGGTTCAAGCCGTAGTTGGAGTAAACCGATTTGAGGCCCTCAGGGCCGGTTGCGGAGACCGTGACCACGCCCGGCAGCTGGGTCGGGAGGTCAAGGCAGACGGAAGGATCGATCTCGCGCGTGATGGGGGTGGTGTCGTTGGGGCTCGACGTGTCAGTGATCGACTTCGCGGCGAGGTCGAAGTTGGAGTTGCCGGCGGCGGCGACATGGACGATGCCCTTGCTCTCGGCGAACTTCGCAGCCCTGTCGACTGCTTCGACGACGGCCGCTTGATCGGGGTCGTTCTCGCAGTTGAACATCCATGGGTCGATGTAATAGCTGTTGTTCGTGACCTCAACGCTGTGGTCGGCCGCGAACATGAAGGCACAGACGACGGCCTCGCCATAGTAGAGCCCAGTACGCTCGCTCACCTTGATGGAGGAGATTCGCACGCCCGGTGCGACACCGGCCACGCCCGTGCCATTGCGCGCGGCGGCGACGATGCCCGCCACATGGGTGCCGTGGTAATCGTCCTCGGTGTACGGCCGCCAGGCGCCCCTGGCAGTGTCAGCCACGCCGCCCACGCAGTTGGCTGACTGCGCCGCCGAGAAGTTGGCCTTGAGGTCCGGGTGGGTGTCGTCCACACCGCTGTCGATGACGGCGACGGTCACTTTCCGGCTGCCCGGCGTGGACTTGGCAGCCTTGTCGGCCCTGATGGCCGCGATGTCCCATTGCAGGGACTCCAGCGGTTCGTGCTTGGGGGCCCGGGACGTGCTTGAGGCGGGCGCGCGCACCAGCTCCGGCTTGCCCACGTCCGCGCTGACCGGGGTCAGCGGCGCCGTACGGGTGGCTCCCGCCGACTGAACTCCCTTGACACCACGCAGGGTCGAGGCGAAGTCCGGGTTCGATGAGCGGGCGACGATGACGCCGATCCTGCTGTGGGTGGCGACCACGGATCCACCGGCTTTTGCGATGGCCTTCTTCACCGCGCGGATTGTGCCCGCGTCGGCTTTGCCATTCACCACGTAGGACAGCTCCGGCTGGTCGCCGGCGGGGACCGATCCGGCCTTCCGCACGTGTGTGGAAGGCCGGACCTCCATGGCACCCTTCGACTGCTTGACGGCCCCGCCATCCGTGCGAGCGGCAACCGCCGTTGCATGCGTGATCGCGGCCTGTGGGACTCCTAAAATCCCAACAACGCCGGCTGCGAGGACCATCAGAAGCAAACGCTTCGAAGAGCCCTTCACCATCTGCCTCACTCACCCATCCATTCTCTGGAGTACGCACACAGGAGCTCGGTACTCGGCTCACGTGACGATCGAATGACCCAAACGGGTGCAGGGCACCGCGGACTGGCGGGAAGAGCTCGAACAGAACAGGAGCGGGCGGGCAGTTGATACGGCCGGAGTGAGGTTCCCCTCATAGCGTGGAGTCCGTGATACCAGGGGAAGTTGAGGTTCATGGGGTCCAAGCAACAGAAGTACGACGCCGAGTTCCGTGAAGGTGCTGTACGCATCGTGATCGAGACGGGCAAGCCGATCCCGGAGGTCGCCGAGGATCTCGGAGTGCATCCGGGGACGCTGCACAGCTGGGTTTCACGCTGGAGGAGGAACGGCTCGGCCTCCTCCGACCGGCCCGCGCCCGCCGCCTCGGGCGGCCGGCTGCGGGAGGGTGAACGCGCTGAGCTGGAGCGGCTGCGCCGGGAGATGAACGAGAAGAACAAGCGCATCCGCGAGCTGGAGATGGAACGTGACGTCTTCAAACAGTGCATGGCCTTGTGGGTGAAGTAGCTGCCGCGGACCCGGCCCGGCTGGCCGGGGTGATCAGCGACTGCAAGGCCGAGAAGAACATTCCGCACACCACGTCCTGCCGGGTGCTGGGCGTGAGCGAGTCGTGGTTCTACAAGTGGAAGGACAGGCCTGTCACCGCCCGCGAAGTGCGGCGCGGACAGCTGGCCGAGGCCGTCCGGCGCGTCTTCGACGCCTCGGGCGGCACCTACGGCTCCCCGAAGGTGTGGATCACGCTCGTCAGGCAGGGATGGCGCGTCTCGGTGAACACCGTTGCGAAGACCATGGCCGAGCTGGGCCTGGCCGGACGGAAGGTACGCTGGCGTCGCGGGCTCACCCGCCCCGGTAGGCGGGCCGCGGCGCCGGACTTCGTGCGCCGCGACTTCAGCGCGGATGCCCCGGACCAAGTCTGGTGCGGCGACATGACCGAGATCGTCACGGGTGAGGGCAAGCTCTACCTGGCCACGGTGATCGACCTGTTCTCACGCCGCCTGCTCGGTTACGCGATGGGCGCTCGCCACGATGCCGAACTCGTCGTGGCCTCACTGCACATGGCCGCAGCCACCCGCGGAGGCGACGTGAAAGGCGTGATCTTTCACAGCGACAGGGGCAGCGAGTACGTCTCCCGCCGGTTCAAGCGGGTCTGCCGCCGTCTCGGCGTGACCCAGTCCATGGGACGCGTCGGCTCATGTTTCGACAACGCCGTCAGCGAGGCATTCAACAGCGTCCTCAAGGTCGAATACATCTACCGGCACACCTTCGACACCCGTACCGACACGGCAGCTGTAGTTCTTGATCGTTGGCGTGTTCGTGCTGGTCAACGGGGGTGCGGGGGCGGCCGAGGGTAGGGGGACGGCCACCGTGATCATGAGCGTTTGTGACGACGATCAAGGAACAGGTGGCCGTGGAGGCCACGATAGCCGGGCAGGAGTGGACGGCCGCGTTCGGGGCGGTGATGGCCGAGGTCGCTGACTGCTTCCCGCGCCGGGAACCGCGCCTGCTGGCGCGGGAGATGACCGAGGGCATGCTGATGGAGCTCGATACGCGCAACTGCTGGACGCTCGGCGAGGCGCTGGGGCACTCGGGCCCGCACCGGCTGCAGCACTTCCTCTCCCGTGGTGTGTGGGACCACGATCTGGCCCGCGACCGGCTCATGACCTGGGCGGCCGGTGAACTCGCGGACGACCAGGCGGTGTTGATCGTGGACGAGACCGGTGATGAGAAGTCCTCGACCGACTGCGTGGGAGCGGCCCACCAGTACTCCGGGGCGCTCGGCGGTATCGGTCTGTGCCAGGTCTCCGTCCACCTCACCTACGCCTCGGTAAGCGGGCACACGCTGATCGACCGCGCCCTCTACCTGGGCGCCGGGTGGGCCGCCGACGAGGAACGCCGCCTGCTCACCCACGTCCCCGACGAGACCCTGTTCGCCACCAAGCCACAGCTCGCGGCCGCCATGCTGCAGCGTGTACGTGCCCTGGGGATACCGGCCCGCTGGCTGGCCGGCGACGAGGTGTACGGCGGTCGCGAGCTGCGACGGCATGCACGGGCACTCGGCCTCGACTACGCCCTCGCGGTCCGCGCCGACCACCGCGTCACCACCCCAGCCGGCCGCTTCACCGCCACCGAACTCGCCGCCCGCTTACCCCGCCGCACCTGGATGCGCATGCGTACCGGCCACGGGACCAAGGGCGACCGTCACTACGACTGGGCCATGATCGGCGTCCTCGCCGACGACACCCCCGAAAGCACCGGGCCGGGCCACTCCTACCTGCTGGTGCGCCGCCACCGCTACACCCGCGAACTCTCCTTCTACCGCTGCCACTCCGCAACCGCGGTCACCATGGCCACCCTGGTCGATGTGGTGTGCTGCAGATGGAAAATCGAAGAGGACTTCCAGGCCGGAAAATCCGACTGCGGCCTGGACGAGGGCCAGACCACCTGCTGGAACTCCTGGATGCGCTGGAGCCTGATCAGCATGCTCGCCGCAGCCATCCTGGCCGTCACCCAAGCCCGCGCCGCCGCCCAGACACCCAGCGGCCCACTCGCCCCCTCAAGCACCCGCGAGCTGCTGCGACTCCTACGCGCCACCGCCCTGCGCCCTCCCCGCCGCGACCTGGAGCACCTCCTGCACTGGTCCGCATGGCGCCGCCACCATCAACAGCAAGCCACCGAAGCCCACCGCCGCTGGAACAACATCACCGCCGCAGCAACCACCTGACCAGCAACAATGACCAACCGATCAAGAACTACAGCTGCCGTGACCGAGGCCCGGCTGAAGATCGCCACGTGGATCACCGGCTTCTACAACACCCGCCGACTACACAGCGTATGCGAGTACCACAGCCCGATCGACTACGAACATATGCATCGGACCGGCTCCGCCCTGGAGCTGGCCGCCTAGAAACTCTCCACACAACGAGGGGATTGACAGAGCGACAGCGACGGTGAGAGAGGATCAGTTATCTGGCCGGTTCACGTGGTCAGTTGCGTCGAGCGATGACGCGATAAGCGTTGGACAGCCGGGTTCGACGCACGAGAGGTGCGAGCAGCTGGTCGGCGATCCAGGCCGTCAGCAGGAATGGTGCGGCGGCCAGGACCAGGAGCACACGAAGCAGTCGCGAGGCGAAGCGCGGACGTTCGGGGAGCCATGGGGCATCGTCCGGCGGCAGGATGCGGGTGAGCAGGAACCATGTCGCGCAGACCAGATCGGCGGGGATATGTGGTTCCCGTCGGTCGGTGCTCATGACGGTGAAGCCCTGCTCCTCAAGTTCTCGGCAGAGATTGGCAATCGGCATGATGTTCAGATGCTGCGGTTGCAGCCACGGCACCCACCACCTGCCCAGCAGCCGGCCATAAGCCGACTCCGGGTCCGGCACCTCGATGATCAAATGTCCGCCGGGACGCAGCGCGGTCCACGCGGCGGCCAACTCCAGTTTGGGGTCGAGTGTGTGCTCCAGGTAATGGAACATGCTCACCACGTCATACTGCTCGGCCATCTCGTCCACGAGATCGACGAAGAAGCCTCGGTAGGACCGGGAAATCCGGCCTTCTGTGACCGCGCGCTCCACGCCCTCGCTGTTGTCGAGCCCATCGAACACCATCGCGGGCAGGACCTCTTTGGCGGCCTCACAGAAGTGGCCTTGTGAAGTGCCCACGTCCAGCCAACGGCCCGGCCGTGCCAAGCGGCGCATCGCCCGCGCGCTGGCCTGGAAGCGCTTGATGCTGCCCCTGCCCTGGAACAGCTTCGCAGTGGCCTCCTCCCCCAGGCCGTCGTAGAAGTCCCGGTAGTAAAAGTTCAGTCCCTCCGGGCTGAGCCGGGGATTCTGGAACACATGGCCGCAGTCCTGGCATTGGTCCAGAACAAAGCGGCCGGGCTTGAGCTGGATCAGGTCGGTGGTGCGCAATCGCGCACGCAGATTTGGGGAACCGCACCAGGGGCAGTCGGTTCGCGGGGGTAAGTAGAATCGATCGGTGCCACGCGCAAGTTCTTCCCGATACTCAGGGCGCCGGGCGGCGATCTGTTTCCTGCGTGTCATGAGATTTTCTGCCTTCCTGGGATGCGCGTCGCTGCACTTCGCTCGGTTCGGCATTCGTGTATGAAAGGTATCGGATGCCCGACAGGCTCCGGAGTTTCCAGATCCGCCAGTATATCGAGACCGGATTACTCCTTACTCGTCTCGACCTTCGGAGAGATCCCACTCCCCATTGCAGGGACGGACGCCCCGTCCACGGCATCAGAATCTCCACCAGGCTCGTGATGGGCATACCTGCGCCACCAAAGCCACACGTTCATCCGTATCAGTAGGACCGCTGACACTCGCCACGTCGGAGTGTCAGCCACCCCAGCCAAACGCTGCCCAATGGGAAGATCAAGGCATGACGCGAACCAATAGCTTTCTCCTCGACGACCCTCATGTCGAGACCAGCAAATACCTCGACCCCTTCGACTCAATCTTCGACCCCACAACGTTCCGGCACCTGGAAGCACTCGGCGTCGGGCCTGGCTGGCGCTGTTGGGAAGTGGGCGCCAGGGGCACGTCGGTGGTGTCCTGGCTCGCCAAGAAGGTCGGTCCGACCGGAAAGGTGATCGCTTCCGACATCGACGCGTCTCAGGTCGCCCCGGGATTTCGCTCGCCGGTCGAGGTCCGCTCCCACGACCTCGGTGTGGACGAGCCGCCGGCAGCGGGGCTCGACCTGGTACATGCCCGACTCGTCCTTCACCATGTTCCGGACCCGGAAAGGGCGTTACGGTCCCTGGTCAAATCCCTGCGCGTCGGCGGACGGCTTCTCATCGAAGACACGGACCCGGCCCTGCAGCCCCTGGCCTGCCTGGACGAGTACAGCGCAGCCCAGCAATTGGCCAACCGACTGCGGCATGCCTACCACCAACTGCTTTCCGACCACGGCGACGACATCGCCTACGGACGTAGGCTTCCCCGACTGTTACGCAACGCCGGGCTCCACCGCGTCGAGGCCGACGCGTACTTTCCGGTCACCTCGCGCGCGAGCGTCGCACTGGAGTCCGCGATGATGCACCAGATCCGGGACCGGCTCGTCACCGCCGGTCTCGCCACGGACGGCGACATCAACCAGCATCTGACAAACATCGCCTCCGGAACCATGGATCTGGCCACCGCGCCGATGATCTCGGCCTGGGGCCGCCGGACGTGAATTCAAAGTCAATGTGACAGAAGGCGGGTGCTCTGGAATCCCACGGCCGTCCTGTCAGGGTTTCATTCAGCAGCGGACAAGATATCTTCAGGGGTCGGGAAGAGCCCACCCCTGAAGGGCTATTTCACCGACCCGGCCATGACGCCTTGGACGAAGTGCCGCTGGAAGGCGAAGAACACGACGACCGGCACGACGAGGGACAGGAAGGCTCCGGGTGCGAGGACGTCGATGTTGCTGCCGAACTGGCGGATCTGGGACTGGAGTTCCACGGTGAGTGGCTGTGAGGCGCTGTCGGCGAAGAGCAGCGCGACGAGCATGTCGTTCCATACCCACAGGAACTGGAAGATGGCGAGTGAGGCGATCGCCGGGCGGCCGACGGGGAGGACGAGGCGGGTGAAGATGCGCCACTCACTGCCGCCGTCCATGCGCGCAGCCTCCAGCATCTCCTTGGGCATTTCGGCGAAGTAGTTCCGCAGCAGGAACACCGCGAACGGCAGCCCGTAGGCCACGTGGAAGAGGACGACTCCGGGGATCGTGCCGAACAGGCCGAGCTGACCGAAGAGTTTGGCGACGGGGAGCAGGCCGATCTGCACGGGGACCACGAGCAGGGCGACCACGAGCAGGAAGACCGCCTCACGGCCGGGGAAGTCCAGCCACGCGAAGGCGTATCCGGCGAGGGCCGCGATCACCACGACCAGCAGCGTCGTCGGCACCGAGATCAGCACGGTGTTCCAGAAGGCCTGGCTGATGCCGGCGTTCTGCAGCAGTGCCGAGTAGTTGTCGAAGGACAGCTGACCGGGGCTGGTGAACACGGTCCACCAGCCGCCCTTCGCGGTGTCCTCGGCGGAGCGCAGGGAGGACAGGAACAGGCCGGCCAGCGGGGTCATCCACACCAGCCCAATCACCACCAGGAACGCCTGGACCAGTGAGTTGGCCAGGTGGCGCCTGACCGCGTTCATCGCTGACTCCTTCGGAAACGGCGGACGTTGAAGACCATGGCGGGGATGACCAGCAGCAGGAGCAGGACGCCCAGCGCGCTGCCGAGCCCCTGGTTGTTGCCGCCGCCGAAGGACACCAGCCACATCTGTGTGGCGAGCACGGTCGCGTCCTCCTGCACCGGGCCGGGGGCGATGATGTAGACGAGGTCGAAGACCTTCATCACGTTGATGACGAGGGTGATGAAGACGACCGTGAGGACCGGTGCCAGCAGCGGCACCGTGATCCGGCGGAAGATCTGCCACTCGTTCGCGCCGTCCATCCGCGCCGCCTCGAGCGAGTCCCGGGGCAGGGCCGAGAGGCCCGCGCCGATCAGGACCATGGCGAAGCCGGTCCAGATCCACAGGTACGCCCCGATGATCGCCGGCGTGACGAGGGTGGGTCCCAGCCAGGAGATGCCCTCGTAGGGGGCGGCGAAGTTCGAGGCCGGCAGCTTCACCGTGTACGAGCCGTCGTCCAGCCTTTCGAAGCGGAAGGAGCCGTCGGCCGCGGTGGTCGTCGATGCGACCGTCTTCCCGGCCCGTACCGCCTCGACCTTCATCTCCGGCAGTCCGCTCTCTTGCCGGTCGACCTTGCCCTGCTGCCCTCCCCCACCGGGCGTGAAGTCCAGGTAGACGACACCGCGCAGCTCACCGGGGCTCGCCTTGCGCTCGGCTACCGCGGAGGCGGGCCGGGCGTCCGCGGGCAGGTCGGCCGGCAGGACGCCGACCAGGCCCAGCGTCACCGCCTGCCCCGGGGACGCGGTCGCGGTCGTGCGGTACGAACCGTCCTCGTCCTTGGTCAGTCCCTGTCCGTCGCGGGCCCGGGCCGTCGGATACGTCGACGTACCCTGGAAGGCGTCGTGCACGGAGACGGCGGCGGCGTTCAGTACGCCCTTGTCGGGGTCCTCGTCGTAGGCGAGCCGGAAGATGATGCCGGCGGCGAGGAAGGACACGGCCATCGGCATGAACAGCAGCAGCTTGAACACGGTCGCCCAGCGGACCTTCTCCACCAGCACGGCCAGGATCAGACCGAGTCCGGTGAGCAGGGCCGGGGCCACCACCACCCAGATCGTGGTGTTGCGGATGGCCTTCAGCGTCGCCGGGTCGCGGAACATCTCGGCGTAGTTCTCGCCGCCCACGAAACGGGTACCGGAGGCGTCGAAGAAACTGCGCCCGACGGAGAAGAGGACGGGGTACACGACCAGGGCGCCCAGCAGGAGCAGTGCGGGGAAGACGAAGAGCAGGGCGATGATCCGAGCGCGCCGCCGGGTACGCCGACCGCGCGCCTTGCCCCCGGCGCCCGCGGCGGGCGCCGGGCTCGTCTCGTTCACGAGTGTGGCGGTCATGACCGACTCAGCCCTGGTCCTGGTATGCCTTGGCCGCCGCGGCCTCCAGCTTGGCCGCGGTCCCCTTCGCATCCGACGGGTCGCGCAGGAAGTCCTGCAGGAGCTTCCACTCGCCCGCGCCCTTGGTGCCGCCGAAGGCCGCCGGTGCCTGGTCCGACATGTCGAAGCGGACCGAGTCCGAATCCCCGGCGGCGACAAGGGACTTGGCGGTCGCGCGGGTGACGTCGTCGCCGTACGAGGCGAGGTCGACGTTCTTGTTCGGGGACAGGAAGCCGCCCGCCTGCGCCCACACCGCCGCGGCCTCCGGGGTCGCCAGGTACTCCAGCAGCGCCATGCCGGCCTTCTGGTTCTTGCCGTCCTTCAGCACGACGGCCGCGTCACCGCCGCTGACGACCGGGGCCTTGCCGGCGCCGACCGCCGGGAACGGGAAGAAGTTCGCGTCCTCGCCGATCGACTTGCCGAACTGGTCCTTGGCGACGCCCGCGACGAAGTCGCCCTCGTAGACCATGCCCGCCTCGGGCTTCGGCCCGAAGACCTTCTCCACCGAGCCGGGGAAGTCGGTGTTGAGGGCGCCCTTCTGGCCGCCCGCGATCAGCTGCTTGTCCTTGAACAGCTTGCCGAGGGTGGTCAGCGCGTCGACCACCGACGGGTCGGTCCACTTCAGCTGGTGCGTGGCGAGGGCGTCGTACTTCTCGGGTCCGGCCTGGGAGAGGTAGACGTTCTCGAACCAGTCGGTCAGCGTCCAGCCGTCCTGTCCGGCGACCGAGAAGGCGGCGAGGCCGGAGTCGGAGACGGTCTGTCCGGCCTTCAGCATGTCGTCGTAGGTCTTCGGCGCCTCGACACCGGCTTGGGCGAGGGCGTCGGGGCTGTACCAGACGGTCGACTTGTGCGCGGCCTTGAAGTACAGGCCGTAGAGGGTGCCGTCGACGCTGCCGTAGTCCTGCCACACGGGGGCGAAGTTGGCGTCCACGGACTGCTGGGCCGTCTTCGACAGCGGCTTGAGCCAGTCGTTCTTCGCGAACTGCTGCAGCACGCCGACCTGCGGGACCATCACCACGTCGGGGGCGTTGCCGCCCTCGATCTTGCTGCCGACGACCGTGGAGACATTGTCCCCGGTAGACACGAACTGCGTCTTGGCGCCGGTCTTCTCAGTGAAGGCGTCCAGCACCTTCTGGAAGTTCTTCTGCTCGGTGCCGGACCAGACACCCGCCACGGTGACCGTCTCACCTTTTAATAACGGCTCACCGCTGTCTTCGGAGTCGGAACCATCTCCACAGGCGGTCGTGCCGAGCACCAGGACGACAGCGATGCAGCCGGTGAGCAGGGTGGTACGTCGTCGCATGGTCATTGATGTCCTACCTCTCAAAACGTGGGTCAGATCTCGTCACTCGTACAAGGGAAGGCTCAGGAGACGCGCCCGAGCTCTGGGCTGGGGTGGACGTCGGATCGAGACGTGACTGCAGAACCGCAACGTCCGTGGCTTGGCCGCGCTCGCGGCGGCGGCGGTGGAGCCCGCGCGGACCCGGCGCACAGCGCTGCCCGGCTTGAGGCCGGCCACCGTCATGGACACCTTCGGCACCTCCGACCGCCTCTCCGGCTTCGCCGGCCTGGCCGGCGACAGCGCTACCAAGGTTCACCCCCATCACGACTACGGCTCGGCATCACGATTGGGCGCGGTCCCTTCAGAGCAGGGGAAAGGAAGTGAGAGGCGTTCTCTGGAGCCGCACATCAGGGGATCGCGCCGTCGCTCATCCACCAGGCCGCCGTGGAGCCGGGCAGCACCCCGGCCGGGCAGGGGCCGCTCGACAGCAGCGGGGTGCCGGAGACCGGCGCCGGCGTGGGTGCCGTGCCGAAGTTGACGGCGCAGACGAGGCCGTCGCCGCGGACGAAGGCCAGGACGCCGGGCGGGGTGTCCAGCCAGCGCAGGGTGCCCTCGCCCAACTGGGGCAGTGCGTCGCGCAGTTGGAGGCCGTCGCGGTACAGGTGCCAGAAGGAGCGGGTGTCGGCGAGGGCGCGGTCGGTGGCGTACTCGGCGAAGTACTCCGGCTGCGGCAGCCAGGGCTTGGCGCTCTCGGCGCCGGAGGTGAAGCCGAAGGGCGAGGCCTGTCCCGACCACGGCAGCGGCACCCGGCAGCCGTCGCGGATGCGGGCCCGGCTGCCGGTGCGGTGGAAGATCGGGTCGGTGAGCACGTCGTCGGGCAGGTCGACGACCTCGGGCAGGCCGAGCTCCTCGCCCTGGTAGATGTACGCGGCGCCGGGCAGCGCCAGCATCAGCAGCGCGGCCGCGCGGGCGCGGGCGGCGCCGAGGCCGCTGCCTTCGGTGGCGGGTTCGCCGTAGCGGGTGACGGTGCGGACCTGGTCGTGGTTGTTGAGGACCCAGGTGACCGTCGAGCCCGTGCCGGCGATGTCCTGCATCGCCTCGGAGATCACCTTGCGGAACGCATCCGCATCCCAGGGGGCACTGAGCAGATCGAAGAAGAACGCCTGGTGCAGCTCGTCGTGGCGAACGTACAGAGCGTGCTCACGCGCGGTCGGCACGGACACCTCGCCGACTAACAGGCGCTCACGGCCGTCGCGGACCTTGTACTCCTCGCACACCGAACGCCATTGGCGCCACACCTGGTGCACCTCGGGCTGGTTCCAGGCGAGCGGGTTGACCGAGTCGCGGGTGCGGGCGTCGGCCTCGGGGTCGTCCGAGTCGGGCAGTTCGGGGTGCTTGTAGAGGCCGGCGGCCACGTCGATGCGGAAGCCGTCGATGCCGCGGTCCAGCCAGAAGCGCAGGATGCGGTCGAACTCGGCGCCGATCTCGGGGTTGCGCCAGTTCCAGTCGGGCTGCTCGGGCGCGAACATGTGCAGGTACCACTGACCGGGCCGCCCGTCCGCCTCGGTCACCCGGCTCCAGGCCGGGCCGCCGAACATGGAGTGCCAGTTGTTGGGCGGCTCGGACCCGTCGGGGCCGCGGCCATCGGCGAAGTGGAAGCGGGCGCGGGCCGCGCTGCCGGGCTCGGCGGCCAGCGCCTCCTCGAACCACGGGTGCTCGCTGGAGCAGTGGTTCGGGACGATGTCGAGCAGCACCTTAACGCCGAGCCGCCGGGCCACCGCGACCAGCAGGTCGAACTCGGCGAGATCACCGAAGAGCGGGTCGACATCGCAGTAGTCGGCGACGTCGTAACCGTGGTCGTGCTGCGGCGAGGGATAAAAGGGGCTCAGCCAGATCCCGTCCACCCCGAGCTTCTTCAGATACGGCAGCCCGGCCCGGACGCCGGCGAGATCGCCGACACCGTCACCGGTGCTGTCGAGGAAGCTGCGGACGTAGACCTGGTAGATCACCGCCTCGCGCCACCAGCGATGCGTGTTGAGCGTCACCAGTTGACCTGTCTGTTCGTACGTAGGGTCGTTTTATATCAATGTTAGATATGGGTTTCAGGTTAACGTCAACGAGATGCCAGATTTCTCACTGGGTGACGTGGCGCTTTGTTCTGATTCCCCGGCAGAAGAAGCCGAGGCGCTTAGGGCAGCTTGGCCTAACAGACACTTTTAATCAGAACGCGTCTGCTTGAACTGCGGCGCAGCCGCAAGTACAGAGCCCTGCCACGCCGGGGCGCGGCAAAGTGGACGTCAGACCAATAGGACGCCCTTGAGGAAAGTTTCGGCCCGAGCACATACGTGGGCCCTAGGCAACGACACAGCAGTCTGAGCTCCAGCCGGATCGGCAGAGCCGAACAGAAAGCCCTCCCCCGTCAGGTCGCAGCGGACGCTATGGGCTTGTGTCCACTCTGCGACCGAGGCGTCTTGGTCCCCGGCTTCTTCGGCTGGATGGTCCGCGGGTCCACAGCTTCTCCTGGGGCGCCCTGACGGTACAGACCATGCGGGTAACTGTCTCGATCGTGCGGGAGCAGGAAGAAGACGCGGCGCTTGTACAAACCGCTGTCAGGGTCGGGTTCGGCTTCCTCGTCGAGGAGGGCGTAGCCGACCATCCGCCCGTCGCGCGCGTAACGCGGCTTGCTGGTACGACGTGGGGTCTTGTCGAGAGCCTGACGGACGTAGTCCAGCTCGTTGGTGTCCTCCAGCCAAACCACGTCCACTTCGTGGATGAGATCGCTCTCGTTCAACAGCGAGCTCATGGCTGAAGCCTCTCCTTCGTCGGCCGACGGCCGTGCTGTGCCTGGCAAGGACGCGGGTGCGAGGTACCGCATCCCGAGAGCCGGCTCATGTGTGACGGCGATGTCGGGGCCGCCATGGTTGGGGGCCTACTGTTCATCCTAAGGGTGCCTCGGGCGGAGGTGTAGGGCGCGTGACACAGTGTCCCGGCGTACTGGGCAGTATGTAGTCATTCGTTGGTGACGAGCGCGATGTTCGGGTAGTACTTGCGCCCGTTGGACTTGATCATGTCAGTGGGAGACGCGAGGCCGACCTCCTGCCGGACTCGCGTGGCAAAGGCGCGGGGGGTGGCAGGCCGGATGCCCTCACCCGCGCTGCACCAGGAGCTGTAAGCCGAGTACAGAAGGCCCTGCTCAACACGGAGATCGGGGTGAGCCTCGGAGTCCCGTGTGCAGCATTCGGCAAGGAAACGGCCAATGTGGTCTTCGGTATTGGCATAGGCCGTGGTGGCGATACGGACGCGGTCTGGTCCCTCAAGAGGGTCACGAGTGGTGAGGTAGCGGCGGGCACCCTCCAGGAGCCATTGCAGGATGCCCGGCCCTTCGTCCCGGACCAGTTCAAAGGCAAGGTTATCGATTTTGCGCCCATCCGGGACAACGCGCTCGAAGGGGAGCAAACGGATGCGGCGCCAGAAGGCGAAGCCGCCAGTGGATACCTCCGGCCTATGGTTGCCCAGCAGCCACAGATGATGTGTGGGGGTGAAGGAGAAATAGTCCTGCCGCATTCGCCGGGCCTTGATCTTGTCTCCGCCGGTCAGGAGACGGACACGTGCCTCATCGAATTTGTCATTGGGTTTGAGCTCACTGCACACGATCAGCCGCCGCCCATGCAGTTCGGTGAGCTCGGTGGAGTGTTCTGAGAAGGCGCCGCGATCCATGAGGAAGCCGGGCGGGGCGGCGTCCGCATAGTCACCAAGAATCTGGATCATCGTGTCGAGCAAGACAGACTTGCCGTTCTTGCCCTGGCCGTGAAGGAAAGGCAGAACCTGCGCTCCGACATCACCTGTGATGGAGTAGCCGAGGAGAAGATGCAGGAAGTCGACCATCTCCTGGCCCTCCGCATCGTCGCCGAACGTATCGGCCAGGAAGCGGTGCCAACGAGGCGTCTCCATCTTCTGGGGCGCGACGCTCGTCGCGCGGGAGTGGAAGTCCCGGCTGGGGTCAGGTTTACGCAGCTGCCCGGTGTGCAGGTCGACGACGCCTGCAGGAGTGCAGAGGGCATACGGATCGCCATCGAGAACGTCGGGGTCCACGGAAAGGTCGGGTGAAGCCTTCGCCTGGGTGAGGAGCGCCTTCATGCCAGTTGTGGACAACGTGCGCTTCTTGTGCTGCAGCAATTCCCGATCGCTGTACAGTCCCCGAGGGTCGCTGTCCCCCATGTCTTCAGCCATCTCCCCCGCTGCCCACAGAGCAGCCTTCTCACCCCCCGAACGCTTCCATCGGTAGCCGTCCCACGCGAACCACCCGAGGCCTTCGACATGGCGGAATCGGTCTCGGTACAGCTGGACGAACAACTTCGCATTGCCACGGTCGGTAAGAGATGGCGGCAGCAGCCCAACTGGCTGCTGGCGAACAGGGGACGCCGCCGGCATGAGCGGTGAGGACTGCGCGGGCAGCGGCAAGGAAGGCGGAGGTTCGACAGTCTCGAGGTCGAACATCTGTTGAGCGGCGGCATGGGCGTCGAAGCGCGGTGTGCTCTCGGCGCTGCTCATGAATGTCCTTCAAGGTGGAACGGATGGGCTGCCCCGGCGGCAAGACCGTCGTTGACAATCTTTTCATTACGGGTTGTCTGCCAAGGACGGGCCTGGTGGGCGGACTCCAGCAAGAGGTCACGGACAGCGGCCTCTTCAAGATGACCGGCTGCTACCAAACCTCCGGCGGTGTAGGCGGCCCGGTTGAGTTTCTCGGTGAAACCAGCTCCTTCGGGTGTGGTCGCACACTGTGCGACCACAGCGATCAACGGGTCAAGGACACGGTGTGCAGCCGAAGTCTTCCGACGAGGCCTGGGGACAGGCGCCTTGGCAACACTCGGCTTTGGCGTCGCAGGGGCGATGACGTGGCCGGTACGGATGAGTTCCGCCCACAGCCAGTCCGGCAGAGGGGCCGGCACACGCGTTGACCCCTCCGCAGTGTAAGTACCGGCAGTTGTGGACGTAGTGGGGGCCACGATGTAGCCCCCCTCCGCCCGGACGTCGACCTGCCAGGCCAAGGCGACCTTGGGGCTCGATCCGTTTGAGCAACGGAAACGGATGTCTGTATCGGGGTTGCGGTACCAGATGTGCAGGCCCCCCGAGGGCGTGCGGACACGCAGAGTGTTGTCATCCTCCACAGGATTCGGCTGTCGCCGGAGTGCCGCCAGGAGAGCGAGAGTGTCAAAACCTGAGGCGAGGCCGTCGAGGTTCACCTCGGCGTGGATAGGAATACCTGGCAGCAGCCGGCTGCGGGCAGGGACCTGAGCTGTGTGCGCGTCGACATCGATGACGACCAAGTTAGCCGGACCGCAGGCAATGCCCACACCTGACGTGGGGCTGTCGGACCACCAGGCGTCGATGTATCGCTGGTTGGTCGTGGCGGCGTGAAAGCCATGGCAGGGACGTCCTGCTGGGATACAGGGGCACGTCTTGGGGTCATGACGCTGGGCCCTGCACGTCGGGCAGTTGGACACGGGCGTCTTCCTGCCAGGGGCCAGAGGATGGACAGGCCAGCCCTGCCCTGCGCACCAGCGGGCCACGGCGTACGACGTCGTCAGCCTTGCTGAGGCAGCAGGCATACGAATCTCACCGGGGCGAGGCACGCGGTCGTCCTTGTCTGGTCTCGGTGTTGGGTCCCTGGCAGCTGTTCCCGGTGGAGGCAACAGGCTGTAGGCCGCATGATGCCAGCTCAGGGACTGAAGGGACTGTGTTTCGGGAAGAGTGTAGAACCACCTTGCGCAGAAGTCTGTTTCGGCGCCACCGCGTGTCCGTTCTATCAGTTCCCTCGGTCCCTTGGGTCCCTTCGGACCCTGTACAAGCAGGGAGATTCGCTCAATAAGAGCTCTATTTACCGATATGTGAGCGACCGAAGTGACTCGACCTCCGGCTCCAGCGCAGGGGGCGAACCCTCGTGCGGGGGCGGGGTGGGGCAGCCACCGGGAGGGACCGAAGGCAGGTACTCACGAACATGGCCCACAAGCTTCGGTCCCTGAGCATTTTCGCAGGTGAGAGCCGCTCTTACCCCCCTACCAGGGACTGTAGGGACTCAAAGCTCTAATTATGTGCTGCTCAGAGATACTTAAGACACGTGCGCCCGCGCGTACATCTACCTCACGTAGCTACGTCATAATTAGGAAGTTGGGTCCCTACAGTCCCTGTACAAAGGGTCTTCCGCGCTTGCAAAATGGCTTCGTGCCTGGTCAGAGCAGGGATCGACTGGTAAGGGAATACAGGGACTCATGCTCTGCGAAGGGCCCAGACTGAGTCCCCCGGTCACTCCTGCCCCAGCAGGTTCTTGACCGGGAGGACAACGCTCCCTGCAGGACGGGTGGCTAGCTGGGCTTTGCCTCGCTGCCCGCTCGTACAGCTGACGGTGTCATTGCTGGCCCGTACATGGATGCCCCCAGTCGCACGCACTTCTGGAACGTGGAACTCCTGCCGTCCCCGAAACCATGCAGCCATGCGAGAACAACCCGAAGCCCCTGCCTCATGAGTGTGGCGTCTCAAGCTGGTCGGGGGAATGCCCTCGCCCCCGGACTACTCTCCGAAGGGGCCTGTCGGCGTAACCCGCTGCCTCACGGTTTCGTTGAAACTAGTTTCACCATCTGTAACTCAAGACGTTGGTCTGCGACAGTCGGGCAGGTCGCTGATGGGCCGCCGAGCCTGGTCTCCCTCTTCCTTCACCCAAGGGGACTCTGCCTTCGGCTGATTTTCTGACCTAGTGGTCAAGGCAGCTAGGCGGCGCAAGCCATGTCGTTCACTGCTCGCCTGCAGGACGTGCTACGTCTGCTTCAGAAGCCGCCGCCGAACCAGAGCTTCGCGGCGGAAGCCCGTGCTATCAGCACAAGTTCAGGGTCGTGACATGCCTGACGATGACCAGACTGACAGCGCTTGCTTTATTCATGGCCGCTGAGCAGAGCTATTTTTGATCTGCCCTCTCTGATGAAAGAAGTGCAAGTAAGCTCGTGGTCAGTCATAGCTGCTCATCTGTGTGGGCGCAGATGGCGGTCCGTCGAGTGGTGCAGCCGGCAAGGGCTGCGGAACGCAGCGAGGCCGAAGCGACCGCGCATCGGGGCCTCGCTGCGGGAACACTTGGATGAGCGCACAATCTGGCCTAACGGACATCGTGAGAGGCTGCTGAGGATGCAGGCCGACGATCTGGACAAGGTCCCCATGATATGGACCGGATCGTTCTTGCTCTTGCTGCTGGTCCAAGTCCTGGGTGGGGACAGCAGCGTCTCCAGGTTGGCGTCTTCAGGATCTGCGAGAACTCAACGAAGAACTGACCGCGTTCAAGAGCGGCCACTGGATGGCACCGTGAATCTCCCTACGTCTTCCTGGAGGCGACCTACTGCAATGTCCGTGCGTATCACCGGACGAAGTTCCCGAAGCTACTGAGTCCCCTACCGGCACGGAGAGTGGGGAACGTCGAGTTGGTGATCTCCCACAGTCGGCAACAGGCAGGTGGGGGACTGCTGCGTGATCAGGTGACAGCGGGGTTATGCAGCCAGGGCTGCGGGTGGGGTCATGATGGTCTCGTACTCGACGGGGGTCAATCGGGAGGGGCGTCTCTGGCGTCGGCGTCGGTGGTAGGTGCGTTCAATCCAGGTGACGATCGCGATCCGCAAGTCCTGCCGGGTGGCCCAGACTTGGCGGTCGAGGACGTTCTTCTGCAGCAGTGCAAAGAAGCTCTCCATGGCCGCGTTGTCGCCGGCCGCCCCGACCCTGCCCATCGAGCCGACCAAGTCGTGCCGGACAAGGGCGGACACGAACTTCCGTGACCGGAACTGAGGGCCGCGATTCGAATGCACAATGCACCCGGCCACCTGGCCACGGCGGGCAACGGCGGATTGCAGAGCGGTGACCGCGAGGCGGGACTGCATCCGGTCGTCGATGGAATAGCCCACAATGCGGCCCGAGAACACGTCCTTGACCGCGCACAGGTACAGCTTCCCCTCGCCGGTGGCGTGCTCGGTGATGTCCGTGAGCCACAGCCGGTTCGGGGCGTCGGCGGTGAAGATGCGCCGCACTCGATCGTCGTGGACCGGCGGCCCGGCCTTGGCGTTCTTGCCGCGACCGCTTCGCTTTCCAAACGCGCTCCACCAGCCGTTGTCCCGGCAGATCCGCCAGGCGGTCCGCTCGGCCATCACCTCGCCCGCGGCGCGGGCCCCGTCGGCAAGGAAGCGGTGGCCGAACTCCGGGTCGTCGCGGTGAGCGTCGAACAGTGCATTGGCCCGGTATGCCTTGGCCAGTTCGGCGTCAGTGACCGGGCCGGCCAGCCACCGGTAGTAGGGCTGGCGGGCCGGCCCGAGCATCCGGCACGTCACCGCTACCGGCACCCGGTAAGGGGCGTCGGCGGCGGCCGGCTCGCGGACGAGCGGGTACATCAATTTTGCCGGCAGGTGCGCCTGCGACAGATACGCCGCAGCCCTCCTGAGCACCTCGTTCTCCTGCTCCAGCAGCCGGATCCGCTTGCGGGCCTCGCGCAGCTCGGCCGACTCACCCGACGCCGTTGCGGGCCTGGCGCCCTCATCGGTCTCGGCGCGGCGCAGCCACTTCGACAGCGTGATCGGGTGGACCCCGAAGTCGGCGGCGATCTGTTCCAGCGTGACGCCGGGCTCGCGGTTACGCGCGACCCGCACGACGCCCTCGCGGAACTCCTTCGGATACGGCTTGGGCACTGCAACATCCTTCCAGGCCGCCTCTCAGCAAGCCAGGTCAGGTGTCACCGAACTCTGCAGCAGTCCCGTGGTTACTGAGCAAGTCCGCGCTCAGCTGGATGTTGTTGGTCGGCATCCTCGGACAGCACCTTCTTTCGGTTGGGAGCCTGCTGTTAGGGACGACCGGAGCCATCATGGCGTTCGCAGACTCCGTGCCGACGTACTGAAGGCAGATCTTGGTCGACGAATCCCCTGGAGCAGCCGAACCGGGAGATCAAAGGGCGGACTGACGTCATCCAGATCTTTTCCAACACACCCCCCGGCCAGGCTCACCGCCCCAGGCCTGGCCGAGCTCCCCTACGAAGGGCAGGTCTGCGATGGTCGCTACCTCTCCGATGGCTCCATGGCCGAGCTCTTCGCCGACCGAACTGACCCGCAACGCCAGCCCCTTGCCCAACCGGAACCAAACGAGCTCGACTGACTACACCACTCGGTGGCAACACCGGTGCTTTTAGGGCCTGCGGAGAAACAAGTCGTTGCTTCCCTGGTTGCTCGTCGTTGTTGTGGTATGG
Organism: Streptomyces sp. V4I8; assembly: GCF_041261225.1. Taxonomy (GTDB): domain Bacteria; phylum Actinomycetota; class Actinomycetes; order Streptomycetales; family Streptomycetaceae; genus Streptomyces. The sequence continues at coordinate 116,350 of NZ_JBGCCN010000004.1, forward strand.
GGATGCTGGAGGGGGTTGAGGCGGCTCTGGCCGCGAAGTTCGAGGCGTTGTTCCCGCACTTGGACGAGCGTCAGCGCCGGTTGGCCATAGGGGCGGAGGCCCGGTCGCTGGGGCATGGCGGGATCCGGGTGGTGGCCCGTGCGGCCGGGGTGCGTGAGGGCACCGTCTCCCGTGGGGTTGCTGAACTGGAGTCCGGGGCAGCCCCGTTGGGCCGGGCCCGCCGGGAAGGCGGAGGCCGCAAGCGTGCGGTGGAGCTCGATCCGGGACTGCGGCCCGCGCTGCTGGCCCTTGTCGAGCCGGACATGCGGGGTGATCCGATGTCGCCACTGCGCTGGACGGTGAAGTCGACCCGTCACCTGGCCGCCGAGCTGACCGGGCAGGGCCACCGCATCTCGGCGGAGACCGTGGCCGACCTGCTGCGTGAGGAGGGCTTCAGTCTCCAGGGCAACGCCAAGACCGTAGAGGGCAGGCAACACCCGGACCGCGATGGCCAGTTCCGCTACATCAACGAGCGGGCCAAGGAGTATCAGGCTGCCGGGGACCCGGTGGTCAGCGTCGACACCAAGAAGAAGGAAGTCGTCGGCAACTACAAGAACGCCGGCGGCGAGTGGCACCGCAAGGGCGAACCGGTCCGGGTGCGGACGCACGACTTCCCGGACCCGGAGCTGGGCAAGGCCATCCCGTACGGGATCTACGATCTGGCCGCGGACACCGGATGGGTCAGCGTCGGCACCGACCACGACACTGCAGCGTTCGCCGTGGAGTCCATCCGCCGCTGGTGGAACAGCCAGGGGCGGGGCGCCTATCCGCACGCGCGGCGGCTGCTGGTCACCGCGGACGCGGGCGGCTCGAACGGCTACCGCACCCGCGCCTGGAAAGCCGAACTCGCCGCCCTGGCCCTTCAGACGGGCCTGGACATCACCGTCTGTCACTTTCCGCCAGGTACTTCAAAATGGAACAAGGTGGAGCACCGGCTGTTCTCCCACATCACCATGAACTGGCGCGGCAGGCCGCTGACCAGCCACGAAGTCATCGTGAACAGCATCGCCGCGACGACCACCCGGACCGGGCTGACGGTGCACGCCGAACTCGACACAGGCGCCTACGAGACCGGAGTCCGGATCAGTGACCGGCAGCTGGATGCCCTGCCCCTGCACCGCCACGAATGGCACGGTGACTGGAACTACACACTGCGGCCCGAGGCATACACCCAGGTCAGCGACGCACCGGACCCCTTCGACCAGCCCAGCCCCGACCTCGCCTGGCTCTGCTACCCCACCCTGACCGGCATGCCGGCCCCAGAGTGGGAAGCCCTGATCACCACGCTCACCACCCTCCACGAGAGCCAACGCGAGACGGCGCTGGACAAGCGGCGCGGCCATCGCCCACGAGTCAAAGGCGACGGCACCACCGGCCGCCGCCCCATCCTCACCCTCGCCGACCGGCTCCTGGCCACCCTCCTCCACCAGCGACTCGGGCTCCCGCAGGTCGCCATCGCCCGCCTCTTCGGCGTCACGCCATTCACCATCAACCGGCGCATTCGCGACATCCGCCAGCTCCTCGAGGCAGCCGGGCACACCATTCAACCCGCCGACCAGCACCTCGCCACCCTCGACGACCTCCGCTGCCTCGCCAGCACGGCAGGCATCACCATCCCTACAGAGATCAAGACGGCGAGTTAATAATCCGCAGGTCCTAACGCACCGGTGTTGCACTCGGTGGGACGCCATCTACGCGCATGCGAGCCCTGGCGAATGTGTCAAGTACTTCCGAGAGCACAAGGGCAGCAGCATCGAGTCTTTCAACTAGCCGTCGACCCCGGCAGCCCCTCCCCGCATCGCATGGACACGTGCCGCGCGCAGCTTGGGCCGGTCGGCACAGTCTGCCGAGCCGAGCTGGGCAAGCGTCACATGGGTCAGTGCGCTCCACAGAGGCCGCTCTTGTGCGGTCCTGAGTTGTGAGAGGACGGCGTACCAGGATCAGGTTTTCGCGGGCGCCGTGAACAGGGGACCCGGTGTAACCCATCTGCGCCGCATAGGCGAGGCGGTTTGTCCCTGCCTTGGTGGCCGGAAGATGCCACCGGTCGATCCGACCCATCGTCATGACGACTGTTCCCTGCGGCAGTTACCCCTGTCGGGCCCGACCGGGACCTACTGCGCAGTTCTCAGCGTCCGTGGCCTGTGCTGCGCTGCCTTGACCCTGTATCGAACAGGCTCACAGAACAAGCCCCGCGCCAGCGAGTTTGGGACAGCCTGTGAATGACTCCATCCGGCGCGGGGCATCCATGGGTCAGGAGGGGGAGTTCAACGCGTCCATCAATGAGGGCTCTCCAGAGGCGAGGGAGTCGACCCTACAAAGAGGGCGCGCTGGACTTTCACTACGCAGGGAAGTCGCCTCCGTGGGAAGGCCGTGTCACGGCCGTACGAGCGTGCCATGAGGCTTTACCTCGTCCCGTCGTCTCAACTTGTCACACAGGCCCCCACGACCGGGACTCCCAGTGCCTGGATGCTGTCATCAACCTTGTGCCTGGCGTGATGCTCTCAGTCGAGTCCTGCTGCCGCCTTCCGTTGCTGCAGTCTCTGACTGATGCGGCGTCAACTCTGCTGCCCCTCCCCCGGTCACCACGTTGACAAGTAAGGCAAATACCGCTTCCAAGCTGTTTCGGACTGTACGCTGCGGTCTCGGTACGCGGCCCGGAGTGCCGGGTCATTACGGCGTAATAGTTCAGCACTGTCGAGGCGCCGCCGGAGGGACCTATTACGCCGTAATAGCAGGTCGTTGACTGTCCCCCCCTCGGCAAGTGGTGTTACTAACGGGGCAGGCGGTGCAGAGGATCTTCAACGTTAGTAAGGTGTCCGCATGAGTTTGTCTGCCACCTCCAGCGACCGCGAGAAGGTCGTCTCCAAGCTGCCGGGAGGACTCCGGCAGCTCCTCAAGATCAGAGCTGCCCAACACGGCGTCGAGATCCAGACCGCCGTAGAACAGGGCATCGACGACTGGTGCCAGCTTGCATCAGCCCCTCCCCCGGTCGACACGGCTGGCGCGGATTCGTTTTCTACGTTCCTTCCTCCCGGTCAATGGAGCAGGTTCCGGAACATCGCTGCGGAGCGGGGTGTGTCCCTGATTCAGGGGCTGGCCCAGTCCGTCCAGCTGTGGCTCGATGCCAACCCCGCCCCGGAGATCGAACGGCCCGCTATCACCCGGCGCATCATCGTCTGCAACCAGAAGGGCGGCGTGGGGAAGACCGCCATCACCGCTGGCACGGGCGAGGCTATGGCGGAAGACTCCAGCAGCCTCTACCCGGTCCGTGTCGCCAAGCAACTCCTGGCAGCAGGCGGCGAGGCTGAGAACTCGCTCGAAATCGAGAAGCTGCCCGGGCTCGGGTTGCGGGTGCTGCTCGTCGACTTTGACCCGCAGTGCCACCTCAGCAACCAGCTGGGTGCCACTCCCCTGCCCATCACTGGCGACAGTCTCACCAACCATATGGCGGGCGACCCCAAGGGCGATCTCCGCGATCTCATCGTCTCCATTGACGAAGAAGCCTTTGGAGGTCGACTCCACCTCCTGCCTGCCTGCAACGATGCGTTTCTGCTCGATGTGCGCCTGTCCGCGGTCCGTGCCAGGGAAGCTGCCCTTGAACGAGCCCTTGCTCCGCTTGAAGCGGATTACGACGTCATCCTCGTCGACTGTCCACCCAGCCTTGGGCTGAGCATGGATGCCGCCGCCTACTACGGGCGACGACGTGACGGTGAGAAGCCTGGCCAATCCGGCGCACTCATCATCGTCCAAGCCGAAGACAGCTCTGCCGACGCGTATGAGTTGCTCACCACGCAGATTGAAGACCTTCGAGCAGACCTTGCAGTCGATATTGACTACTTGGGCATCGTGGTCAACCTCTATGACTCCCGTCGCGGCTACATCGCCACGTCCTCGCTTCAGGGATGGGTCGACATAAAGGATCCGCGTGTCGTTGGACTCATCGGGGACCTGAAGGAACAAAAGGAAGCCGTCCGCGTGAAGAAACCTCTGCTGTCCTACGCGCCGAAGTCACAGCAGGCAATCGGCATGCGCGCACTGGCCCGGGAGATTCGATGAGTAAAGCCGATCAGCTCGGCGTCGGACGCTTTGGTGGCCAGCCCCGAGCCGTCAGTGCCCGCCGCCAGGCCGTGGCCCTCGCCACGGGAGTACCCACGGAAGGCGTCGCGCCCCCGACCGAGCTTCCCCCTCACCGCATCAGCCTCAACCCTGACAATCCACGCTCCAGCCTCGGTGACCTGACCGACCTGGCAGGCAGCCTCAAGACGCACGGTCAGAAGCAGGCGATCACGGTCATGAACCGTGATGCCTACGTGAAAGCCAACCCGGATCGTGCGAACGACCTCGAGACGGACACGACATACGTCGTCATCGACGGCAGCAGCCGGCTTGCCGCAGCCCGCGAAGCCGGCCTCGCAACCGTGAAGGTCATGGTCAGCGACGACCAGGGCACGACCTCGGAGGAAATCCTCGAGTCAGCCCTGGTTGCCAACATCCATCGCCAAGATCTGGAGGAGCTCGACGAGGCTCGCGCCCTGCAGCGTCTTCTGGTCATCCATGGAAGCCAGACGGCATTGGCCAAGCGGCTTCACCGCTCTCAAGGCTGGGTGTCGCAACGACTTGCCCTGCTCAACCTCACGCCCGCACTTCAGGAACGCATCGGCCAGGAACCTATCGACCTGCTACGCGCCGTCGGTAATAAGCCTGCCGACCAGCAGGAAACTGCCCTGGAGGAGCTGAAAGCCCAACGTGCGCGGAAGGAGATGGAGAAGCAGGAGCGCAAGCTCAACAAGCAGCAGGAGGAATCTGCGCGACAGGCGCCTCCGACACAGACCGACGACCATTACGACGTAATAGACCGTGCGGCACAGGACCAGATGGAAGCTGGCCCCTCGGCCGAGAAGGCGTCCGCCGCGCCTGCGGAAGTGGTGCCGGAGCCACGTACTACTGAGGAGAGCAGGGAGAAGACTCCTGCCGCCTCTGACTCTCGTACGCCGCCGACCATCCCGTATGACAACGGCGTCTTCGTGGCTCATCATCTGATCCGCAAGATGAGCGACGTTGAGTTCGACAGAATGCTGGCCATCCTGAACGAGCATCAGAAGAAGCGTGTTGAGGACGCAGAACAACAGCAGCGTTGACCCCCGTGAGCATTGATGTGCGACGGCGGGGAGTCTGGACAGACGCTCGGCTGGGGTTTCCCAGCCGAGCGTCTGCGCGTGGGCAGGTGCTGAGGTCAGGTCGGGCTATTACGCCGTAATAGGAGCCGATCACTGGGGGAGTGCAGCAGCAGGCGTGAACTGGCAAAACGTGATGATGCTTGGTTATCGCAGCCCTGCCGACTGCCTGATTCACAGAATGTGAATCAGGCAGTCGGCAGGGCACACTTGGTTCATGGCACCTCGCTCTCGGAAGGCCTCCGCCTCGACGAAACCCCTGCTCAAAGCCCCTGTCCGGATCGGCCCGCTCGACGCGGCAGCCTTGGTTGGAGAGCTGCGGCAGCTGCACGAGGACGCCGAGGATCCGGACATCGAGCGGATGCCTGCAGACAACGAGCTGTACGGAGCACTGCTCTATGCCGAGAAGCACGCGAAAGTCTTCAACAGAGCAGGCATGGAAGCATCACAGCGCGCTGCAGGGATCAAGCGCGTCCTGCTGTGGGAGTACCTCCGCGAGCAGGTAGATCTTCACCAGGCGAAGGCCATCGAGGACGCCCGGGGAGCGAAGGCCGAGTGGGCAGACCTGGCGCCGGTCCTTGCGGTCAACACACCAAGTGCGGCTTACAACAAGGCGAAGCGCCTGCAGGCAACCAGATTGACCGATGGCTCACTTGGAGACCGTCCCGTCCGCCGTACTCCGGAAGCGGTCATCGAAGCAGAGCGACGCATCGCGGCTCAGGCTCTCGCCGAGCGCCGTGCCATGGAGAGCGCACGCGATCGGCATCAGCTGGTACTTCCTGTGGCTCAGCGCGTTCTGGATCACCGGGAGGAATTGGCTGCCGATGCCGACGCGCAGGACTGGCTTGATGAGATGGCCGCAGTAGTGGACGACTGCCACACGCCCACGCAGCAGGTGAGCCTTGCCCGATATCTGGACGCCGCAGTGCGGGCCTTCGCCAAAATGGAACAGCGAACCGGCAAGCCACCTGCGACTACTGAGGCCGCACGTCTCGCCTACAGCGCTGCGGTCGAGCTGCTTTCCCGCTGACGTCCCAGCCGGGTCATGAGTTCTCGGCTCAGGCGGTCAGGTCGTCCCCGGTCACCGACACCCGCGGCCCGGGCACGGCCGCGGAGACGGCCTCGGCGGTTCCGGCCGCCGCCCGTGACTCCTGGCCGACGTTGCGCGCCTCGGCCTTGATCGCGAGGTTGGCGACGGCGGTGTTGAACTGGTCGATGGACGTCGGCTCGTCGGGGCCGAGCAGATACCGCTTGAGTTCGCCCCGGTCCTCCGCCAGCGGGTCGGCCGCCGGGTCACGTACGGCGGCCAGCAGCCCTCCCAGCTCGGCGGCGCTGTTGGATAGGATCGTCGCGGCGCGCACCGCGGTGTTGTGCCGTTTGAATTCCTCCGCGCCCAGCTCGGCGGAGTCGGTGACGGCGTAGGGCTTGCCGCTGGCGATGAAGTCGGAGACGACGCTGGAGATGTCGGAGACCATCGCGTCACAGACGTTGAAGCAGTCGTACAGGCGCGGCTCGGCGCCCGTGATGACGCGGTGTTCCCAGACCGGGAAGGACCGCCAGTACGCCTCGTTCCACGCTGCCCGCAGCCGGGCGATTTCCTCGTGCTTCGCGACGTCCACCAGGCCGTCACGGGTGGCCTCGGCCTCGTCGCCGCCCTTGCCGTTGCCCTTGCCCTTGCCGGACAGCTCGGCGAGGCGGGCCTCGATCCGGGTCAGCTCGGCCCTGGCGGCGGCCTGCGTGGCGGTGCCGGCCGTGAAGCGCGGGTCGGCGGCGCGTGCGGTGGCGGCCTGCTCGACCAGGGCGGTGATCCGCCGGTGCGCGGCGCCGGCCTGTTTGCTGACGGTGCCGGTGAAGGGGTGCGGCTTGTACAGGACGCGGACCGGCGGGTCGGCCTGCACCAGCTTCTGCACGATGTTCTCGCCGGCGAGCACGATCGAGGTGTTGCCGGGGTTGCCGTCCCAGCCCTCCCAGGTGGGGGCGTAGAGCACGGTCGGGCAGCGTCCGTCAGCGGCCCCGCCGCGGGGGCCGTCCGGCACGCCCTGCCAGGTCTGGATCGGCGCCAGCTGCGGGCGGCCGACCTCGACGATGTCGTCGTCACGGACGCCGACGTCGGCGATGGCGTAGCGGTCGCGGCCCGCGCGGCCGGCGGTCCACACCTCGTCGTAGACCTTGCTGTACGGGTTGACGCTGGCCAGCTTGTCGCTGTCGCCGTGGCCGATGAAGACGTGCTTCATGGTGGGGACGCGCAGCAGGTGGATGTTCTTGCCGACGTTCGCCGCGTACAGCGCGACGCGCACGCTGGACAGGTCCAGGTTCATCAGGTGCACGCCGCCGGGCACGCAGATGACGGGAACCGTGGTGGGCGCCAGGTTGTTCAGGATGGCCCGCTCGCGCAGGATGATCAGCGGCTTGGAGTCCAGCTGCTCCATGGTCTCCAGCCACATGTTGACCTGGTACGCGGAGTCCCTGGAGCCGGAGAAGTACAGCACCGTCTCCGGCCGGTACTCGGCCAGCCAGTCGTCGACGGCCGCCAGGACCTTCTCCGCGTTCGGCGGGACCTTCGAGCCGCGGACGTACGGGACGAGCGCCAGCACGTACAGGCAGCCCACGCCCACCGTGACGCCGATGCCGACGAAGCCGGCCACGGCCGACTCCAGGGCCGCCGAGACCAGGATGCCCGCGACGGCCGCGAGGTCCAGGTGCAGCATCTTCTCGGCCGAACGGTGCAGCAGCCGGCGCGGCGGGGCGTCGGGGATGCGGATACGGGAGGCGAGGTCGACGTTGCGGGTGGCGACCGGCATACGGCGGCGGTTGCGGATCAAGGTGACCAGCGCGCCATGCGGGGCCTGCAGGCCGTAGAAAGCTATGAAGCAGGCGATCGCGCCGTAGTAGATCAGGTCGTCCGCGAACCCGAGCCGGGCCAGCAGCAGGATCAGCAGCAGCTGTCTGATCAGGAAGCGGATCGACAGACCGGCCCGGACCTTGCTCAGGCGGTTGACCAGATAGCTGCTCTTGCGGTGCAGATAGTGGTCCGCCAGGTACGTCACGGCGGCCGCGGCCGCGAAGGCGGGAACGCTCGGGACGAGCGCGGCCAACATGAGTACCGGGAAGCCCAGCATCATGAAGGCCGCCGCGGCCAGCTCGGCCGCGCTGCCCACCCGGGCGACGCGAATAGCGGTGGATATCACGGAGAACCTGCTCAAGAAGAGTTGGACGGACGCTGTCCCAGAAGACCCAGCAGCCAGCACCTGCTCGAAAATGCATACCTGATCAGCGGAAGACGATACGATCGACGGTGCACGACGTCTCGTCAATGCGCTGTGAGGAATGTGACTTGCCCCAGGTGCCACTCATCTCGCATGGGTAGAAGCAAGGTGCAGGGAACAGGACCGGCTCAAATACTCGAACGTCTGCGTGCCCCTGACTGGTCCGTACGGCTTCTCACCCACGATCGAGGGAAGCGCGTCAATGCGCTATGCCGTCTGCCGTCATGATCTGCTCTCCCAGGTCTCTTCTGTGAGGCTGACGAAATATGGCCGCCTCGGCCACCGTGTGCTTGCTCGGCTCTTTTCGAGCGGAAACACCGGACAGCCTGCGAAGAAGTGCTCAACCAGATCTGGGAGAAATTCGTGCGAAAGATGAAGACGGCAGCAGCGCTGGGAGTGACCTCGGTCTCGCTGATCCTGGCTGGCGCGTCAGGCGCCGCTGCCGCTGACGGGCCAATCCTCTCCGGGAACGTGCTCCAGGCGCCGGTGAACATCCCCGTCGACGTTTGCGGGAACACGGTCAGCGTCGTGGGTCTCCTGATCCACCCGGCTCCCGTCACGTGCCCCCCGAACGAGAACGTGCAGTTGCCGCTCGTGCCGGCGCCGGCCGCCGGTGACGACGTCATGCCGGCGCCGGCCGGTGACGGCGGCCTGGTGCCGCCGGTGGTCGTGGACGACGGTGGTCTCGTGCCCCCGCTCGTCCCGTAAGGCGCTGGACTGCCCGAACCAAATCTCGGGGCGCCACCCGGCATCACCGACTCCAGTCGTGCCCTTCTTGCACCCTGCTCGGTGCCCGGTACGTGCTGTGGATCGGTCGGCCCAACTCCCAGCTGTGGAAGATTCGATAGAGGATCAGCACAAACCCACCGAGCCGGAATGGCCAGGTGGGGGAGTGGCCGCCGGATCCGGCGGCAGGGCAAATCTGGGACATCAGCCGGTCCCGCTGACCGCGGGACATCGGCGGTTGCCTCAAACGAGGTTGTCCCCACCAGTGCCTGCTGCACAGCGGGCAGACCAACAAAGCGCTCGGCTGAGGTTCCCCGGCCGAGCGCTTTGTGCGGAATGGATGAGCTCGCCCACGAGCAGTGCAGCGGGTGGGCCATCACGTGCAGAACGTCCCCTGAAGCGTGTGGGCTTCCTCCCCAAAAGAGGTCCTGTCGAAACCCGGGGGAGTAGAGCCAGGATGCGTTGATCTGCTTCCTGGAGGCCGCAGTGGGCAAACACCTCGTTGGCCGTGTGTGCTTGGCCGTAGGCTCCCGGCCCGTGCACGAAGCGGCCCACAAACGCGCCCGGCTCGGCGAGGGCCTTGGTGCTGCGACGGCGTGGAAGAGTGCGCCGCCAGGCATTGACGTACCTGCGTTACACGCCGGCGAAGAAATCGCGCCAGTCCGCCGAGTACCGCAGCAGCGCGTCCGCGCCACAACGAACTCGGCGCACCGGCACCCTCCTTATCGCGGGGGAGCCGTGAACAACTCGTATCGCCGCCGCTTCAACCGAGCCTACGGCGGACTGCTCATCCGGCGAACTCGTCTTCGTACGCTGTCCCCTGGCAGGGTTGGGACGACGCCTCGTGCCGTCCGCCAGGCAGCACCTTTCTGGTATGGCTTCACATCACAGGGTCGTCGGGCGGTTCTCAGACGTCTCTTGTTCGCCGGGCAGCGACTCGAAGACAGGGGCAGGCAGGACGTAGCCCACTGCTGAGGCCCGGTGCTCGACAAACCTGCTCATCGCATCCGACTGGTCGAGGCGTTCCTGCACGCGGGCGAAGAGTGCGGCGTCGTGCATGTAGGCGAGGAAGAGGAGACCACGGTCATCTGGTCCGTTGTCATACGAGTAGCCACGACGCAACATGCGGGCTCCGCCGTCGAGTCGGGAGTGCGCAAGGCGCACATGTGAGTCGGCGGGAATGAGATAGCGGCCTTGCGGGGTCTTGGCGAAGAGATTGACGGGATCGTGTTCGCGGAAAGCCCCGAGGGGTGCTCCGGAGACGAGGTCGCGCCCGACGGCGGCTTCTCGACGGGCCCGTGGAAGGGCGGCGAAGTCGGAGACATCCATGTGGATACGCCGGTAGACCAGGTAGGTGCCGCCGTCGGGATGCCAGACCCAGCGGTCTGCTTCGGCCGGTGTCGGGTTCTCCGTCCCGTCCTTGAAGCCGAAGAGGTTGCGAGGCGTCTCACCTTTCGAAGCCGGAGGAAGAAACCCATATTCGCGCCAGCGGGGCGCAAACATCTTGGCGGATGCTTTGGCCAGCAGCCGGAGAACGTCGCGGATCGCGTCCGGATCGTCGCTGCATAACTGCACCAGGATGTCGCCATCGCTGCTGTCCGGATCCAGCCGGTCATGGGGGAACTTCGGGATCTCGCGTAACAGCGGGGGAGTGGGAAGACCCAGTTTGCGGTACAGCGTCGGGCCCAGCGCCACGGTGTAGGTCATCCCTTCAGGGAGCGGGAGCGCCGACCACAGAGTCAGGCCACTGCGCACAGCTTTGGCGCCGGTCGAGCCGCGAAGGCGCGGTGCCACGTCGTAGGCGGCGACGGCGGCGTGCAAGGGCTGGGGGTCGCTGATGCCACGCTGTCGGGACAGTGCCTTGTCGACTTCCGGTGCTTTGGCGCCGTGCTCCTCGGTCATGTTCGACCGATCCTGTTGCACTCCCGCTGCACAGCCGGCCGTGAGAATGGCGAGCCCAGTCGTCGCAGCCAGCAGGGAACGTCGGGTCGGCGGAGGGGAATCAGAGGGCGTGCTGATCACCGTCACTCCAAAGTTCGGCCCAAAAGATATGCAAGGTTGCCAATAGCACTGCCTCGTAAGGGCACGAGAACAGAGGAATGCGATCGTGAATCGCTGCGGCGCGCCTGACGCTACACCTAGGCCCTATGCGACTCTTCGTCACGAAACGCCGTGCTTCTCATGCTTGGAAAGCCTTACCGGCTGCCATGGCACTTCTCTTGTGTCTGTTAACCGCCCTCCTTGGGCTGGCAGGGTGCGGTCAGCAAGGCTCTGACAACCGACCGGAACGGCATGATTCGCCCGCGGTATTGCGGGTCCCAGGCGAGTTTCCGTCCATTCAGAAGGCCGTAGACTCCGCTCGATCGGGTGACATGGTGCTCGTCTCTTCGGGTGTATATCGAGAGAGCGTCACCATTCGCAAGCCTCGGATTGTGCTGCGAGGAACCAATCGTTCAAAAGTGCTGGTGGACGGTGAGTTCCGACGTGCCAACGGAATCACGGTCACCGGAGCAGCCTCGGTCGTCGAAAACCTGACGGTACGCAATCATCTCGCCAATGGATTGCTCTTCACCGGAGTCACCGACGAAGCACTGCAAGGAGCAGGGGCAGGCGGCGCAGACTACGACCCCCTGGATACCGTGAAGTTCCCGGCCCTGCGCGGCTTCCGTGCCTCCTATGTGACGGCCCACAACAACGCGCTCTATGGCATCTACGCCTTTGACGCCCGAGACGGCGTGATCGAGCACTCCTACGGCTCCGGACATGCCGACTCGGGCATCTACGTGGGTCAGTGCAAGCCCTGCAACACCGTCGTACGGAACAACCTGAGCGAACACAACGCGGTCGGCATTGAGGTCACGAACGCGTCTGAGGATCTGTACTTCCTCGGGAACACCATCCGCCGCAACCGGGTGGGCATGACGGTCCTCTCCAACAACTTGGAGGCCCTCGGGCCTCAGCACGATGCCGTATTCATCGGCAATACGATCCGGGACAACAATGACAACCAAAGCCCCGAGCAGGCCGACGGAGGCTTCGGTATCGGTGTCGGCATCAGCGGAGGCAGGAACAACCGCTTCGAACGCAACCGTGTCGAGGGCAATCACTCGGGTGCCTTCGTCCTGCGGGATGAGCAGGGGTATCCGGTTCTCGGCAACCGCATCCAGGAAAACGCCGTGGCCGGCGACCAGGTGGGCCTTGTCATGCTGGCGGCTCGAACCGGAGGCAACTGCTACCTCGACAACGGCCAAACCCCGACCAGCCCGGACCCGTTGCCTCGCGCCATGACCACATGCTCGGCACCGGACAGCGCTGTGCGCACACTCGGCCAGCTACAGGGACCCGGCGCGATTCCGCCCGGCATCTCCTTCCGGGATGTCCCGCCTCCGCCGGCGCAGCCCAACCTGCGTCGCGCGGCCCATGCTCCCGCCCGCCCGGCGCTGCGTCTGCCGGGCAAAGTCGATGTGACGGCGTACCGCTTGCCGGAGCCTCGTCGCTGATGATGCCTCGGGGGAGGGGCGGTTCCCACCGTTCCTCCCCAACCACGAACCTTCGGGAGGGACGGTTCACTCCGCTGCTCCGCAACGCACGCTCGGGGAGGGACGGTTCACTTCGCTCCTCCCCAACCACGCACGTCTGCGCTCACTTACCCCGAGGCGACGATTCCCGCCACGGCTGCCCCGGCACCTTTGCGTGGGCCGCACGACCGGTGAAGTCCACCGTGACGGGCCGCTTCATGGCCGAGCTCTTGATCTCCAAGCGGCCCAATTCCCCTTTCTCATCGACCCAGTAGGTGAGCGGAGAGGGCCCCTTGCGTCGCGGCTGTGACCCTGGCGCACCACTACTCCGCGGCTGGGGCCGCGGCCCGGAGAACCGTGCGTACGACTTTCCGCGCAGCGTGCTTTCCCCTAGGTAGCGGGGGCCGGACTGAGCCAGCAGCTGAGCGTTGTCCGGTCGATCCGCTCCCAGTGCCATCACCATGCGCAGAGCGATGTCCAAGGGATATCCGGAGTAGGAACGGGGAGACCAGTTTCCGCTCGGAACCTTCGCGGCAGCTCGGGCGACCTGCGCGATCTCTGAGGAGGCGGGCGCCACCCGCTTCCCGGTAGCCACAGCCAGACCACTCTCGTCCCAGGCGATGAGCCCCTTCTGCGGCTTCGGCCCTTCGGCCCCCGCGACGAATGACGCTACGGCGCGGTGGGTGCGGTAGTCGATCAGCCCACGTACTACATACGAGTCCGCATCGTTCTCGATCGTCACGGTCACTGTGTTCGGACTCTCCTCAAACGTCGTGAACCGCACCATGGCCAGTCGTTGGGCCTCCGATGATGTGACGGCCCGTGGCCGATCACTCTTTCCCTCGGTGGTCGTCAAGGCCAAGGCGCTGCAGGACAGTCCGATAGCGAGCGCCGCGGCCACGAACTGGGCCCGTGAACTGTGCAGCAGTCGGCGTAACGGAGGACGAGTACCAAACGCAATGCGCATGGATAACCTCTCGCAATAAGTAGGGCACATGACGGGGATCCGCCAGAAGGACTTTCGTGGTGGCCTGTCTACCGCAGAGGGTCCCCCTCAAAGCAAGGAAACCGCGCCGGTTGGGCGGCAGCGCGTCTTTCGCACTCCACCTGATGGTCGCGCTTTTTCTCTCCGTCCCAGGGAGACCAAGACCACCGACCTTTCACTGGACGGCCCGCTGCTGCGGAACACCTCTTCACTCCAACAGTGACGCAATCGGGGGAGTGCTCACCTGTTCAGCCCACCCATTCGTCATATAAGCGGATGATGTTGATCCTTAATAAGCGTCTCCGCCTGCGTGCAGGCGCGGTGCAGACACGTGTCCAGTCATGGGAGTGATTTGGTGATGGAACTACGGCAGCGCCGGCGCTGGGTCGGTGGGATGTCTTTGGCGTTATCGAGTGCGTTAGCGGCGTCGCTTGCGGCGACAGGTGTGGTGTCGATGGTGCCCCTGGCCTGGGCTGATGCCGGGGATGGTCAGGTGACGGTTCGTGTAGTGCGGGAGGTGAACGCGAACGGTAAGTGGGACGAGGTGCTGGAGCCGACCTGGACCGGGGTCCAGGTCGTCCTGACCGATGACGCGGGCAACTCGATCACCGGCACTACGGACGCGAAAGGCGAGGTGAAACTGCGGCCGGGCGACAGCCTGTCCGGCGGCAAGTACCGGATCGAGGTGAAGAACCCGGATCCGAAGGTGTACTCGCCCGGTCAGGCCTCACCGCGGACCGATCTGCTGGACCGGACCGTGCTGTCCTCGAACGTGGAGTTCGTGGATTTGTCGGGCGGTAAGAACCTGGAGGTCACAACCTCCTTCTGGAGCCCGGAGGACTACTGCCAGAAGAACGCCACCCTCGTCACCGCCTGCCACAACAGCATCATGCCGGGAGCGGAGGACCCGGACAGCACCAGCACGCTGACCTCCTTCCCGTTCAACGCACGCGGCGAGTACGCGCAGCTCACTGATCTCGCGACCACCGCGGACACCGGGGCAGTGTGGGGGATCGGCCACAACCGGATGACCAAGCAGATCTTTTCCGGCGCGTATGCCAAGCGGGGCTCCAAGTACGGTCCTGGTGGTCCGGGTGCGATCTACCGGACCGACCCGGCCACCCAGACGACGACCTTGTTCACGACGGTGCCGAACGCGGGCACGACAGCGCACAATCCGGCCGCCGACTTCGACGAGGCGTTCGGGCCGGTGGTGGGCAAGGAGGCGCTGGGTGATCTGGACGTTACCGCGGACGGCAAGGACCTGTTCGTCGTCAACCTGAACGACCGCAGGCTCTACCGCTACGACGCCATGCAGAACACCGCTGCCGCGCCGAAGTCGTCGTATGCGATCCCGGATCCGGGCTGCGCTTCCAGCGGCGACTGGCGTCCGTTCGGCCTGGGGATCCAGGACGGCAAAGTGTATGTCGGCGGCGTGTGCTCGGCGCAGTCCACCGGCAGTAAGGACGACCTGCGGGCCGTCGTGCACTCCTTCGACCCGACCACGGGCCAGTTCACCGGCACGGTCATGGACCAGCCGCTGAACTTCCCCCGGGGTGACGGCTACGTCGAAGCCGGATGCAAGGGCCCGGGATGGTATCCGTGGACGAATACCTGGCCCCTCACCCAGGACGGCCAGGACTGCACCGTCTCCCTCGACCCTCACCACGTCGTCCATCCGGAACCGGTGCTTTCCGACATCGTCTTCGAGACCAACGGCGACATGGTCGTCGGCTTCGATGACCGCTTCGTCAACCGCATGGGCTGGCAACTGCCCGCGACCTCCACCAGCCCCCCGACAAACGCAGTTCAAAGTGGTGACATCAACCGTGCCTGCCCCGGCGGCGACCACAGGTTCGTCCTGGACGCCAACGGCGGCTGCGTCAACCACGCCACCGCGGCCAACAGCGGAGGACAAAACCCAGACGTCAAAGAGTTCTACCCCGGTGACTGGTCGTTCGGCCTCGCCGCCGACGCCTCTCACCTGGAGATCAGCGAAGGAAGTCTGGCCCTGTCCAAGGTGGAGACGACCATCCCCTTCACCGCGATGGATCCCACCAACAAGATCGGGAGCGGCGTGCGGTGGATCGACCGCACCACCGGCGAACGGTCTCCGGGCAGCGACGGCAACTACCTCAACGACGCCTTCGGCAAGACCGGCGGCATGGCGGACCTGGAAGTCCTGTGTGATCAGGCGCCGTTGCAGTTGGGTAACCGGGTGTGGCAGGACACCGATGAGGACGGCATCCAGGACCCCGGTGAGCAGCCCATCGCTGGTGCCACGGTGAGCCTGTACGACGCCGACGGCAACAAGATCGGCACCGCCATCACCAACTCCCGGGGTGAGTACTACTTCGACTCCACGATCACCAAGAACGTGGCGGCCGAGGACCTGCAGTACGGCCGGACGTACACCATCAAGATGGACAACCCGGCCGACTACCAGGCCGGCGGAGTCCTGGAGGGCTGGTCCCCGACGCGTCCGAACGTCGGCGACAACGAGCAGATCGACTCCAACGGCGAGACCGGCGGCAGCCCGTTCCCGGCCATCACCGTCACCCCGCAGGGCGCCGGACAGAACGACCACAGCCTCGACTTCGGGTTCACCAAGTCCAGCGTCGACCTGGGCGTGGACAAGACCGCCCCGGCCAAGGTGCTGGGCGGAGCGGCCATCGAGTACCAGGTCACCGTCACCAACAACGGTCCGAACGACTCGACCGGCTGGAAGGTGACCGACCCCATCCCGGCCGGGATCACCGACGCCCGTACCGCCGACCCCGGGTGCAGCATCAACAACCAGATCCTCACCTGCACCGGCGGTCCGCTCAAGGTGGGGCAGAGCCACATCATCACCGTCCGCGGACTGGCCCCCAACCCGCCCGAAGACACCATGATCGAAAACTGCGCCAAGGTCATGGGCAACGAACCGGACCCCGACCCCAGCAACGACGAAGCCTGCGACCCGACCGAGATCGACGTCCCCGTCATCGACCCGGCCATCGGCACCACCGCCGCCGCACTCCTGACCCTCACCGGCACCCTCTACCACCGCCGACGCCACACCATCGAAAGGACCCGATAAACACCCGCCCATAGACAGAAACCCTGTGGGCCCGGCCACCAACACCTGGCGACCGGACCCACAGGCGTACCCAGCCGTACACGCCGCGGCAAGGAGCGCTGTGGGGAGGCTCGTCTGAGCAATATTCAGCGAGCTACCAGTGGGATTGCTGTTCCTATTCGCACCACATCAGCTGCGACTGGGACCGTCTATGCCCGATTCCGCCGAGTAACGTGCGTCATTGATACCCAAGAGCGAGACTGTCCCACGTGCTCAAGAACCCCCCTGGACGGCGCCCCGGCCATCTGCCATCCCAGATGAACAGCTTTGTCGGGCGACAAACGGAACTCGCCTGGCTGCAACGTGAGTTGCGACCGGGCGATGACCGCAGCCGTGTGATCAGTCTCATCGGCGGCGGCGGAGTCGGCAAGACCCGCCTTGCGTTGAAGGCGGCACACCACGTCCGGGACGCATATCCCGACGGAGTGTGGCTCGTTGAGCTCTCCCCCTGGCCTCTCGCCGCCGGTATGGCGGCCATAGCCACCCTGGCGACTCTGCGGCTGGTGGACCAGAACACTCAGCCGCCACTTGAGGTGCTTTCCCGCTGGGCATATGACAAGCGCGCGCTCCTCATTTTCGACTCCTGCGAACACATGCTGTCGGACTGCGTATCACTGCTCACGGATCTGCTCGCGACGGCACCCGAACTGCGCGCGCTGGTCACCAGCCGGGAACGACTGGGTGTCCCGGGCGAGCGCATGCTGCACCTCCGCCCGCTGCCCACATCGAGTGACGCGGTGCGTCTCTTCGCCGAGCGCGCGGCTGCGGCTGATCCCGATTTCGTGCTGCACGATGCCAATCAGCCGACGGTGGCGTCGATTTGCGAGCACCTCGACGGTATTCCGCTCGCCGTTGAACTGGCCGCTGCCCGACTGAGCGAGTTCTCCCTGGACCAGTTGCACAGCCACCTCGACAGGAAGGCTTCCTCTCGACTCAGTCTGCTCACCTCACAAGCGGGGGAGGGCAGCGGTCCGGATCGTCACCGGACAATGTGGGCGACCATCGGCTGGAGCCACGAACTGTGTCAACCGCTGGAGCGATTGCTGTGGGCCCGCCTATCCGTCTTCTCCGACGCATTCCGCACCGAGACCGCACAGGGGGTCTGTGCGCACGCCCCCCTGTCCACAGGCCGCGTCCCCGGACTCCTCGCCCGACTGGTGGAGCAGTCCATCGTCTTGCCGCACCCCTCAGAGCCCGGCCGCTTCCGAATGCTGGACACCATGCGTGAGTACGGTGCCGCCTGGCTGCGAGAACTCGGGGAGGAACACGAGGCCCGGCTACGGCACACCGGCTACTATCTCCGCCTCGTCCGCGACGCCAACGCCGGGTTCAACACCGAACGCCAGGAAGCGTGGTGCCGGCTCATCCGCCTCGAAAGCGCCAACATGCGCGCCGCAGTCGACTGGGCCCTGAGACAACCCGAACAACGTGCCGCCCTGGACCTGGCGTGCGCTGCGGCGTTCCTCTGGATGCATTCCGGCAACCCGAGGGAACACATACACCGCATCAACCGTGCGCTGGAGTCCGAAAATGGGCGAGTGCCTGGGAACGCGCATGCCCTGTGGCTGCGTGGCGCGTTGTCCGTGTGCGAGCCTGGTTGGCAGGCGACCGGCGAGTGGGACCGACGCTGTGCGGATGTGGCCAGCAACTCGGATGACCCAGTGGCAGCCGCGGTCGTCGGCACTCATATAACTGGCTGCAACCTCGTCGTCACGGGACGACTGCTAGACCCGTACTTCGCGGGTCGTTGATTCGTATGGTGTGACCGGTCCGGGGTGTGTCCTGGGCCGGGGGTGTGGCGTTGGGTGGGGTGTGTCGATGACTTCCCGGTCCCCGCGGCCACGGTCTCAGCGTCAGCGTCTTGAAGTGGCGGTGACGTCCGTGGTGGAGAAGCGTCTGGGCGCTCTGCCTGTCGCTGCCGAGTTTCTGCGTCGGCTGGATGTCGCCGGGATCGTCGACGAGGTGTGTCCTGGTGGCGCGAGTGCGCTGGTGACGCACGGGCAGGTGATCGAGGCGTTGGTGGCCAACCGGCTGACGTCGCCCGCGCCGTTGGTGCGGGTGGAGGACTGGGCCAGGTGCTGGGCAGTGGAAGAGGTCTTCGGGATCGAGCCCGCTCTGCTCAACGATGATCGTCTGGCCCGGGCACTGGATGCGATCGCTCCGCAGCTGGAGCACATCGCGGGCACGGTCGGGGCGCGGGCGATCGGTGAGTTCGGGATCGATGTGGCCCGGATGCACTGGGACATGACCAGCATGTCCGTGCACGGGGCCTTCCCGGTCGAGGGTCAGGAGGAGGACTTCCCCGTCATTGGCTACGGGCATCCCAAGGACCGGCGCTTCGATCTGAAGCAGGTCCAGGCCGGGCTCGCGGTGTCGGCCGACGGCGGCATCCCGCTCCATGCCCGGGTCTTCGGCGGTGGTGCGGCCGAGGTCAGCCAGGTCGTCGGCGCGATGAAGGACCTGCGGGCCATGGCCGGTGAACGCGACTTCCTGATGGTCGCCGACTCCAAGCTGGTGTCCTACTCCAACGTCCGTGCCCTGCTGGCGGCCGGGGTCCAGTTCATCGCCCCGGCCCCGGCCGCGCAGGTCAAGGACGAGGTCTATGCCGCTCTCGATCCCGCGCAGGCCACCATCGTGGACTGGACGCCCAACCGGGAGGCGGGCAAGCCCGCCGAGCGGCGCGAGACCTACCGCGTGCTGGAGGACACCCACACCCTGACCGGGCCCCGCAAGAGCGATCCTGTGCTCACCGTGCGACGGATCCTGGTCCACTCCACCGCGAACGCCGCCGGCCAGCAAGCAGCCCGGGACAAACGCCTGGCCAAGGCCGCCCAGGACCTGAACAAGCTCACCGCTGCGGCCGGCGGACGCCACTACAAGACCCGGGAGAAGATCGTCGCCCGAATCGGTGTCATCGCCGCCAAGCGCCGTGTCACCTCTTGTCTGCGCTGGACCGTCACCGATAACGAGGACGGCACCCCGGTCCTGGCCTGGCACTTCGACACCGGCGTGCTGAAGGCGGAAGCCGTGGTCGACGGCTGGTACGCACTGCTGACGTCTGTCCCCGCCGACCAGGCGGACGCTGGGCAGACTCTGATCCACTACAAGGGCCAGGGCGCGGTCGAGCGCAGATACCACGACTTCAAGGGCCCGCTCGCGGTCGCGCCGGTCTTCGTGCAGCACAACCGGCGCGTTGCCGCCCTGATCCAGGTCATCTGCCTGGCCCTGCTCGTCTTCTGCCTGATCGAACGGCAGGTCAGACGCGCGCTCGGCCCCGAGCAGACCATGAGCGGCCTCTACCCCGACAACCGCCGGGTCCGCCCCACCGGCCGCATGGTCTTCTACCACCTCGGCGAACTCACCCTGCGCATCGGCAACATCACCGACCCGCCCACCGTCCAGATCACCCGCGGCGTCCAACTCCACCTCCTCGACCTACTCGACACCGACATCGGACAAACCCGCTGGCCACAGACCTGAAACGGTGACCCGCGAAGTCCGGGGCTAGAGGCTGTCGCCTTCCTGTCCGACGCCGAACAGCTGCCTGTCCGTGATGACTGGATCGGCCTACTCCAGCTGCAGATACGGTTGAGCCTGTCATTCGCGTACTTGAAGCTCGGCGACTATGAAGCGGCGTCCGTAGTGGCGTCTGAGATTCGGGACGAGAGCCGCCGCCGTGGAGAGCAGCTCGCGGGTGCTGCGGCTGAGTCCATCCTGGCACAGGTCAGCCTCGCTCGGGGCGATATCGAAGCGGCAGTCCACAGTGCGACAAGCGCCGTGCAGCGGCATGCGAAGCTGCACAACGTGTGCGATCTGGCGATAGGCCTGGATGTACTGGCCGCCGCGATCGCCAGAGCGGGGGACGGGCGCCGCGCGGCCCGGATCATCGGCATCGGCAGGCGCCTATGGGATCTCACCATCTCCCTCGCGGACTCAGCTTCGATAGCCACGACCCGCCTCACCTGTGAGCGACACATCCGCGGCACTCTGGGCGACCTGGCCTACGAGAGTGCGTACGAAGAGGGCTTGGCCATGTCCTACGAGGAGGGGCTGGCATACGCGACCCAAGCCCCCCACTGACGCGGTCATTCGCGCAGGGCAACCAGCTGGGTGAGCCACCGCTGCAAGGCGGGATCAGCCCCGCCTCAGCACCTGCTTGATCCTCTTTGCGCTCCGGGAGTCCCCCAAGGTCTGCCACAGCTGCGCCGAACTCGCGGACGTGTACACCCCCGGAGCGCCCTGAGCGCCGCAACCGTCGCCATACGACACACTGCCCATCAAGATTGGCATTTCACGGCCGGGCACCTTGCGAAAAATGGGGCCACCGCTGTCTCCTTGACAGGAATCCCTACCCGTCACTCCCGCGCAGAAATTGACCTTCGGGTCATAGGAATCGTAGGACACCTGGCATTCCGGGTGCGAGAGGACCGGGACCTGTACCTCACGCAGGCGGTCCGGCTGGTGATACAGCTCCGTGTCGGTGTTGCCCCACCCGACCACTGTTGCCTGGTGCCCCGGGCGCAGCAGGGCATCTGTGCCCTCCGTGGGAAGGGGAGAGGGCGTGATTCCCTTGACCGGTTTGGCCAATTGGAGGAAGGCAACGTCATAGGCACGCTGCCCTCGGAGATAGCGGGCGTGGATCAGCACACCGTTCCTGGCGATGTTGCGTACTTGGCCCTGGGCGGGGTCGGAGAGGACTGTGCGGCCGATCGCCACCTGAAGAGACTTGGGTTTGACCGGCTCGCGATCTCCGTCGACCAGGCAGTGGGCCGCCGTCATCACGATGTCCGGCGCAACCAGGCTGCCACCGCAGAACTGGCGGTCCCGGGCGCTGCCCCGGCCCTTTTCAAGGATCGCTGTCATGAACGGATAGGCGTCATTGGGGACTTCGGTTCCCCCTACGATCGCGTTGGCCGCAGGCATGTTCGAGCCCAGCACCGCGAACGCCACGAGTCCGGCCAGGACAGCCGGCGCCGACCTTGGCTTCGTGCCGAGCTTTCGGAATCTCATGGGGGTCTTCTCTTCCGTACGGGAGGAATCCGTGTCGTGTAGGAGACGGCAAAACATGCACTGATATGACGTCATGCATGGTCTGCATCGCTGGGTTCCGACGACGATGCCCGCCTCTCACTTCCCGGAGCAGGGGGGTCTCTGGTGAGGAACCGTTTGAGGCGACGTTTCGATGAGCCATGACGGAGGGTTATTCACGGGCTTGGTTTCTTGATCAGCAAGACGGCCCTGCTCGGTAGCCTGGCGTTTGCGACGACGTCAGTTTTCCACCGGGGTAGGGCCGTTGAGCTGGAACGTTACGACAGGGCTGGAAGCGGATCAACTGGAGGCCTTGGTGGTCCGGGTCCACACGATGCTGGTGGAGGACCCCGATCCGCCCGTGGTGCCGGGACCGATGTGGGCGCTGGGCCTGTACAAGTCCGTGGTCCTGGTGTTGTTCCTGCTGCGGCAGAACCCCGTCCAGCAAGCGGCGGCGGAACTGTTCCACATCTCCCAGGCCACCGTCTCGCGCCGGTGGACCACGCTGCTCCCGGTGGTGGAGACGGCCCTGGCCGAGCATGTGCCCGACCCCGCCGACGCCTCACACGGCAGGATCGTCCTGGCCGACGGGACCCTGGTCACCACGTGGGACTGGGCGAGCGAGGGCACCACGATGTTCTCCGGCAAGCATCGTGACACAGGCTTCAACCTGCAGGTCGCCGCCACTCTCAGCGGGGACCTGCTCGCCGTCTCCGCGCCGGTACCCGGCAGTCGGCACGACATGTACGCCTGGCGCCAGTCCCACTTTCCCAAAGCCTTCGCCGACCGGGAGAGCATGGGGGATCTGGGCTATGTCGGCTCCGGCATGCTCACCGCCCGCCGCAAGCCACCCGGTCAGGAACGCCCCGTCAAAGACAAAGTGTTCAACCAGAGCATCGGCAAGCTCCGCGCCGCCGTCGAACGAGCGATCGCACATCTGAAGGACTGGAAGGTCCTCGCCACTCGCTATCGCGGCCCTCTCACCCGGTTCCCCCTCGTCGCCAAGACCGTCACCGCCCTCGCCTTCTACAAGAACGGCTGGTGACCCCGTGAATAAGCCTCCCGATCTCGGACGTCCCTGAGCCCTTAAGGAGGAAGATCACTCAGTTGGACTGCGGATTCGTCATACGGGGGAACTGCAGCGGTCTCACAAGCAAGTCCCCTTGAAGATAGATGGTGAGAGAAGGAAATGAAGAGTCGCTTATCGAAAAATCGGCTTCTCGCTGCCGCGCTCGCGGTCACCAGCGTCGCCGGAAGCGCCCTCGGGGTTGCAGGCATCCCAGCGACGGCGGCTCCGGCGCCGGGCAAGGTGATCTTCTCCGAGGATTTTGAGAACAACCCGGCGCCTGAGCCCATCCGCCTCACCGATTACCAAGGCGCAGGTGGGCAGAAGTACGGCGCGGACCAGGAGTGGCTGAGCGACTGCAACGGCTGGGTCAACTCCTTCAGCCAGCCCGATGCCCCCGCGGCTCCGCTCGCGGACTGCCAGGGCCAGAGCATCGGCCAGTGGGCCTTCAACCGCGTCCAGCAGATGTCCTGGGCCCTCGGATCACATGCGGGAGGGGACCCGGTCCGCAACCACGCGGTCTCCGCCCAGACGGAGGACGACCCGGGCGCGGGGCACATCGAATTCCAGACGCTCTCGAACATCCCCTTCAGTGGCAGCAACAGGTACGTGACCTTCAGCGTCGACGTCGCTGCGGCGAACTGCGAGAATCCGGGCACGAAGCCGCCGCTCCTGCAGTTCACCAGGGTGGACGAGTCGGGGAACTCCACGGCGCTGGGCGGGGCGATCGACGGCTGCAGCAACCCGAAGACGGTGGACGTCCCCGCGAAGGGCCAGGCCTTGGCGACCAAGGTTCACGTGGGCACCTACGCGGCACCCGGCGCGACCCTGGTCAACGGTGGCTCCATCGGTATCCGCATGGTGAACAACGAAGGCACCTTCAACGGAAACGACCATGCCTTCGACAACATCAAGATGCTGGATGTCACGCCGACCGCGAGCAAGGCGTTCAGCCCCAGCACCATCACCCCGGGCCAGACGTCGAAGTTGACGGTCACCATCGAGAACACCACTGAGCTGGCTTCGAAGGACAACTTCAGCTTCACCGACAAGCTGCCGGCCGGTGTCACCATCGCGTCCGACCCGGCCGCGTCGACGACCTGTGGGGACGGCACGGTGACTGCGGCCGCCGGCAGTTCCTCCCTCTCGCTTGCCGGTGGCGACCTGGCCCAGGGTGCCGCCTCCTGCACGGTCACGGTCAATGTCACGGCGGTCAACCCCGGTAAGTACACCAACGACCCTGCGGACTTCGAGCAGGTCGGTCTGAACAAGCCGGGACCGGCCGACCTGGAGGTCATCCCCTCCGTAGACCTGGTCGTGACCAAGGTGGCCGACCCGAGCCTGGTCCACTGGCCCGTCAACCCGGACGGCACTGTCGCCTACAAGCTCATCGTCACCAACAACGGTCCCAATGACTCCACCGGGTGGACGGTGACCGACCCGCTGCCGGACCAGCTGCAAAACCCGACCACCAGCACGGCCGGTTGCACCATCAACGGCAGCGACCTGGTCTGCAACGGTGGCCCGCTGCGCGCGGGGTCCACGTTCACCATCACCGTCAAGGGCACGGCTCCGAAGCCGCCCGCCACCCTCGTCATGAACAACTGCGTCGAGGTCAAGGGCAGGGAGAGCGACCCTGACCCGGCCAGCAACCGCGCGTGCCAGACGGTAGTGGTCGAGCCCATTCCGATCATTGACCCCGCTGTCGGTACCGCTGCGGCGGCCGCGGTCGGTCTCGGCGGATTCTTCTTCCTCCGTCGCCGCAACGCCGTCCGTGGGCAGATGATCTAGCCGACACAGCAGCCAGCCGGCCCGCCTGGCCACTCTTGGACCGGACTGTCTGTCGGCTCGCCGACCCTGGGCAGATCCTTACGCGTGAAGGTCTGCCCAGGGCGGCCGCCCGGTCATAGGGGGCTCGGGCCCTGATAGCACACCAGGGTGTACTCCGTGTGTCGGGTCGTCGTGGTGGTTGTCGGGCCTTCCAGCCCGGGCGGCTGTCGTGCATAGCCACACACCTTGTGACCTTTCGGTTTTCCCCTCGGCGTCGTGGCGCACCGGTGTGCGAAGAGAATCTCCCTGGGCCATGAGCTCTTGGTGGCGGCATGGGCAGCGATCCGCGGCAGCAGGAGTTCCTCCGCGCTGTTCCATCACGAAGATGCCTCGGACGTTCCTCATCGATGGCGCGCGCAGCAACAATCAATGGACACGGAGACGTTCGAAGTGACCCAATCCAGAACCCGAGTCATTGCTCTCATCGTCGGCCTGGTCGGCATGTTCGCACTCACGCCTGCGATGGCGCAGAGCCCCCCTGACGATGGGTCATTCAACCTTAGGCTCTACGACATCAAGGGAGCGTTGGACGGCCACGGTTCCCCACCGCACATCGAAATCATCGCAGAAGGCCATCTGGAGTGCCCGCACGGCGGTGCGGAGAAGGACGCAGCTTGCGAAGACTTGATTGCCGCGCACGGATTCATTGACCGGATCGCCGAAGGATCCGGATTCTGCACACAGGAGTACTCACCCATCTACGCGGTCGCCGAGGGACGTTGGAAAGGCGAAATCCGACTGTTCGGCAAGGTGTTTGACAACCGCTGCGCCGCTGTCAGGGCAACTGGTGGGGATCTTTTCGATCTGCCCTCAACGAACTCCTGAAACAACTGGCCCATCCCCGTCGGCACCATGCTGTGGTAGCGGCGCGCTGATGAGGGCGAACGACGCGACAACCACTGAAGCACTGGCCACGGACAGCAGCAAGGTGCGCAGTCCGCAACGTCGGGCCGGGGATTCAAGGAGGAAGTAGGAGAGGAGGGACAGTGTGAACGAGGCCAGGACGGCTGCGCCCTGCTGGGTGGGCAGCTCCCACTGAGGGACGGTGTGTTTCAGGTACACCCATACTGGCCAGTGCCAGAGGTAAAGGCCATAGCTGATTGTCCCCACGGCCACGACAGGGCGGGCGGCGAAGCTCTTCAGCACCACCTTTTCCGGGAGACTCGCAGTGTGCTGAGCCCTCTGCCGGCCCTCAAGCACCGCCAGAACCGTGATGAGCGTGGCAGCGGCGAGACCAGCCAGGGGGAGCTGCCAGAAGTACAAGGCGCTGGAGTCGATGGTCGCTTGGGCCCACAGCATCAGCAGGATGCCCACCGACAGGGCCCCAAGCAGGGGAAGTGCGCTCGTTGCCGCCTTCGACCTTTCCATCCGGGACACCGCAGCGTTCGTGAGGCAGGCCGCGAGTGCTCCGAGACACAGAGCACCCGCCCTGGTGTCCGTTCCCAGGTAGGCACGGTCGGGCAGCCCGGGCACATAGTTCCAGGCCGCAAGCGCGTAGCACACCATCGCCCCCATGCCCGTGGCGAAGGTGAGAAGGCGTTGGCCACCGCTGAGCGAGACGAGCACGACCACCAGTGCCGGCCACACCAGATAGAACTGCTCTTCCACGGCGAGCGACCAGAGATGATTCAGAGGGGCTTCGGCAGGCAGAACTGACCAATAGTCCACGTCGGCAAAGATCGTGTACCAGTTACCGAAAAACCCCAAGGCCGCCACTGTCTGTGAGTTGACGGTGGAGCGCATTGCCGGCACGTCCGCAGTCCACACCCAGAGCTGCACCGTGCAGAGCACGCAGAGAAGAGCGGGCAGCAGTCGCCGCACACGATGGGCGTAAAAGCGCCTCATCGTCAATGTGCCTGCTGCCCGCTGACGCAGTAGCAGCCGTGTGATGACAAAACCCGAGATGACGAAGAAGAGGTCCACGCCCAGGAAACCACCGTCCGGCCCTACGCCGAAGTGATAGCCCATCACGGCTAATACCGCTACGGCGCGCAGTCCGTCGATGGACCGGATGCGACGCGCTTCATCATTCTCTGTGGCGCTCGGGGCCAGAGTTGTGAGGATCATGGTGTGGTTTCTGCTGAGCTATCGGGTGAACATGGAGTTGAGGATCCACTTGGACAGACGATCGCGACTCCAGTCGGCAGGGTGATGGGTTTCGTCGTACAGGGCATGGCCTTGCAAGGTTTCCGGACATCCGTTGGCATTGCAGAGCTCTGCGTTGAGGTCCAGGAGATGTACACCCTTGTCCTTGTGCTTTTCCGCAATCTCTTGGACCTCTCTGTTCATTGTTTTAGTCAGTTTATTCCAGCCCCCCTTAGCATTGACCATATTGGTCAAGTAAACCGGAGTGCCATTCTTTGTGAGAATATTGATGGCGAGATCCATGTTGCGTTCGAACCTCTGACGAAAAAGAGGGTGCTCAATGGTGAGCTCTACGCCTTTTCCGTCGAACTCTTGCGGGACGACGTCCCAGTTTCCCGTGCGCAGCAGGACGGCATCAGGTTGGTATTTGTTCATGTACTCTGGCCATTTCACAGGCCATTCAAGACAGGCCTGCGGGGGCTTTTTTCCGGCGATCCAGTCGGGCAGCATAATTCCGCAACCGCCGAGTCCGGCGTTCACGATCACATTCTTTTCCGATGCAACCTTGGACATTCCGTCACCGAAATAACCGGCCCACGAGTCACCCACAACAAGCACTGTCTTACCCCGAACGGCAGGAGACAGAGCATCCACGCCCACGCGCGGAGGCGCCGAGCTCAAGGATGTGCTCGACGGGCCCGGCGCCGGCGCCGCACTGGAACTCTGCACTGCTGTGCTGGAGGCCGCCCTGCCTGGGGCAGCAGTGTCGACTGAACTGCAGCCAGCCAGGGTCGAGAGAAAGGCTGGCATGATAAATGCCACCCAGCGGCGGGGCGAACGTGCGAACACAGGAATCCCTTCGTTTTGCATACGGCGTTGGTGTGGGCCGGAGGCATGGCTCAATGGAGAAGCGTGATGGTCTGCCTCGTTACCGCCGGCGGGTGAAAACGGCAAACTTCATGGCCACGAAACGGACAATGGTAACCAGGCAGCAGGCAATGGAAAGAACGAAGACCTCGGAGATACGCGAGGGTGAGCTTGCAAGTGCCCGATAGGCCGCCACTGCGCCTACGGTCACAAGATAGCTGAAGGCGAACAGAAAGATCCCGCCAGTATGGGCACGCGTGGCTCCAGTAAGTGAACCCCGGAATGTCAGTCGCCTATTGGCTTCGGTATTGATGACAGTAAGTACCGTCTGCGCAACCAGATTGGCAAGAAGTGGAGACCACCACATGCGCATGAGCCAGTAAAGTACTGCATGGCCCGCCGTAGAAGCGACACCGATGGCGAGGAAGCATCCAATTTCCCAGGTAGCAATACCACGCCGCTCCCGGGCCAGTACAGCATCAGGGTGCTCAGCAATCGGTGCGGGCCGTGGCGGAAGCGGGACGGCCGCTCCACCGGATGCCTTGAGCCGGGCCATTCTCCATAACCCCGAGATGTTCCTCAAGGACGTCCGTGCCACATCGACCCGACTGTCCAAGTCCTCGACCCAGTCAACAGCGACCTCGTGCACACGCAAACCGTTGTAGTCCGCGAGAATGAGAAGCTCCGTGTCGAAAAAGAAGCCGTCGTCACGTGTCGCCTCGAGTAGTGGGCGAACTACTTCTGTCCGAGCGGCCTTGAAGCCGCATTGGCCATCACTGAACCTGGTGCCATGCGTAAATCGAATCAGAGAGTTGTAGGCACGCGAGATGAATTCGCGTTGAATGCCACGCTGAGTCTGTGCTCCAGGGGCGAGCCTGCTGCCGATCGCCAGATCGGAATGCCCGCTGGCTAACGGGGCAATAAGCGGGAGAAAGCCGCTCAACCCAGTTGAAAGGTCAACATCCATATAGGCAACGATGTCTGCGTCACTGACGCCCCATACGGTGCGTAACGCGAGGCCCTTGCCCTTGCGGCCAAGGCGCACAGCACCCACCCCTGGCAGCTCGGCGGCCAACTCTTGCGCCACCTCAAATGTGCGATCAGTGCTGGCGTTGTCTGCAACAGTGATGCGCCACGAGAAGGGCAGTTCCTCCTGCAGCCGTGCATGCAGGGTACGCAGACAACCCGGCAGAGCGCGTTCCTCGTTGTAAGCCGGAACAACGATTTCCACGGTCGTCGTTCCCGAAGCCGGCTGAGTGGTGCTGTAAGACTTCTGAAAGGGAACAGGATAGGTCAGTGATTGCGGCAGCGTAGACAGGGCCGAGGATAATTTTGCCTCGACAGCACCTGCAGTCGAGGCAAGTTCATGTGGTGCATTCATCGTGATCCCTCTACGGTTAGCTCCGATTCCGCAGCGATGCTGGGAGGCTTTGCTAAAAATTTGCCTCGCCGGTCAAAGCGGATCTCCGGCTCAGATCATGCTGGCTATTCTGACCGTTTCCTATCACATACCATTCGATGTACTGCGGAACACGCTTCCAGCTGTACATCGAATGGCGGACCAACCGTGGATGTCAGCGGTTCTTCGAGAGTACGGTGCAGAGTGACGGAGCCAAGGCCACCGTGGCTTCCGTGAGCTCTCACAGTCAATTGATGATTTCGACTCCCATCGGTATTCATACTCCCTTTTCCGCTGCGCAGACCGGCAGCACAGCGTTCAAGGCAGCCAGATACCGCAACAGGCATTACAGCAATCGCCGTGCCACGGGTTCCTACCTGTGGCACGGCGATTCGTAGTTCCGCATCGGGTGTTACCACGTAAACGCGTCATGGCAGTGAAGAGGGAGCCTCTGTCTTGTAGAGGACCGCTTGCGGCGGGGCTCGCGCTCACCCACCGCATGACACGAGGAAGGAGAATCAAACGTGTACGGAGGAGGCCCCGGCATTGGCGCAGGAATTGGAGGCGCGGTCGGAGGAGGTGGCGCACTGGCCATCACCGGCCCCGGACAGTTGGAGCTCGTCGGCCTGCTGGCCGTGGCTCTGCTCATTACTGGTGCCTTGTTACTGCGGGCGGCTTCGCTGAAGCACCACGACGGTAGCTGACACCAGCCAACGGGGGTGCCGGCTGGGCGGATGGCGTTCGTCCACTCGGCACCACCGCTGGCACGCCATCCGCAGCCGGCGGCTCTACCGAGTACTCCCTTCGGAACATCAGCCAGAAGCACAGTGCGGCCAGCGGCATGCACAGGGCCGTCAGAAAGTCGGCCGGGATCATGTGCTTGTGAATGTCGGACGCCCCCTCACTCAGCATCGCGAGCCAGAACAGGCCGAACACCGAGAGCACCACACACACCGTCATCCGTCCGACGGCCCTGGCCGACGGGCGTGCCCAAGTCCGGCTGGCAAGCACTGCCCCCAACGTCAGCGTGCCGAGCAAGAGCAACGGCACCAGCGCCGGCACCGAATGGAAGAACTCGAAGATCCTGGTAACCACCACGATTCGCCGTTCCTTGGAGTAGGGCGGATGCCCGGAATCGGGTGGATAGGCACCGAGATAGTTGTCAAGGGTCGGATGGGTCATGGCCTGGATACCGCGCGCTCCCATGCCGATCAGCCGGTCGGGGTGCGTCAGATAGTGGAACATGATCTTGCCCGGAGTGACGTTCTCGACGTACTCATTCCAATACGGCGTCTTTGCCGCGGAGTTGACACTCGTCATCCGACTGCCAATGGCGGAGACCAGCGCAGGAGGTGCTCCCAGCGCGCGGAGGTCTCCTGCCGGGTCCGGGCTGTGCGGCAACATCTCGACGAAGACAGCGTTGTACCAGACCTGCCGATTGAGACGCTCGACCTGCACAGCAGAGAACCCGGCGGCGACGCCGCAGAGCACAGCGCTGGCGATCAGAGCCGGCCAACGCACCGCCAGCCACCGCCCGAGCCGGCGAAGACGGCTGCTGCCCGGACGTGGGGTCGGTCGACCGCCCTTCCCCCGAACGCTTGGAAGCCATAGCAACGCCAGAAGTCCCACGGGCAGCAAGCCGACGAATTGGGGCTTGGCCGTCATGACAACCATCAGCGCGACGGTCGTCAGAACAATGCCACCGAGGGTCGCGGTCGACCGCCGCCACAACAGGAGCAGAGCCGCGCACAGCAGCATGAGGCCGATCAGACCAGCTGGTTCGCTGTACGGCGAGATGAAGAAGTCCGCGAACGCCGAGTCGCACATGACCAGGCCGAACCCAGCAGCCGTCGCGAACCGCAGCCACAGCGGTCCCGGCAGCAGTACCACCAACAGGGCGGTTACCGCGCCGAATGCGACCGCGCACAGCACTCCGACCGCACGAAGGTCGAGCGCGCCGGGCAGACCGAGCACCGGAGTCAGGCTCTTGGCCAGCCAGAGCACCAATTGGTGCGACGAGTAGTACCGATCGCCCCAGCCCGGTGTCGCGCAGGCCTCGCCGTACCGAGGCACTGAGATCCAGGTGGGGTACACGTGTGCGTACATCGGCACGTCCCACGGGCGGTCATTTACCAGCCCCAGTGGACAGAACAGGCGAACGCCGTCCCCGTTGTCGCCCATCCCGACCATGCCGCCGAGCAATAGCCGCAGGAGCATCACGGCCGACCAGACGGTTCCCGCGATTGCAGCTACGATCCACACCGCGCGGCGGCTGGGGTCCCCGACCAGCCGCAGGCGCACTGCGGCCCTGCTCAGTACGTCGCGTGTGGCGCGCTCGGTCATCACTGTCCCTCCGCGAAAGAACTGAGCGTGCCGGTGATGGTCGCTCCAGGATCGGCGGGGCCGACGCCGCACTTCACCGTCCTGTTGCCTTTCGCCCACTCGTCCTCGGTCGGCGTTTCGGCCTTGATGACGATGCCCGGCGCATGGGACCGCGCGAGGAACTCCCGTACGAACGGCTGGCACACACGAGTGGCGGCCGCCTGAATGCCGTCGTCGCTATACGGTCCCGCGTCGAGGCTCAGCCAGGCATTGACCTCTTCCCTGTCGTGCGGCCGGTCACAGGTCACGACCTCACCGCGTCGCTCACAGGTACGTACCGCCGCGGACCTTTCGCTTTGCATGATGTCACGCACCGGAAAGCGCACTAAGGGGCCGGTCTTTTTGTCCAGAGACGGTGGTGACGCATCGCAGCGGACGGTCCGTACACCGCTGGCCCATTCCTTGCGGGTTGGGTATTTCGACCAGATCCCGAAGGCGAGCGAGTCCCGAGGCCCGGCGCCCAGGTACTCCCTGAGCACGTCCGCGCTGCATCGGCCGTTCATGTACTCCTGAAGCTGTTCCGGTTCGGGCCGTTGGGGCGCGTCAGCGAGTGGACCCTCGACGGTTACCAGTTGGAAGGTTTCTGTCCGGTGCGGTCGATCGCAGGGGACCGGTGGGGCGACGTCACTGGGGTCGTAAAGGTCCTCTGTCGTCATGAAGTGGTGACAGGTGCCCACGCCTTGCCGGACTGTCGGTACAGCCTCCGCGGCTGAGCTACTCGGCACGCAGCCTGCCAGGAACAGGATCCCAGCGGCACCCAGTAGTGCTGGGTATGTTCGCATGTGCATCTCTTGTGTCGTCTCGGAGTCTTGTTGGTGATGGTGAGTCAGGCCTCTTTTGCGATTGGCCCGAGGACGAGTGCCTCTGAATTGCGACGGGTCTTGGCCCAGCCTTGACGACCCCAGACCACCCGGCCGGTGGCGCGCCAGGCGATGACATAGAAGAGATAGATCATTGCGGCGTAGGCAACGCCCCAACCGATGCATCGGATCAGTGGCTGAGAGGGCTCACAGCGTCGGTGATAGAGATAGCCCCAGACCGCGAACTGCGCGATTCCGAAGAATACGTAGAACATAAACAGCACAGCCCCACCCGCCCACAAAAAGGACATGGTCTCACTCGGGTAGAGGATCAGGTTGTTGAAGAAGATCATGATCGGGAGGGGGTAGATCACCGTCCCAACAAGCCAGAGCCAAGGCTGAATCAGGTAGTAGGAGATCTCGATGACTCCCGCATTGGAGAGGTACGGCGAGCGCCATGTCTTAGGGAGGTAGCGCATGCATTGCATGGTCCCCTGGCACCACCGCGTCCGCTGGGTGACAAAGCGCGGCAGACTCGGGAGCGCTTCCTGGTCCACCCAGGCTTCTGCGGCGTAGCCGGTACGAAAACCGGCCAGCATGATGTGCAGGCCGAGCTCGAAGTCCTCCAGCAACGATCCGCGCCATGGCGCCCGGTCGGGGCCGGCGAGCGCATCAAGTGCCGTCATCCGGCTGAACTGGCCGTTCCCGCCCATGCACACGCTCTTCGTGGTCCGCCGGGACATCTGAATAGCGGAGATCGCGGCCCGGAACTCCATGTCCTGCATGCGGATAAGCGTGCGGCCGAACCAGTTCTGCATGCGTGTTCCGGCCGGCACCGGCTCGTGGACGTCCCGGTTGGTCATGCGGACCTCGATCTGGACCGCACCCATCTCCGGATTGCCGAACAGGTCAGGTCCGGCACACACGTCGAGCACGTTGGCGGAGGGACGCCCGTCCGCATCAAAGACGGCCACAATGACCGATGCCCGGTCAGTGCCCTCCGGCAGCCAGTGGTCGAGCGCTCGATAGCCGGCGTTCAGAGCGTAACTCTTGCCCGTTCGGGCGTTGGGGCGGCGCCGCTGAACCAGATGGACGAAAGAGCAGCGCTCCGTATGGCTACGGACGATCTCCGCCGTCCTGTCATCGGAATCATCGTCGATGACCCATAAGTGGACGTCTGGGTATTGTTCGCGGAGATAGTCGAGGGTGTCACCGATGACGCTGTCCTCGTCGCGGCAAGGGATGAGGAAGTGCCATGCAAAATCCTCCCCTTGGCCTGGCTGCTGCGGCTTCGCGCGTAGGAAGGAAATAACCAGCAGGGTCACATAGACCGTGAATACAGCATTGAGGATGAGGGCGAGTGCCATCGACAAGCCGACGAACTCAGTCTCTTGGAACGGCCTCACAGCGGTGCTCCGTTCAACTGCTCACGTGGCTCCCGTCGTCGCATCGCCACCAAGAGCAAGACGGTCACCGAGGCAGCCACGCCCACCAGGCTGAGCAGGGAGCCGACCACGGTGTGCGCCCAGCCGAAGCCGTCATCGCCCCATTGCTGGTAGAAAAAGGCAATCAGGCAGAGCCGCAGCTGGTTTGTCACAACCAGTACCGCTGCCCCGATTGCCGTCCCCGCCAAAATACGTGGAATTGTGGATCGATGGCTTGCCATGAATCCTGCGCCTACCAGAAGGAGCGGAAGGATCAGCAGGGCCGAACTGCATCCTGATGTGATCCGCAGACCCATTGCATGCGGCGTGCCGAGACCGAAGAGCGCAACCGCTCGGTCCCAAATGATGGCGGTATGTCCATCGGTGACCAGAGCGATGGCGTGCTGACCGACTGCAGCCTCGACGGAGCGGAACCACTCGTTGAAGGCGTACAGAGCCACTGCGATGACTACGAAACTTGCGGAGATTGCGATGCGAGGGTAAGGGACGCGAGATCCCTCTGATGATTCAAGGCCGATGACCGGCACCTGCGGCGGCCCGGCCGTAAGGATTGCGCTCCTCCCCGGTCCGGTGTGACGAGATGGCGGATTGGGCTGCACGGCATGGCCTTTCTCATACGGTGACGCCCGCCTTCCGGAGCGCCTCACACCAAAGGAGGTCCGGAGAGACAAAGGATGACGCCGTGAGACAAATCGAGCGCCCACAAGCCGAGACTCAGACACGCGGCGGCTACGCGTACAAGGCGGCGCGTTGCGCAATCCATCGGGTGGAGTAGGAACACACAGCACAGAGCTGAGAGGGAGATGGTCCGCCGATCCCCACTCGGGAAGCCGCCAGAGGCGCAATGCACAGGAGCATCAGATGTACGTTCACAGCCCAGGCATTCGAGAAAGCGCCCTGGTGATGGCTGTCGCAACCTGAGCAGGGGCTTCGCCGGATCAGAGGGGGCCTGGGCATTGAGGAGGCCTCACCCCTGCCGGGTGCTCTTGGCAGGGAAGTTGGGGGGATCTCCAGGTGGCATGGCCGGTCTGAGCCGAGGCCAACAGGGAGATCGACGCTGCGATCAAGCGGGATCTGAGCCGGGGCGGAACTGCTGGCGGCACCTGCGCTGTCGTCGTCCTGGACCCGGTGCCACACGGTGGCTGATCCCACGCGATGAGTCCTGGTACTGGTGACCGCCGGTCTTCGAGCCTCGAAAGGCCGAGCAACTCATGGCTGTTACGGCCAGGCCGCCTCTTTGGCCTTCGTCCTGGGGCCTGCGACCCAG
The DNA here is from genome assembly GCF_041261225.1 of Streptomyces sp. V4I8. Taxonomy (GTDB): domain Bacteria; phylum Actinomycetota; class Actinomycetes; order Streptomycetales; family Streptomycetaceae; genus Streptomyces. Next base: position 151,348 of record NZ_JBGCCN010000004.1, read on the forward strand.
GACGAGTTGAGCCGAGGAAGGCCCGCTTCACTACCTGCGGTAAGAAGTCCGACGGCGTCGATAGAGAATGACTCCGCCCACCAACAGCGCGGCCGAGGCAGCTGTCGCCGCGAGCACCGCCTCGGTACCCGTGCCTGCCATCACGTTCGCCCCCGCGGGAGGCGAGAGGGGCTCGGACAGCGGCGAGGCGGCGGTCTGTCGCCCCTGCCCCAGCGATGAGGTCGTGGGGCTATTGGGCTGCGCGGGGGGCGGCGGAGTCGGTGTAGTGGGAGGTGCGGACGGTGAAGTCGTGGTCGTCGCGGTGTGTCGGCCTTGCCCCAGCAATGAAGACGCAGGGGTAGTGGGTGCCGAAGGCGACGGGACATTGGGGGTGCTGGGGAGTGATGGCGGCGCAGTCGTTGTCCTGGTGTACCGGTCGTGCCACGTCGAGGAGGTTCTCGTCGGTGCCGTGTGCCGGTCATGGCCCGGCGATGCGGATGTGGGAGAAGTAGCGCGCGGCTTGGCTGTCGGATTCGCGGGGGGCACAGGCGATGAGGGCCGGTGCGATGTGTGGTGTCGGCCGTGCTTGGGAGGCAAGGCATGGGAGTTGCCTGCCGGGGGCCTGGTGGATGGCTCCCCAACGCGTACTGGGTGATCGTCCATGATGGCGATCGGGGACTGCCCAGAGACCTTGTCACAGGAAACCAGGGAACCGCGGGTCTCTGCGGCGAGCGCGTTGACCATGTTGCCACAGACGTCCACTTGCACCTGGACCGGAATCTGCACCGTATTGCCCGACAGCACATCGGGCGTCGCCAGCGCGATCTCCTCCGTCGGGGAGTCGGCGTGCGCCTCGCTGCTGTACAGCGACAGGGCGCCTGTCACGGCGGCCGCCATGACCATTCCCTTGCTCAGGGTGTGTCGCACTCTCGTTTCTTCCTACTCGAAGAAAGGGATACTGGCCTCAGACCCGAAGAATGAACGGCTCGTGGCAGCATTCGAGCAGTTGCTCGACGGGCGGTGCGGTGGTCTGATGGCAGTTGGGCGCCAAGCGCCGTCACCTGCCGGGCGGTTGCACCGACCACGTCATCACACAGGCTTGCCGCCGTGCCGGAGGGGCAAGACGGTTCGTTTCCTGTGCTTCACCTGCTTTCCCTTCCCTATGTCTTTACTGCCATGGACCGTGACGGCGGAAGCCGAGCGAGCACAGCATGAATCTCTCGCGCCATGGCCTGCGGACTGTAAACGAGGCATGGACGTCTGAAGAAACCACGACCTGCCCGCTGCCGGAGAATTCACCCCTGACACTTACGCAGGCTTGACGCAAGGATCCTAAATAGGACGTGCTGATCACATCGATAAAATCAAGTGATCAGCACTTCCTCTGTAATTCAGGAAAGCTTGAACGGTGGCCTCGTGAGCTGACGCGGCGCACAGCCGCCGAAGTGCCTGCTTCGGCAAGAGCGGAGATAATCATCCTGCATCTTGCGGTACAAGACATCGCAGCGTGCCGACAGCTGCTGTGCCTTCCGGCTGCCGCACGCCGAGTTGCATGGGAGGGACCGTGCACGAGCTGTACGCACAGGCAGACGAAACGTCCGTTCGCACACTCATCTGGCATGCGCTCTGCCCTGGGGGCACCCATGTCTCCCTGTGCGGGCTGCACCTCGAACCACGGCCTGGCACAGGGGAGGAGGGGAAAGCGGGAGTCCTAGAGGCGCTCGACCGCTACTGCCCTTCTTGCATGGACGCGATACGTGCGGCGATGGCCGCCGCACACTACAGTTGATAAAGGCTCTTCACTGCGTTCACCTCGCCATGGCTGGGCGTGACGGGATTGCATGATGTGCCGAACATGAGAACCCTCTTCATTACTTCATGACAAGTCCCAGGATTCGCGGGATTGATCCCTCCGGAGGAGTGGTCAAGCCCCAGCGCATGACCGAGTTCATGCGCCACTGTTGCGGTCTTGTCCTTCTTGCTCACAGTAGGATCGGCAAATGTCGGTCTATCGAGTTTGATCGTTGCTGTAGCAGTGCAACGGGCGTCTGTACACATCTCCACAAGGCTCATTTCGCCGACCCTGTTACCGGGCAGATCGGTCATGCTGAACTTGATTCCAGGATTAATCGTGCTGAGTTGGAAGAATCCCGGCTGCTCCAGTTCAGTGGCCCATCCGGACAAGGCCCGTCGGACGACTTTCTGCACCTTTACGGGAACGTTCGGATCGAAATCGTAGGTTACGGTGGCCGGACTAAGCGTCGCGGGCGTGACATGTTGCCAGGTCGGGAACAGCGTCACGGTAGCTTGACTGGGAGTTGCTGCGGCCAGTTGAAGGGTGACCGCCAACGCCAGGGTGGCAGTGCTTGAAGGAATGACATGTCGCTTCTTCAAGGTTCTCCCTTTCTCAAGCGGAGCGATCAAGCGTGACGAACCGTGGTCCGGAGTGGCTTGAAGCAGCGTTCGGCAGTCAAGAGTGAAAATACGACCAAGTATGATGAGCGATAGCTCCAATACGGTGAGTCCCCTCCCGAGGGGAGGGGCTCCCGCATCGCTTTCAGCGACCTACTTGAAGAAATCTCCTCCAGCCGCCGGGCGGCTTCTGACCGACATTGAGTGTGGCTAACCTGTCGAGAATTTCCGGCTTCTGTACGTCCATCCAGTCCACAAACTGCCGGAACGAGACGAGGCGGATGTCGGCGCCCTTCTCCCTCTCCCGGGCGATGTGCTTCAGGGCCTGTTCGACGGCGTCCATGTAGATGCCGCCGTTCCACTGCTCGAAGTGGTTGCCTATGAACAAGGGTGCACGGTTTGTCTCGTATGCCCGCTTGAATCCCTGGATGTACGCCTGCGCCGACTGCTCACGCCAGCCCGGGTAGTTGTAGCTGGGCGCCTTCGTGGAGTTCACCGACTGGTTGGCGAGCATGTTGTAGTCCATCGACAGCACCTCGAACGAACGCCCGGGGAAAGGTATCTGCTGCAACGGCAGATCCCACAGCCCCTGCTTCTTCACCGGCCACGCCTGACGCCCGCCCGGCGAGGAGGCGTCGTAACGCCACCCGAGCTGACGGGCGGTGGGCAGCAGGCTGTCCTGACCCAGGAGACAGGGCGTGCGGCCGCCGACGAGCTCCTTGTCGTAGTCGAAGGGCAGGGAGGGCAGATCGGTCCACCCCGAATTCGTCCGCCACTCCTTGACGAAGGCCTTGGCCTGCTCGATCTCGCTGCGCCACTGCTGTGCGGTCCAGTTGCCGACGGTGCCGGCGCCACCGCAGAAATGACCGTTGAAGTGGGTGCCGATCTCATGACCGTCCAGCCACGCCTGACGGACGTGCTTCAGCGTCGCCTTGATGTGCTCGTCCGTGAGGTAGCCGATGTCGGAGGCACCGCGCGGGTTGTTCGGCGGGTCGTAGAGCCGCTTCTTCGACTCGGGCAGCAGATACAGCCCCGACAGGAAGAACGTCATGTGCGCCCCGTGCCGCTTGGCGAGTTCCAGGAAGCGCGGGAAGAGGCCGTTGCCGACCTCGCCGGCGCCGTCCCAGGAGAACACGACGAACTGCGGCGGCTCCTGACCCGGCTCCAGCGGATCTGGCCTGCCCGGCTGGTGCGGCTGCTTACCGGTGTAGGAGGTGGAGCCGTCGCCGATGGGAAGCTCGAGAGGGGCCGTGTGCTCCTTGCGAGCGTTGCCGGCGCCCGCCGACGCCGTCTCCCTCCGGGGCGAGCCGCATCCGGCGACCCCCACAGCGGCTGCACAACCCACCCCGAGGCCGATCAACCTCCTCCGGCTGACACTGGCACCTTGCATTCCATCCCCGTCCTCTTGTCATCTCGCGGGTACACAGACAGACGGCCCAGAGGATGAGGAATTACGCGGGATACGCCGGATGGGGCCTTGAAAGCCGCAGCGCACACCTGGCAAGCGCGACACATGCTGGCAGCCATGCCGCCGCATGGACATGCCGAATGCGGGAGTGTGACGACAGCGTTTGACGACGATGACGCCACGATGGGTGAACTTCTGGCGACGCACGGACGTACGTAGGCAACGCGAGACCTCCGAGCCAAAAGAAGGAGCCCGGGTCAACAATCTGGAGAAGACCGCCCCGTACTGCCCGTGCACTGCATGCCAACGACCGGAGTCTGCGCCCCCTCAACGCGCTGAGCGCACCCTCCCTGTTGAACAGCACGACAACGCGCTCTGCACCATCCCCCTCGACAGCGTCACCATCTTTGGTGACCGACCCTCGTACGGGCGAGTTCTGAGACGCTCTGAAGTGAGGGAGAGAAAGGGACGTTGTTCGCGCTGCGACGAGCCCAGTGGTCTGCCAAGGACCCGCCCGTCGGATCGTGCCGTGCATTTTCAGCCAACCTGTGTGCGCTCCGAACTGTATGAACGGGCCCTACCTGGGGCGGCATTGTGGCCAATAAGGAGTAGCTGTCGACTTATCGGAGAGACCGCCCCAGACAGCTGACACGCCACCGCATCTCTTATATCCAATCTTCACCAAATCATCCAGTATGCCCCGTAATCAACGCAGTTGTGTGACGCGGCACTCCAAAAGGGGTAATCTGGGCCGACGTAGGGAGTGTGGCGGAACTGGCAGACGCGCCGGATTCAAGTCCCGGTGTCTTCGGGCGTGAGGGTTCGAGTCCCTCCACTCCTACAACCGCTTCCTGTAGGGCTGTTCGGCCAGGAGTCCGACTGGACAGCTCTACAGGAAGCGGAATCGAATCTGTTGAGCAGTCGCCGAGTAGGCGCGGCTCCTCGTTCGATTTTCGTGGTGAATGGTTGTAGTCACGAGTGCGGCTGCTTTACGCACCCCTTGGCAGACCTTTGATCTACACACCGACACGGCGCATCCGTCTCGGACCCGGTGTCCCTTACGAGCCTGCGCGATTTTCTGACCAATCTGCATCGCTTCCGAGGCTCAGGTGCGTGCGCTTCTTCTTGAATTTACGTTCGAGCGCGAAAGCCTCGCTGGAGGGACGTGCAAGATCTGGGGTGAATATTCCACATCCAGAGCATGCGGGACGGCAACAGGAACAGCCGGCGCCGCAGTGAGGGCGAAAATAGGTTCTTCGCATATGCCCCACGCGATGACCGTGACGGCTCCTCTTGGAGCAGTCAACTTTCGCCCCCAGACCTTATACATACTCCGTCCGGTGCCGGGCACGCTACCGGCAGCATGCGCCAGAGTGCACAGTTGCAGGGCCATGCCGCAGTACGATAGGCAAGTGCCGTAATCCGGTTGTCTGAATTTGAAGGAAGGGTCCGCGCCCTAGCGGCAGGTCCGAGGAAATCTCGAGGGCCGTATGTACTCGATACGGTGAACTTGGTCCGTACCCCGTGGATTGCAGCCCGAGGAGACGTGCCAGCGCGGTAGGTTGATGTCTACTCAATTTTCCATGCGACTCGCAGGGGGAAACGTTGGAGAGCACGACGCACCGGGGCCCGGACCGGCGCCCAGGTTTGACAGCTGGGGAAATTGCCCATCTGTCAGGTGCAGTCACGCGGCCGACGGTTGCTTCGGTAGCGGCAACCGCAGGGGTACCTGGACATACAGTCCGCAGGGGGATCTCTCGAGAGAACGGTCAACGCATGGCAACTGCCATGGCTGTAGGACTGTTGACCGAACGGTCTGCAAGGAGCATCGCAGAAGATCCGCAAGCCGTCATCAGAGCCGCGCAAGAGCTACAGGCCCTGGTCTGGGAGATCATGCGCGCAAGATTTGAAGAGGCGACTGCCGAACGAGCAGCCATCGCCTAGCAATGGGAACACCGGCCCGCCGTACCTCGACCAAGAAGCTGCCGGGCCGGTGCCAACAGATAGTCCGTCGGTCGAATAGTTATCCACCGGATGGAGGACCCGTGTTCGATTCTGGGCCCCTAAACGATGACGAACGCACTGCAGGGAGAGAATACACATGTCTGCGGCAATTCGAGGGAACCGACGCGTAAGCCTCAACCTCGTGCCTGCGGAATGCCCCAGTGGCGGGGACTCCCCACCTGACTTGACAGCGGTTCCGGGGTCCTCCGGTTGGTGGTACGCGATTCCTGCGGGCGGGCTGGGGGGCGGTGTCTGGAATTGGCTCCGAGATCACAAGAGCCCAGTCCTGTCCTGGTGCCCAGAAGTCCTCGCCAGACTCACCATGCTCGACGCCTACGGCATTTGCCAAAAGCAATACTATGTCGTCCGGGTCCAGACACAGCTAGCCCTGATTCATGATCAGGACCTGCCGCAGGGCACGGGCTGGGGCCAATTCACCCACGTTGATCTGTGGGAGGCTCTCTCCTACAAGGATCTCTTGGCCGAAATCGTCCGTGACCAGGCTAAGCGGCTGCCCCAGATCGTTTGCCGGGAGGGCTCCCAGTGAGCGGTGAAGTCTCTTGGGACCTCAATATGCCAGCGGCATTGAGCACTAGGCATACGCCTGACACCGATCGACAGGAGCTCCTTCGTAGGAGCCGGGAGAGCGTCGGATGGAAAGGCAGCGCACAGCTCAACCAGCGCAGCGGTACCGCGTTGGAACATGCGCAAGGAGCGCGGGCAGTGCAAGAGATGCGCGACCCCGACGAAGGACCTCCTGGCCGGCTCGTCATCGGTTCAGCCGGTTGGTGCTACGAAGCCTTCGATGACCACGGCACTGTCTGGAAGGCGAACCGTGGCAAGGGGGGCGGATGGGATGTCGTCCTGGACTGGGCACCATACGTCTCCGAACGCCTGGTGCTCATCGGTGAAGACGGCAAGTCGGCTGGTCGCTATTACACGATCACCATCGGCGCCGACACCCTCACCAAGAGCCTCTCGGACTTGCGTACTGCTGATGGCTGGAACGACTTCAGTGACGACAGCGGTGCAGCCTCGCGAGCTATTCGTGAGGTCCTGATCAACATCATTACCGATCAGGGCAAGCGGCTGCCCCGCACGCCCGTCGTCGCTCACACCGGATGGCACCATCTGCCCGACGTCGGCTTGACCTACGTATACGCGGACGGCCGCACCTATCCCAAGGGGCGCTTCGCTCGGGTCATCGGCGCGCCCGAACCCATCCGAAGGGCTGCTGCCCCACTCGACCGGACTGCCGACGATGCGGAGTGCCGTCGCGCGGTGCGTGATGTCGCTGACCACGGGTGGGCCTCGTTGATGGCGTTGGCGGTCGGGGCACGATCCATCGCCTATTCGCTGCGTCCAGTCCCCGCCGCGTTCCTTCTCGACGCAGCTCCCAACTCAGGGAAGACGTCGGCGGCCCACACCGCTCGCAGTCTCCTCCTCACGCCGCAGCCCCATGCGTGGCCGCCCGTTCCGACCAAGGGCATGAGCAGCACCGCCACAGACATCGAATGCGCGCTCGACTTCGAAGGAGACATGCCGACGCTGCTCGATGACATCCCCCTCACTCGGGCCTCGTCCTCCGCGCAAGTACGTGAGATGGAAAAGAAGCTTGAGCTAGTCATCCGAGCGGCAGGCAACGCCACAGAGATCAAGGGCCGACGTAACCGCGACCTGACTGCCAGGCCTGCTAACCGGGTCCGGTCCATCCCCGTGATCGCCGCTCAGATGCTCCCTCCCAACATGCAGGAGTCCTTGTATCGCCGCTCGGTCGTCGTCTACCTCTCGCGGGACGGCGGCGAGGTCGACTGGCGCTGGTACAAGACTGGAGGTGGCCAAAGCCTCACGGTCCCCATCCGGACGATCGGCGACAGGATCATCGCTCACTTGCATGCCTTGAGCGATGCGGACAAGTATCTGGAAGATCTTGAGGAGCAGGCATTCGCCGAGCTCATTCCCCACGTAGAGGCCGTTCTGCCAGAGCGAGGGGACACGATGGACGGTGTCATCACGGCCGCAGCGGCAATGCTGGCGGGACTGGGTTTGATCGCAGCCGTCACGGACATGAGGACCTCCGACCTGATCAGCGTTGTGGCTCCGCCGCTTGCCGGCTCACTGGCCCGGCAAGCGGCAAGGATGGATGCACAGAGCACTGCTCAGGACGGGATTGCCACAGCTGTCGGTGAGGTCCTGCGCAGGGCCTTCTCTCGCGGACGCCTGCACATCCGAGACGAGAAGGGCATGATCCGTCCCGCCGTGTCGGGACAGGTCGAGCAGGATCAAGGCCTGACTTCGAAGCGTGACGGAAGCGGATGGGAAGGCAAGGGGCCTGCCGCCTACTGGCTTCCTCAGCGCGGGCCGGCCCTGGGCATTACGACCAAGAACCTCAACATGCTGCTCAAGGAGAGCGGAGACCGTCGTGTGAACTGCTACGTCGACCGGACACTGCCCGACGTGCTGCTTCAAGCCGGCGCGATCCTGCGCAACAACAGTCAAAAGGACCGTGTCGCGTCGCATCGCATCCGAGTTGGTGCGGAGAACCTTCGACTACTGCTTCTGAAGCCGGACTTGATCTGGGACTTCTAGCGGCGGAGGTCGGAACACAGCCGCCCAGCCGCCCAGCCGCCATCGGTGCGTGCCGGATGCCCGCTGCAGGTCTGACACCTGCAGCGGGCGACACGCATCCCCTTGCCGACGAGCGGTTGGTCCAGTCGGACCTTGCCTGCCATGGCACTTGATCGAGTGATGTGCCCTGGCATGTGTTACTCCTGTCAGCCGGAGGAGTCCCGCTGGAGATCCGCCAGGGCACGCGCGTCGTGGTGTCGCTGGACGCTGAAATGATCGCCCGGTGTCCGCTGGGCAAGATCCTGAGCAAGGCTGTGAGCAAAGTCGCCAGGGCCAGTGAGCGGGGCGACGGCTTCGGTGTAGTCCAGTAACTGCTGCAGAGCATGCAGTTCGCTTCTTAGGATGGGCATGAAGAGCACACGGTCGTCTCCAGAAAGAAGCTCCTTGATCACGCGTTCGCGAAAGGCATTGCCCTGCGCCTCACGCAACCTGTGTTCATAGTTGATGTGGGCGATCGGGCTGTGTTGCGATCCTGGGGCGTACCGCTTGAGGTGTGCAGCCAACTGAACCAGCTGATCGCATGACGTCCGGTAGGAGGGGCGGGCCTCACTGCCGGCTGTGTCCGGGGCAATTCGAACATCTGCGACGAAGGCAGCCACTCGGTCGGCGGTGGGCAGCAAACCCGCGTGGAACCAGCGAGTCGAGACAACGCAGGCATTACTGCTGCTTGCCTCGTGGATGGTGCGGTAGCACCAACCCGATGTCCCGACCCAATGAAGGAAGGACTCCGCGCTCCCCGTGACACTTTGCTGAAATGTCCTGTTGAAGTGGATGCTTCCTTCCACGTCATCCCTGCCAACCTCGGCACCATCGAATGCCGAGTACGCATAGATGGAGCTGACTTGTAGTCCGTCTTCAAGGAGACGTTCCGCGACGGCTGCCATGTAGTGCCCCACACCGGATTCCAGCTCGCAGTTTAGGTCCTTCCAAGTGGGACTATGCGCGGCCATCTCCTTCATGTAACCCCTCCTAGGTAGTGTGCTCAATCGATGATCTTGGGTGCTCTTGCTAACGGAGTATCAGGATCCCGGGAAGAAACCTGACGCTGAGGGGAAGGAGGCAGCCGTACCCCATGATGGATGGAGCCGAAAGAGGGACTGATCGCGCTTGCGTCGGCAAGCGTCTCATCGGTAACCGCGCAGGGCCAGAGTTGGTGAACATGGCTCGGCGAAGGGGCCTTGGCCCACTGCATACGTCGGCTGTGGCGTCTGGGGGCGATCGTCCAGAACCTGTATTGCGCTCGGAGTGGAGCAGCAATCAACTTCTTGACCCGGGTGGTCTGTGCGGGAGCGTTGACGTCCCCGGCCTGCGATCTGGATGTGCGACGGTACTGGGCTCGTAAGGCATGAAGTGCCGCAGCGCCGGTCACCGATGTTGGATCCATCGGAGCGCAAGTCTTCCCCCTCGAACGATTATCTGTGCAACCCCTCGGCTGGTCGGGCGGGCAGGCGTCGTGGATTGATGCAGGCACCGGCCAGCTTGCTCGCTCCCTCGTGATGCGCATGGATCCAGCGCAACCCAGGACTGCACGACAGGTCGGCTTCGAATCCATCATGCAGCGTCGCATGCACTCGTAGCGAATTGAACAACGCTTAGACGACACGGCAGTTACGGGACAACCGCTCGATATTTCTTGAGTTCTCCTGAAGATCATGAGTATCCCAGTCATTGACTTATCGTCAAACAGGAGTTGTTACTGCAGGCAGGTAGATCCGGCAGTCGGAGGTCGTTCCGCGCGACTGGTGAGGCTGGTCGCCAAAGAAGCAGGAACTGAGAGTTCCGCTTTGCTTCAGCGTCTTGATCCTTTGATGCGTTCTGTATTCGTGCAGCGCACTCTCCGACACGCAGGTTGGTGTACACGTCGGCGCCTTCGGGCATCGAGCGAGAGCACAGGACATCTCGATGGCAGCGGACCAACCAGTGGGGGAGGGAACTGGATCGACGTGCGTAAGTCCGGCTTACTGGCCGAGCTGGCAGAAGTCGGGAAGCCGCTGAGGCATTCCCCCACTCGCACTCGCCCTCCTTCGCCTCCCCTGGAACAACAACTTCAGTGTCAGGTCCGAGGGTTGGGGGCTCTATCGGGCATCCCCTCGCTAGAAGCGACCGCCGGTGACCTGGCCCGGATTGCCACAGCCCGCGGTGGTCTCGATAGTGCACCAGACCCAACTCGCGGCATCCACACCCCAGGCATCTGCGATCATGTCGACCAGTAGCAAGCCGCGGCCATGTTCGGCGAGCAAGCTGGGAGATCGGGCCAGCAGCCTATGTGTCGGGCCGCCTCGCACTTCGATCCGCACCTCACTGGATGTGCGTGAAATCCGCACGTCAACCTGGTGACCGGTTCCGTGCTGGATCGCGTTGGTGACCAGTTCGCTCAGCAGCAGCAGCGCGGTATCGACGTACTGTTCAAGACCCCAGCGTTGCAGTTCCGCGCTACCGATCTGTCGGCACTCGCCGACCCGCATACGGTCTCTGTCAGCGGGACCACCGGTTTGCTCAGTGTGCGTGCGTTCAAAGCTGAGTGCGACGCCGGCATACAAGTCCCGGCCCGGAGCGGGAAGCAGAACCTTCCTGATCTCTTTAGACGCAACGGAAGACAATGCCTGTCGCCTCCTCGCCGGGCATACGGAGCTGGCTTCTGCCCCTCCATAGAGCCGTTGGTCGTGCGAGGGCCCAGTAAAGGCTCTGCACGGAGCATGGTGTGGGTAGCCAACCACCGGACAGAATTGAGGAAGGCACCGAGACCCGTTTGGTGGGCCATGCGGTTGCTGGCATAATCCGTGCTCGGCACCAGCTCGGAGAGAGAATGAACCACGGGTTGGACACCTGGTCAGGACTGTTGCCAGAATCAGGCCGTTCCGCCAGAGCGTCATAGCATGACGCGCGGCACAACATGTCGTGCCAAGGCTGCGCCCTCGTGGCTTGTTCCCCTGTACGCCAGCTTGATGGTCCGGTCTCCAGCAGCCACTCGGCGGTCTGATCACCCGGTGCTCGCTGCTCAGTAACCGTCACCAAGACCCCCAGGACGGGGACACAGGGCTTGGTACACGTTTCTCAACGTGTCCTTTTTGGACTGAGCCGGAGTCAGTCGAGGCCTGCTCGCGGTGACATGAGTGGTTGATGCCGCAGGGCCGAGTCTCGGCAAGCAGCGATCGTGCTGCTTGAGCCAACCGGCCATGTTCCGTACCCGGTCGGCAGCTCTTGAACGGGGGTTCGCTACCGCCCAATGTTGGAGTGCTGACCTCTCGTAGTGCGACTCGCCCCGCCTGGCTCGGAGAGGAAGCAGTCCGTGTACTGCTGCTCCAAAGCCCTGTACCGCAACGACGGACGCTGCGGACGAACATAACTGGCCACGCTGCGACTGCAGATGAATGCCCGACATCTAGAGCTCCCAGGGACAGCAGCGAAGAGACTACTCAACATAAGCAGCTTCTACAGGGGAATGTATCGCTCTTCAACAGAAAAGCTCGGCATGTCCGGCGAAATCCACAAACACGTCGAACTAACGTTCCATCATGAGACAGGAAGGCCAAAAATGGACGGACCGTACTGACGCAAGCTGTTTTGCTCAGTAGCTGGTTGAGGCAGCAGTGGTGAAGCGCCTTCGCATCGGTCGGATTGCTGTTGATCGACAGGCGATAAGGATCTTGTTCCGGGGCCTGGGAAGACTCGTACTGCATGAGCGACTGTCTGTTCAAGACGCTGATCAGCGGGACATTGCTGAGTATGACCAGGCGTCCTTCCGCGCCCGGAAAGCGGTGTGGCCGACAGGAGGGGGCGTGTAGGGCAGTCCGGTAAGGGCCAACAACGAGAGCGTGGTGCCCAGGCCATCGACACCCGTGGCCCAGCTCCACGTCGGGCCGGCAGGTCAGCAGAGCCTGCTGGTCTGCGCTCTCACATGAGGCATCACGGCAGACCGAGACAGGCGTGTGCCTGCGAGTGCGATGCGCCATCTCGCACCCTCCCAGCGACAGTTCCGGCGCAGGAATGGATCACAGGGCGTTTGAGGCCCCAGACCCAGCCTTCGATGGATGCGCCTCCCCATGAGCTGTTGGTCGACGAAGATTTTTCTCCAGATGACTTGGGGCGGCACGCCTCGGCCTTCGTAGTGGGCGAAGCAGGTGCGCCAGGGACCGGTGCCCAGCACTGGACCTCGGAGCAGGCCGGGCATCCGCCTGGGGTTCTCGGCGGAGGAATTCAAGCACCGTCGTGTGGCAAGTAGGAGGGTCGCCCGCCAACTTGGGCCCATTCGAAAACGCCAGCTGACGTCGGCGTGGGACGGACGGTCGAAGCCGGGCTTTTCCCGGACGGCGGGGCTCGGGTTCCTGAAGGGAAGTAGCGCGAGCGACGGTTTCGGACGAACGACTTCCTCTTGTGAAGGCGGTCCGAACGCACCCCGAACATCGGTCTCCGTCATTACTGTCTGCGGGTGATCTTCCTCACCCATGCGAGGGGGCGAGGTACGGCAGCGGCTCTGCGGTGTTTTGAAGGCGCGGCGAGCGTAGTGGCGGCAGCGACCAAGGGCCAGCGATCTGGAAGTTGCTTGGTAGCTGCGGCACAGACGCGAAATATGCAGGTCACAAGGGTCTCCGCCATGTCGCAGCGACTGAAACAACAGCGGTTCCGCATATGAGGGTTTCTGTCTGTGCCTGTGCGCGTTATATATGGCGATCCTTAGTCGCTTTGGTCGCTGCACAGGTTGGAAAGCATCTGTGACCTGGGCCTTCAAGCCCGTGTGGGAGGTAACTGCCGTGGAGAGACTGGTCTCTGCGTCCGCTTCGAGTCGCTGAAACACAGATTGCCGGTCGTATTATCGGCCCGACTGGGCCGTTGTGGTCTCGATTCCCGCGACTCCGCCACGCCTTCGCTAATCTGCATCCGTTGTTGAGTCGCTTCGGTCGCTGATAGAGGGACTACATGCCAGCTGAGCTGCCTTTTTCTCCCAGCGACTCACGGAACCAACCGCCGTGTGTTTCAGTCGCTGCTCCCGATCCATTGCAGATCGCCAGATGGTGCGCACGACAAGGCTGGCCTGTCCATCCCCTTGCGCCTGGCCGGAAGACCCCGGCTGCCAACTGCTCCGCCTGTAGACAGCCATCGCACACAGCGGTGGGATGCACCTGCCGGTTAGCCGGCCGCTGGTGTCACGGCTTCCACGCTGCCACCCTCGACCTACAGCGCATTGAGGACTGGTGGGGCAGAAAGCCCGGATTCGGCGTGGGGGTGGCCTGTGGCCCTGCCCGGCTGGTGGTCATTGACGTTGACGCCCATGCCACTCGGCCTCCAGAGCGCGACCGCCTGCTACCGGGAATCCCGGTCGGAGACCAGGTGGACCTCACCGGCTTGCAGAATGGATTCCACACGCTGGCCGTCCTTGCGGCACTGCGCAACCAGCCGAGTCCCGCCGAAGATGCCGGCACCCTGCGTGTGCGCACCCCCTCCGGGGGGCTGCATATCTGGTACAAGAAAAGCGACTTGCGCCGCTGGCAGTGTTCCACGGGCTCCAGTGCGGGGCGCGCATTCGCCTGGCAGGTTGACGTGCGCGCGCACGGCGGTTACATCATCGCCCCGGGAGTAAGAACCCGTGCCGGTGTCTATACCCCCTTGGAGGGCGCAGCTGAGCCAGGTCTCCTGCCGTCATGGCTTGCCCAGGAACTCGAACGTACCGGTCACCTGAGTGCCCCGCCCACGCCCGCACATCGTCCCGTTCCTCCGCGTGCGTACCAGGCCATCTCGGCCGCGACTGGTAAGGACGGCCGTCTGCAGAAGACCCTCGGTTCCCTGCTCGCCGATGTTGCTGCCTGCGGTCAGGTCGCTGAAGGCGCGGGCTTCTCGAGCCGTCTCAACCGCGCCGCCTACACGATCGGCGGGATCGTAGCGAGTGGACTCATGTCGTGGAACATTGCGGAGCGTGTCTTACATGATGTGGCGGAAGCTGCCCGGCCTGGTCAAAAGCGTCGTGCCGAACAGATCATCCGAAGTGGCCTGACTGCCGGGGCGCAGCGCCCCCTGTACCTTGGGAGACGCCCGTGACAGCCCCCGGCAATGAGAACGTCCTGTTCGGCTTCAACCCACAGGCAGTCGCCGCCCAAATCCTTGCCCAGACTCCTATGTCCCCGCCCGCCAGCGGGCACAAACTCGTGGCTGGCCAGGCAAGCGCGAACGGGTTGCTACCGGACACGCTCACTGACCGCGGCATGGCCAAGCTCTTCGTCAGGCTGTACGCCAGTGACTACCAGCACGTGCCCGGCCTCGGCTGGTACCGGTGGGATGGCATTCGCTGGCAGATCGACGAAGACGACACCGTGCTGTGGGCGGCAGGCGACCTTGCCGAGAACATCGCCCTCACAGATCCCCGCGGCGTGTACAACCCACAGGCCCTGCAGCAGCACCGCCGGCGTGCATTGTCCACGTCTGGCATCAATGCCATGCTCACGCAGGCCAAATCCGCACCTGGCATGGTGCTGAACGCCGCACTCCTGGATGCCGACCCCTACGCCCTATGCACCCCCGAGGGGATTGTCGATCTGCGTACCGGTCTGGTGAAGACCCCTGATCCGACGAAGGATTTCCACTCGCGTTCCACGACAGTTGGGCCGCAAGAGGTTCCTACCCCGCGTTGGCAGCGATTCTTGGCCGATACGTTCGGCGACGACGCCGATGGGGGGGAAATGATCCGGTTCTTGCAGCTGCTGCTCGGCTATTCTGTCACTGGTGACGTCGGCGGTCAGGTCATGCCCTTCCTTTTCGGAGCCGGCAAGAACGGAAAATCTGTCCTGCTGGACGTACTCATGAAGCTCCTCGGTGATTACGCTGACGCCGCTCCGCCAGGCTTCCTCATGGCTCGCTCCTATGAGGGCCACCCGACCGATCTGGCAGAACTGCACGGTCGACGCGTCATCGTGTGTTCCGAGGTCAAACCGGGTGACAAGTTCGATGAAGCTCGCGTCAAGCTTCTTACTGGCGGGGACCGTATCAAGGCCCGTCGCATGCGACAGGATTTCTTCAGTTTTGAACCCACACACAAACTCTGGCTGCTGGGTAATCATCAGCCAGAGGTCGGAACCGGAGGCTTTGCTTTCTGGCGACGCATGCGGCTCATCCCCTTCGAACGGGTTGTCTCCGACGACCGCAAGATCGACAATCTGGCCGACATCCTTGTCACCGAGGAGGGCCCAGGCATTCTTAAGTGGCTTATCGACGGTGCCCGCCGCTACCTGGGTGGTGATCGAGACCTCACCGGACCCGAACGTGTTCGCATCGCAACCACGGCATACGCCGAGACCGAAGACCATACGGGCCGCTTCTTCGACGAATGCTGTACTCAGGGTCCTGAGTACAGGGTCGAACAAGCTAGCCTCTATGCGGCCTATAGGACGTGGTGCGAAAATGAGGGAGCCACGGCCATCTCCTCCAGGGCCTTCGCTCAACGGGCGCGTGAACTGGCTGGGCTCGCTTCGCCCAAGGAGATGATCCATTCCAACTCGCGCAAATATTACCCGGGCGTTGGACTGCTCGCCGCTGAGGAGAAGGTATGAGTTCCCTTATCACCCAAGACGAAATCAGTGACGAGACGGCCCTCGTGTGGCTTGAGGACGTCAGTCACCTCGACTATGTACGCCAAAGCCTCGACCGGCTTCCCACCCGTCAGGGGCGGCCCGCCTACCACCGAGCCGGCCGGATGGTGGGATACGCCCAGCTCGATCCGAGAGCGAAACCATCCCGATCCTCCGGAACATTTCGCCGCCGAGTCTTCTGGTTGCTGCCTCACGACCGGGACAGTGTTCCGCACGGCCTCTATGCCATCGGGGCCCCTGCCGAAGCCATTGACCCTCGAACGCTTGCGCCTGGAAACAAGGGCCGTAAGACGGAGCGGTCTGAAGGTGGGCCTCCGTCGTCAGCGATGCGAGAACTGGGAATAACGCTGCCCCTCTAGGGCTGTGGGGCGTCATCGACGCCTGGCGCTCCAGACCGAGTCGGGAGATGCAGGATCCCCTCTGTGCAGGGCGCGGGGACATCGCATTCCCCGATGGATCGGTCCGTTCCAGTCCTCATGAAACTGGCGGCCCAAAACAAGGGACGCACCCCGTTCCACTGTCCTGGCCGCTGGTTCTTGCAACAAGCTCACACCAGCCGCGGCGTCAACCGCAGATAGAGGTTTCAGGTACATACCAAGGACGACGCAGCTTCCGGGATCTCAAGCATCTCCACCGTAGTCGGACCGGCTGTGTAGTAGGCCCTCACGACGCCAGCCCGCGAGAGCTTCTCGACACAACGTGGGCAGGGACGCGCCAACATTGGAACATGGGCCGCGTTAACACGTGCCACGAATACCGTGCTGACCGGCGCTCCCCTGGCGCGGCGGAGCGCTGCGTGCTCTGCGTGGAAGGTACTGTTTCGGTGATCAATGGATGGTGAATTCCGATATCTATTGGGACTCGCTACGACGACACGGCTGCCGGCCACGAGGACGGCACCCATCCTGTGGCGACATTGTGATCGAACAGCTTGCTGAATAGCTAGGTGGATCAAATTCATCGTTCCTTGTGACTTGACGAGGCACCCCGACCTGTGCCGGCAGGAACCTCGCCAAGCTGCAGTGAGAGAATCCGTCAGACGGAAGACGAGGCGTGATCCCGGGCTTGAGGCGTTGTGCGAAGCGCCTAGGGCTTGTTGTGAAAGTGCTGGTCACAGCCACTCGTTGATGGCTGCGACCAGCACCGTCGCTTCGGGCACGTCCCGCCAGGGAGCACCGGTCCGGGTCCGCCACCGTATGCCGTCTATCAGCTGCCGCCGCGTCCACACCTGCGGCCGACCCGGCTTGATGCCCGTCGGCAGCAGAGGCTCCAGCCGGGCCCATTGGCCGTTCGTCAGATCCCCACGTCCCACAAGACGTGATCACCGACGAACAAGATTCACTTTCGCAACAGACCCTAAGCGAGGGAACCCCGTCGTACTGGTGAGCGCTGGCGAGCCATTTCTGTCATCCCTACCAGAGACGCCTCGAACTCGGCGGAGCTTGAGAATTCGTCGTTTGCTGCCGAAGACGGAGGAACCATTCCATCTGCCATCGCGAGAGCAATTTCCGTGATCCGCTTGCTCGCCTTTCCGTCGCCGTATGGACATGGCCGAGAGGCAAGAACGCTTGTCAGGTTCGTGTTTGCGAGAATGCGAACAATTTCTTCGGCGATTTCATGCCTGTAGCGCACCCGAACGGCGAAACCGGCTGCAATCGACTCAGGACGCTCCGTGTTCCGTCTGATCACGATCAATGGCCGCTTGATGATCGTGCATTCTTCCTGAATTCCGCCAGAATCGGATACGAGCAAGCTTGCCTGACTGGCGAGAGAAAGGAAGGTTGCGTGATCGATCGAAGGAATGCAGCGAAGACGTTCCAGACGATCGCTCAACCCAAAAGCCTGAGCACTCTGGGACGTACGTGGGTGAACAGGGAAAACTACCGGGAGAGGGGAACTTGCAAGCGCGTCGAGAATTTCACATAGACGTTCCGGATCGTCTGTATTCTCCGGGCGATGAACCGTCGCAACGATGAACTGACTTGCCCTGAGCCCGAGCTTCTCAAGCAACATGCGGGCCGTCTGGGGGTCAGGTAGGGACTCTTGCGTTGCTTCTACGATGGTGTTCCCCGTTACGCGAATCCTGTGCGAAGAAACACCTTCAGAAACAAGGTTCGCAGCGTTCCATGGCGTTGGCGCGCAATGCACATCCGCGAGAACCGATACCAGTCGGCGATTGATTTCCTCCGGCATCGTTCTATCGTTGGAACGAAGGCCTGCTTCGACGTGCAGGACAGGAATACCGCAGCAGCTTGCTGCCTGCGCTCCCGATAACGTTGCGTTTGTGTCACCCTGGACAATGACCAACTTTGGATTCGTGCGTCGAAAGAATTCGGCTAACTGAAACATAGCCTGCGAAACCTGAATGCTACGGTGCGCAGCACTGATACCGGTGAGTCGCAGATCGGGACGCGGCAAATTGAACGCTTGGAAGAAATTGTCGGACAATTCTTCGTCGTAGTGCTGGCCAGTATAGATAACCGTGGCACGACTTCCTAGGTTCCGAATCACTCCTGCCAATTTGATGATCTCCGGACGAGTGCCCAGCACCACGGAAATGTCGCTTCTTGCGTTCATGAATTGATCAGCGCCCCAAAGAAGACCGAAATCTGGCTATGCCATATTGAATGAGAGACGGACGTCATGCATGCAGGAGATCATTCAGTTCCATAATTTCCTGATAGAGAGTCTTGCACGCACTGCATGCGTCGAGGTGCAGCATCATCTCGGTAGAACCACATTCGCCTAGTCGGCCTCGGGAGTAAGCGGCGAGGCGCCCTACATAGTATGAGCACTGGCCGGAATACCGTTGATGGTCCAGATGAACCGTAAGATAGGCCTGTCGAAGGCCTTCTTTCGCTCTGTATGCCAGGGCGGCAACACTGTTGGGGCTGATACCCATCGTGTCTGCAATTGCCGCTGGCTGTTGAGAGTTCACGATGGTGCACCACAGCACCGTCCGCCACCTGTCCGGGAGGGAGGCAAGAGCCTTCAATGCCAGACCGTGTTCATACTTCTTGAGGGCTTCATTCCCTGCGGACGCGGCACATTCTGCCTCATAAATGCTTACGTCTGGAACGGAAACATTCCTACCCGAGCTCCTACCGCATTCGACCACTACGTTTCGTAGAACCTTCAGCAGGTAACTTCGAAACGACGTTGAAGGCCCACCGCCAGCCTTAAGAGCTTGCAGCACTCGAAGAAATGCCTCCGCTACGAAGTCTTGCGCCATATAGGAGTCATCAGCATGCATGGATGCCAGTCTGAATGCAGCATTCCGGTGTCGATTGAAAAGTTCGGCGAAAGCGTCAGTGTTACCATTCCGAACTAATTGTGACAACTCCTGGTCGCTGAGTTCCGCCCCCTTGGGATTGGCATCCCGACAACCGGGCCGCCCAACTGGCGACACTTGGCGACTGGTCGAGTAGGACAAAACGGCTCCTGGGTGAGGACTCGTCACGAAAATTCTCTCGTTTGGCTTGGGGCTGGACGTGGCAAATAGCACATAGGCGCTGAGCCGTTCAGCTCTGGATGAGTCGAGGGAGACCAAAGAGGGAGGAGCCTCACCGCTGGTTAGCGCCTCAGCAGCGGACGTATATCAGGGAACCCAATCCGCTTCAGATCAGCGGACTGAGATAGACCGGTACGACCCGTGCGCGACCACTTGAACAGGGCAGCAACAGGAGGCCCTCAGCAGTGTGTTGACCGGTATATATGTGCGGTGCTGGACTTCATGAACACGATATTTCTTCCGACGTCGCTGTCACGAAAACAGGTTCCGATTCTGAACCGGCCCTCTTCGCACAGGGGCAGAGTGCTCCCACGTTCGCTCATAGAGCCAGGAAGAACGCCAGGAGCATAAGAATGCGACGGCGTGATCTATGACTCTGCGGTGCTTCTGTACCGGCGGACGCAAGTTGATCTGTGAACTAGGAGAGCTTGTCCGATGCCCCGTTGTAAGACTCCTTATCAGACGCACCTCTGATCCAGGCTCAAACGGAGGAAGGGCTCACCGGGACACAGGCGTTTTGTCTTCTCCTAACCGGACGATCAGGTGGCGACAAGCGAACGGATGCAGAGGAAGATGGCGCTTGACACCACCGAACGGATCACCGTCAACTCGCTGGTGAGGACCGACCTTTCTTCAACCACGGCCGCTGGAAGGATCCGTTGGCCTTCTGGAACCTGGCCCTGACGGCTACTGCGGGCAGCCATCGCATGGCATGGACGGCGGGAGAAGCCAACAGCTCGGCGGATCCCACGTCATCGAGGAGCAAACTCGTATCGCTACCCTCCAGTGGTCGCTGTAGGGAGGCCACCTCTTTATAGGTCCTTGAGCTCCACCTTCGGCTCATCCACGCCGTGTGTTGAGCAGAAGATGCCACATCTAGAGGAAGGAGACTTCGGATCATCCTGGAGCGTCAACCTTGCTCGGGAGCACACTGAGCAGTCCGGTCGGCGAGCCTGGACGAGTCCTGTAGGCGCGCCAGTCGACAGGACCACAGGAGCTGAAATCTCTTGGGCAGGCCGGCGGCCCTTCCCGGGTGTCGGCGCATCGAATCCTTGGTGAGACGTCCTCCATCCGCCTGAGATCTGAACCCGATCAGTTGCAACCCGCGTCGCTACCCAAGTAAGAGGAGTACGCCTGGTCAGGTGGTGCATGGCACAACCCAGCCGGACGTGCCGGTGAAAATCGGTGATCTTCCTCGCGACTGCGCATCCAGTCGCTTGCGATGGACTCGCCATGCACCATCAAAGACGCCTTGACCAGACGTACCTGACTGGCTCCGATCCTGGCGGCCGGCCGACATGCCGCCACGTCTCTCTATTTTCTGCCCTGCTATCAGAGAAAACTGCATCGCGAATATGTAGCGATCAGCGTTCGCGCTCATGGCCCTGGCGGGAGCCTCTTGCAGAACCGGCGCTGGATGCTGACCTCTTCAGCTTATGAATCGTCGAATCGACCGGACTGTGCTGCCACCTCAGCAAAGCCTGCACACACAAGGGGTACCATTGGCTCGCGAGCTCGACCTGCTACGGCATCCGCCGATGGTCTACCGGCGTTGTGGATTCAGCGGTCTTCACGTATCGGCCCTTGCCGTTGGCCTCCCATGGAGTACAAACGACAAGGGACAAGCCGGAATTCATAGGGTGCTCGTGCAGCGAGCCCTCGATCTCGGCATCACACACTTCGACGTTCCCGCTTCCTGGGCGGCAACGACTGGTGGGTCGGGTAAACAGATGCAGGGTGCCCTCGCGAACCTGCGCCGGCATCGTGACGATGTCGTGCTTGCTGCGCACATTGGCTTCGGAGCTCGGCGGCAGCAATCTGTAGGGTTTGGATCTCGGAAGGTACTTCTGTCCTCGTTGCACGCCGTACTGCGAGGGCTTTCCCTGGAGTACGTAGACATCCTGTATTCGGATCGATACGATCCGAATACCCCACTTGAAGAGACGATGGGAGCCTTGGCCTCCGCAGTTAGACAGGGAAAGGCCCTCTATGTAGGTCTGGCTGGGTACGCTCCCGCAATGGCCCGAAGAGCTGTCGAGATCCTTTCTGACATCGGAATCCCTCCGATTGTTTGCCAGGCCCCGTTTTCCGTCCTCAACCCTTGGGCCGAGGACGCCCTGCTGGACATTCTCGACTCATACAGAGTCAGTTTCGTAGCAGATAATCCATTGGCCAGCGGGGAGCTTGACTGGACGGTTCAATCGGACGAAGACAAAGACTATGGACAACGGCCATGGATGCCTCGCGCGCGGTCTGTCACCAACAACTTGTCCGTGCTCGCAGAAGCCCGCAACCAGAATCTTTCTCAGCTCGCTCTCAGCTGGGTTCTACACAACTGCCGCGTTTCCTCAGCAGTCATTACTCCCCGAACCGTCAGTCAGTTGGAAGATCTATGCGCCGCTGTAGGTCACACATCGTTCACCGCTGTGGAACTCGAGACGATCACTGAGCTTCTTCGAGCTGGCCACCGACCAGGGGACGGTCCATGACGCGCAACGAGCGAGGCCCCCGAGCTGTTGATCGAGATGTCTGACGTCTCAACCACGTTGCTCGGGGGCCTCGTTGGTGATCTATCCTGCCGCCGTCGACCTGCCGCATGCGCTCGTGGAGTGGGTGACCATGCTCGTCGTCACCCGTGAGGGCGACCGGCGCTGCAAGCTCCGTGCTGCAGTCTGGTCAGTACGGACCTCCTGATCTGATGCGTGGGCGACTATGAGCGGGACCCCGCGAAGCCTTCGGCCGCAGGGCGGGCATGATGATTGCCGGTGTGGTAATAGATCCAGGCCGACGTATATCATTCTTACTCCCCCAGTAACGTGTGGGACGAGAAGGCTGTGGCTTGACTGCATGTAGCCCATTGACAGGACGACCTGAACACATGTCTGGCGTGTCGGATACATATCAGATGTAACTCCAGGGTGTATCTGTGTTAGAGCTCACAGAAGAGATACGATGCCTCATGCACGCCCTGCGTACTCGGTGTCTTTCGAAGGAGTGGGGAACGCAGAGCTGCAGGTCGATTACACCGAGAAACTTGCATTCACGACTTCGCCTCGCGCGATGGGCTGACTTTCTTCAGCGGGCAGGATCATCGATTCGTCTGTACCTCGCTGATGTCTCTCTCAGCAGCCTTCGAACGGAAAGCTTACCGTGATCATGAATCTCTTCGTCTCGGTCTTAGTGATCTGGGCCGTGCTCCTGGGAAGTTTCTGTGCATACGTGGGGCTTGCGTATGCGATTGCAACACGAAAGGAGAAGGCAGAGAGGACCAGGCATGTCATAGAGCCTCGGCGAACGACCACGCGTACGGTTTCGCCATCCGAGTACTCCACTGCTATGTCGGTCCCTACCCAACGAACGTCCTCTCGCAGCGAGGCGTGAGGGGCGAAATCCCCTGTTGTGGTCCTTGGGCACATGAGCACCCGCCGCCGGCTGCTCGCCGATCTGTGGATGACGTGGGCATACAAGTCCTCAGACATGCTGAAAGAGATGGCCTGGAGTGTCTGCCGTCGGCAGTAAGGAGCGAGGTCGACCGCTTCTCCGCCGAGGTCTGCCTGCGCGTTCGTACCTGAAACTTCGGCCCGTAGAGTCGTACAACCCGAAGAGCGTAAAGACTGGAGAGTTTACCGGCTTCCGCCATGCGGGACAGCTACATTGCAGGTGCTTGTTGCCGCGGCGTAATCGCTCGCGCGATCGAGCGCTGCAAAGGCCTGGGATATGGGTTTTTAGCTGACACTCAACCCGTCGACACTCCTACTTGGTGAGAACTATGGCCCTGACACTTGCCCGCCCAAGTTCGACACCGTCCGAGCCGAGCGATGGCACCGATGACGCGGCCCGAGTCCTTCACGTCGTGGCTTCGAACGACCGCAGTACGGCTGCAGCGCTCAGGGACTACGTGGCCTCTACCGGCCATCTGGAGCATTGGGTGCTCGCTGGGAAGGATTCATTGAGCTCGCTGACGCTGCCATCTGGTGTGCGATCGATTCACATTGTCTCGCTGCCCGATGGAGTACGTGCCAGGCTGCGTGCTATTTCCGAGACCTTTACCAAGGTAAGACCGATCCGCGTTCACGCACATTCGTTTGAGGCCGGAGCTTATGTCCGCCTTGTGTGCGCCGTCCCGACCAAGTCAATTGTCTACAGTCCGCACTGCTACACGTTTGAACGCAGGGATATCTCTGCTGGGGCGCGAGCCCTCAACGCCTTCGTCGAATACCTGCTTGCGCCCCGTGCCGCTGCGGTAGCGGCTTGCAGCCTACGTGAGCTGCATCTAGCCGCGAGGCTTCACCGAACAGGTCAACTTGTGCATGTGCCCCATGTCCCGTCCAACAGCTCGTTTGAGTCCACGGAGGCACCGCCGTTGGGGCAAGCAGGGAGAATCGTTGCTGCCATAGGGCCGCTCACCGCCCAGCGGGACCCTGAGTTCTTCGTGCGTACGTTAGCAGCGGCCGACCCTGGTGCTTCGTGGATCTGGATTGGCGACGGGGAGCCTCGCTACAGACGTCTCCTCGAGGATGCGGGGGTGTGCGTCACAGGGCACTTGCCACGCAAGAACATGATCCGGCTGCTGCGTACTGCCGACGTATATGTGCACACCGCAGCTTGGGAGGGGAGCTGTGACATGCTGCTTGAGGCGGCTGCCACCGGCCTGCCCATCGCAGCCCGTTCGATCCCTGCCCTACGGGCCTTGAGGATCGCCGGCCTGGCACAAACACCGGAGGCTCTGGCCGACACTGTGATGCGTATGCTTCGGTCCCCGGCTGATCGGAGAATTCAATGCGAAAGTTTCCGACGCGCCTTTCGAATCAATAGTCGGGCGATCCAGTCGGACAGGTTGTGCGAGCTGTATGGTCGCAAAAGGCGAAATAGCTGAGCTGCCGGCGCAGAGCGCTACGTGAAGGCGACGTGGCAGGTACCTCTTACCAGGAAGGAGTAAGAGGCACCTGATCACCCCACCGGTGCAGCGAATGATGCTGTGTGACTTGGTGTGGCGGCCGGGGGAGCTGGCAAGTCTCCCACTGCTGTATGACCAACGGAACGCCCACGCGAAGCGTGCCTCTCCAGAGTCAGGTTAATTGCTCTGGGAGGCGGTCGTAATAGCAGGGGCCGCCCAGGAAAGGCATGCAGATCTATATGGGTATAAGAACCCCTTTCGCTGTTTCACGTATGTGGGTAGCCCTGCACTTGCCAGCAGACACTCGGGTGGGATGGTCGAAGCGATATTGGCCTCGAGCCGAGGTGCGCTACTGGGCGCAGTGATCAAACGAGCTACCGTGCTGGATGTGTCAATTGAACGGCGAACCTGCTATCCAAGCCCACTCGATATCGCAGTGTAGGCGATTACGGGCAGGGCTTTTCTCGCTGGGTTGCCGAAGTCATGTATACACACCCAGCGTCTTTCGTGCAACTGAGTGAGTCGAACATGTAGTCACGCGACCATCGCATTTAAGCTTCCCGTGCGGATAGTATTTTCAGCTCGTGGGTATGCGCTAAACGGCCGGCACTGGTGGGTGTGCGCCAGCTTTTCTGACGGCAGCCTGCGATGCAGAGAACGGGAACAGGGGAACGTCGGGAACGTTGCAGCTCACGCGCCTGCACGCCGCTGTACTGGGCGCTGCTGTGGCGACATGTACGGGGCACTTGTTCCAGGGCCGCATCTCTCTTCTCCTGTGATCCAGGTGAAAGCTTCTGTTGGGCCGCCCGGTTCGTCTGCCAAGAACGGGCGACGGCGCTCCCGTGGTCGTGGCCTGCTGTGATGCTCGGAATTAATTGATCTGACCGCATGGTTATAGTGCTGCCAAAGTTCCCCCGAAAGCTGGATATCTTCAGGCTCATGTTGGTCGTTAGGAAACCGTGGCTTGGAGAAATAATCATGTAACCAGGACTTGTTTGCCGGGATCGCAAGTGGAGGTGCGGGAGAGCGGGAACGAGACTGAGATGCAGGTTCGACAGCTCCCCGCGACGGCCGATGCGGGCGATCAGGGGTCAGGTGCCCGGCTCGAACGGAACGCGCGGGAAGACCTGCAGCAATGCTCGGATCTACTCGAAGAACTCTTGGAGAAGCTGCGCCGGATGGAAAGTGATTATCTCGATGGCGCGGAAGGGCCGTCCAGTGATCGGACGGATGAAAGCCATGCCGACGAACACAATCAAGATGCGGCGAAGTGAACCATGTTCGAAAGGTATGGCATGGGTGAGATTTACAACGAGTCAGATCCGTACGGCGCTCGGTTCCCGCATCCACCTGACTATAATTCCACGGGGCGGTGCTGTAACCATTACGAGTGCCTCAAGGGGCGGCACGGCTGGAATGGTCTCGATGTAGGGATGATTGGCGGGGACTGGGATCCCGATAAGGAATTGGCTCAGATTTTGGACGGTTCACCCGGGTTAGGTTTGTCTCATTCGGTGCGATCGGGTCCTGAACTGCGAAAATCTCCAGTCAATCGACGGCGTCCTCAGTCGAAACGGCTACATCTGACTGCCATTCTTATCGTGGTTATTTTTGTGTGCACGATGAGTATGATCTGTTGGTCTATTTCGTACTCGTACGGTCAGTTGCGTGGTGTCGCCTCTTTGTTTATGTCACCGGGAATCGCGCGATGGTGGCCCTGGATGCTGTACGGTCCATGGATTGCAGCGGGCTTTGCCATCGTGCGGGCCGCTCTTCAGGGGCGAACCGCTCGTTGGTCATGGGCCGTTCTCGTGACAGCTTCTGCGGGTACCGTAGGACTCTGCGTCGGGAATTCAACGGAGTCGATTCTCATGATGGCTGTTGCTGGAATCCCGCCCATCACCGCCTTGGCATGTTTCCAGGAGTTGGCCGGCCAACTGTCGTACAGGCACCGACCGCGACATGCAGTCAGAGGTGTGAAGCGCCCGGGGCAGTGAGGATTGATGCGGCCCCGCGATGCCACGTGCGGAGTATTGAGGTGCCGCAGCACTGCGGCTAGCGGGGAGGGCGTTGTGGGCCATGTGCCGACAACCCGCCCCCGCCCAGATCAAAGGGAACAGCGGAACAACGGGAACGTTGCAGGTCAGGGCATGGGTGGCTCTGCATTCGATGGTCCGGAGCAAGGGAACGGATCGTCACACCCTCGCTGCGGATGGAGCCGTTCAGTGCGGAACGGCCTTCGTCGGCAGCAGCGCACTGTGAATGGTCCTACCCGACATCGAAACAGGCCCAGATTGAAGGGGCGCAGATCGCGTAGGTATGTTCAGATTCTTTGATGGGTGGTTACTTCGCTGGGTCGTACGTGCAGATCAACAAGTGCCCGACTCAAAGCAGAAGGGTGCTCCGACCGTGGACGTGACCCTCAAGCAGCCGACCCGTGTCCGGCTCATCACAGGTGAGAACCATCAGATCCCAGTACCCGTGTCGCTGCGTTACGCGTCCGCCGACCCGTTCGCAGTTCATGTGCATTTCTTGCCCGACGTTTTTTACAACGACAGAAGCATGATTTGGTCTTTCGCCCGCGATCTCCTGGCGGAGGGGTTGCGCGCTCCTGCGGGAATCGGTGATGTGCGGATCTGGCCGTGTGGTCGTTTCCATACGATCGTAGAGCTGGATACTTCGCAAGGACTGGCCATGGTTCGCTTCGAGACGCCTGTTCTTCGCCGCTTCCTGCAGGACTCGTACAGGGTGGTCGCTGCGGGAAGAGAGGATACGAACGCGGCACTGGAGCATAGCCTGGCGGCGCTTCTGGATGAGGTTTGAACGACGGGGCCGTACTCGTCAGTTGGGACGGTGACCTGCTTGGGCGGTGTGACGGCACGGTCTCGCCATGGTTTGCGGTTGGAGCGGGGGAGGGCTGCAGGTCGGGGCGAGCGGCTGTGGTTGCTGTCCATGGGGCACGCCCTCGAAGCCGATCAGATGACCCCGGCCAGGCAGGGCTGGCCACGGAGAGGTAGTTGAGTGGTCTCCCGGTAGCAGCTCTTACGGCTGTGTTCGGGGGACCCGTAGGTCCTCTTGGGTGTCGCCTTCGCACGAGGCCGTCGGCTCCTGTCCTCGTGCGCTGCTCGCGTTGCCACGCCTCGTGTTCGAGGGCATCGGTCATCGCGGCGGCACACGTACCTGAGTTCCGCAGCTGCAGTGTCGCTATAGTCCACGAAAAGGTGTGTTGACCTGCGGATATGCGTGATCGCACGCCGGATCGGCGTGTGTCTAGGCGTGGGCGTTCGTGCTGGTCAGGCGGGTGTGCCGGGTTCCAGGGTGATGATGCGCTTGGGTTCGGTGACGCCGAGCTTGGCGAGGATGGCGCGCTGGGCGGTGCTGGTCTCGGTGCGCTGGCGGAAGGTTCCGGCAGGGCCGGTGAAGGTGCCGACGTGGATGCGCTCGAGCTCCTCACGCAGGTTCAGCCAGGTGTCGTCGCAGGTCGTCTCGGCGATGCGGATCAGCAGCAACGCCAGCCAGCAGAGCAGGACATGGGCGCGTATCCGGTCTTCCTTGCGGTGGTAGACGGGCCGCAGATCGATGATCGTCTTCATATCGCGCCAGCCTCGCTCGACTTCCAGCAACTGCTTGTAGCCGGTCGCGATGTCCTCGGCGGACAGATGAGGGTCGCTGCACCGCAGCAGGAACTTGCCGTCCAGTCGCTCTTCGGCTTTGATCGCCGTCTTGTCGACCCGCAGCAGCCCGCCGGGGGTGGCGCGAAGGAAGCGGTGCAGGCCGGGCTTGGTGGACAGCTTCCCACGCAGTTCCGCGCGCTTGAGCGGCTTGAGCTTGTCGGAGTCCTTGATCGCTTCTTCGAGCTGGGCCAGGAGGTCGGCACGGATCGCAGCGTCGCGCTTGGCCTGGTCGGGGTTGTGGCAGATCACGAACCGGTCGGCGGTATCGGGGAGTTGGACTTGCTTGACCTGCATGTTGTCGGCCACGTGCGCGTAGCGTCCCTGGCGCGACAGGGCCGCTTGGGCGGCGGGTGAGCCAGAGCGGATCTTCTCGCCGAGGATGTAGTGGCCTCCGGCCCGCTGCAGGAAGCGGCGGTTGGTCTCGGAGGCGAAACCGCGGTCGGCGACCCAGACAACCCGGGTCAGCTTCCACTCGCGCAGGTCCTCACGGACCTGGCGGATCAATGCCTGGTCTGCGGTGTTCCCGGGCCAGCTCCAGATTCTGATCGGGATGCCGGTGCGAGTGACGGCCATGCCGATGACGACCTGCGGCAGGTCGGGTCGGTGGTCCTTGCTCTTCCCGTAGGCGCGGAACGACGCCGGTTTCTCATCGTCGCCGGTGCTTTCGGCGGCCTGGCTCGACTGCGTCGTGTCGGCCGGCTCGTCAGGAAGGCGGCGGCCGTGTTCGTCGCGGGCAGCGGGGGTGTCGGCTTCGCCGGTTTCGAAGTAGGTGCTGGTGGTGTCGAAGAACAGCAGGTCGACTTCGAGGTTGAGCAGGTCGGCGACCTGCCAGTAGACCTCTTCGGCGAGTCTGTCCTCGATCTTCAGGAGCCAGTCCATCGCCCGGTAGCAGGCGTCGTCGCTGGTGGCGGCGAGGCCCGGGATGTGGCTGTCGTGCTCGATCCAGCGGGTGGCAGCGAGCTTGGAGCTCGGTGCCAGGGCCCGGTTGGCGACCAGCGCGAACAACACCCGCTCGGCGGCCGGATCCAGACGGCTGCTCGTCAGGAGCTTCTTCATGACCGTGTCGATGCCGATGCGGTGCCACAGGCCATCCAGGGCGTGGGCGCCACCCATCGGCCGCGAGGCCAGGAACGTCAGGTCCGCTCCGGAGGTGGCCCGCAGGGCGGCGGCCGGGTCCAGGAGCTTGGCGAGCGAGGCGACCAGGCGCTCAATGCCGGCACGGTCGAGTTGGTCCTCGCGGCCGAAGCTGTGCAGCACCTGCGGGCGGGAGGTGCCAGTGGCGGCGTCCCACTCGTTGTGCGCCAGTTGCAGGTAGCGCACGGTCGAGCCGTCCTTGTTCTTCCGCGTCGTCGCCCGTACGTACATGGTTCCAGACCTTAACAGCATTACCGCAGCTCAACGCATAGTGATCAAGCGGAACGTGTTACTAGGCGATTCTGGCCTTTCCACCAGGCCGGAATCCCCTCACCTGCGACAACGCCCTCCTCCCTGCCAGGCCCCCGCCATTAACTGCGGAACGCAGGACGTACCGTGCTGAGGAGACTGCAGGCATGACCGAGGACCCGGTCGACGCGCCGCGACTGGTTCCATCTGCGGCGACGCGCGCCGTGGTGCTGGCCGCCCGCTAGGTGCAGTCGTCGTTCACCGCGTTTTTGCGCCGCGGTCAACGATCAAGCCTTCGGTGCACCCGCCTGCGCCGCCTGGCCGCCGCCTTGGCCTGGGCCGGACTGGGGGGTGTTCGCGTACAACCTCCAGTAATGAACAGGCCGCCGGCCGGCCAGTGGGGCAGGGCCGTTCTGCAACAGCACACCGTCACCCCCGACCACTGTCTCAAAGCCACAGGGCCATGACGAATGGGGGGCGCGTTCCGGACGGTCGGCGGCCTACGGAATCAAGGGAGACGTGCAAGTCGGGTCACGAGTCCGGTGATGCCGGTCGTGTCCAGCCTGAGACCGGTGGCCCTCTCGTCCCTACGGTGCGTCTCGCCTGATGCACAGGTGCCGGTAGAAGTCTCGTCGGACGGCGACTCGCTTGCCGCACTCACGTCAGCGGCCTGCGCTCCGTGGGCCGTACGGACACCAGAGGTCAGCGTTTCACGCAAGGCACATGTGACGGCGGCGATGTCGGCGGAAGGCGGCTCCCTGAGTACGTCCGTGCGGGCTTCCGTACCCGGACTCTGCGCTTCATCCCGTACGGACGTCGTGGCCGGAGCCGTCCCGCCGTCCGCATCCGCGCCGGTCTCCGAATCCGAGCCCTGCGCCTCATCCGCCGAGGAGGTGTCAGCAGAAGGCGCCCAACTCGCCTCAGTGGCGCCCGAACCATGTGTCTCGCTGGGTGCAGGCGTGCCCGCGGAAGGCGCCGCGCTCGTCACGCCGGCTTCTGGACCCGATGCCTGGGCGTCATCCGGCGTGCAGGCGGCAGTTGAATGCTCGGTGGTGGACTGCCCGCTCGTCTCCTGGACGCCCTCGACCCGCGCCGAAGTACGTTCGGGGCAGTTCTGTGTTTTGGTTGCCTCGGCGGCGGGCGCCTGTGGGGGCTGGGGCGGCTGCGAGACTGTCTCTTCCCGCACGGTGTCCGTGGTCCTTGCCGCAGACGAGGTACGAACCGGACCATTCTTGGGGGGCAGAGAGACCTGGATGGTGGTACTCGCCGCGGGCTGCGTGAGTGAGTCGCGACTGACATCGCCCACTTGGGTGGCTCTGTCAGCAGCGGGGGCGGGCAGATCCGAGACTCCCGATGCGTACCTGGCGTTCCATGCCAGTACGGCGCGCAGGTACTCCTCCGAGCGGTTGTAGCTGAGAATCGCCTGATTCAACTGGTTCGGATCACTGAGATCTCGGTTATTGGCGCACAGGTAAGCAGCCGCCGTCGTGGCGGCATCGAAGATGTTGTTCGGGTCGGGAGTGGCCATCGGCCGTGTGGTCGTTGCCCAGCGACTCCATGTGGAGGGGATGAATTGCATCGGCCCCACCGCTCGGTCCCAGACCGGGTCGCCGTCAAGTACCCCGGCGTCCGTATCAGACAGTGCCGCGAACTGTCCGCCGTTGAGAACTGGACCCAGGATCGGTGATGTTGTCGTTCCGTCCGCTTTCAGGAGGCCGCCCCTGGCATGGTTCGACTCGATTGAGCCGATAGCGGCGAGAATTGTCCAGGGGAGGTGGCAGCCCGGCGTCCGCCCTGCCTGCTCGTTGGCGGCGCGGCGGTATGCGTCGAGTACTTGGGCCGGGATGCCTGAATTATTGGTGGTCAACGGCAGGGAGGCGGCGACGGCTTCTGTGCGGGGCGTCGAGTTCCGCTTCTTGGCCTCGTCGGCGAGGTGCAGTTGTAGCGGTGGCTCCACGGGAGCGGTGGCTAAGTCCGGTGGGCTCGAAGCCTGTGCGGCGGCATTTTTCGCAGGAGGACGTGCTGTAGTCGGCCCGGGTTGCGAGATTGACGCGGCGAGGGCGCCTGCCGTGCAGGCGACAGCCGTCGCGACCAGGATGATTCGCCGGATGCGGAGACCGCGCCCTCCTTCGGCAGGTACTTCCTCTTGCTGGTCAGAAGACGAACCGATGCCATTCATGACAAAATCCTTCTGTGTGGACAGCGTTCCTCGGCGAGCCGCTCATCACGCGTTTTCCTCGCTGCTTTGCCTAGAGCTGTGTGATGAGCCGCTATGACTCGGTTTCGTCAAAATGGCGGGGAATCTCACTCGTCGGACTGACCTTCCTGCAGGGCTGCTCTGAACAGAAATGGCTTCTCGTGGACGGTAAGCTGTCCCCGGACCTCGACTTCTGCCCATCTCAGATCGAACGGTCGATCCGCGACTCATTCCATGCAATCAGGCTGGCCGATCTTCGCTCATTCTGCTTTTTCTTGGCGGGCAGGGCGTGGCTCGTGGTAGTTGAGAGAAGGGGGCGTGGCAGAGTACGGCGGCGTGTGAAGCTCTTGTGACAGGCGGAAGTTCTCCCAGTTTCCGGCTGAGCAGGGGCTTCACATGCTCTTCGGGCGGCAGGGCCGGACGCTTCATCGGATGCGGCTGGGGCGATGGCGGCGGACTTGAAACCGCACATCGGCGTCAATCCGCCGCGGGAGGACCACCTCCCTTGCCTCGGTCAGAGTGTGCGTCGTGAAGTGCTCCAACACCTCGGCAGGTGAAGCGTCGTCAGCCAAGACAACATGGACGCGAGCTCTAAGCCGGTACGGCCTGCCCACGAGGCGGACACGTGCCTGGACAACACCGGGCACGGATCGCGTCCGTTGTGCGATGGCGCTGGACAGACCGCTGCCGGACAGGGTGATCCCCTCGTTCCCCAACGGCAGGATGTGCATTCGCTCCCTGCGGACCTGCAGCGAGCACCAGCCCAGACACAGCAGAACCGCGGCGCCGAGTACGGCCGCCGCCACCGCAGTTGACCAGCCGTCGTCCCGCCAGCGTACGAGTGCGTCTCGATCCAGCCAGGCCGTATCGGCCGCAGCCACCGGCCACCAATGCGGAAGCCGGTCGCCACCCAGGAGGTCCGCAGCTGCGAGCACGGTTCCCCCAGCTGTCAGAGCAATCCCTGCGCAGGCAAGAGCAGTCCTGTTGATGCCGCTACGCACTCGGCTCACGGTGGTCCTCCTTGCGCTTCGCACCTTCCTTTTGCGCGCGGTGCCGCTTGGGCCTTCGAGATGCCTGCACACCCGGTCCCGTGCTCATGCGAACTCGCAGGCGAGGTGCACGCCCCAACCCGTAGGTGTCAAGGGTGCGGTTGGCCGCCGTCACCATGGCCCGGTGAGCGGCGTCAGGGTCACCGAACTCCACAACAGCCCGCACTCGAGCCCGCCGGCGGCGCACGCGGACCCGTACCCGGGAGACGCCGGGAACGTTCAACACCGCCTGATGCATCAGTTGCTCGGCCGAGTGCTGGTCAAGCGTCGAGCGGACACCACCGGCATCCGGTCTCATCGAGAGCAGGCGCCGTCGCCCAGGCAACACGGCGAGCAGCACCATCTGGATACCGAGCAGGGTCAGGGCGGTTCCCAGGGCCACTGTGAAGTCACCGGGGCCGTGGGTGGACAGCCATGTGAGCAACTCAGACCTCCAGGGCTCCTGTGGGCGCCCCTCACCTCGTAAGAGGATGAAGTCGTGCAATAACAGGGCGCAAGCCGCGGCTCCCGTAAGGGCTGCCAGCGCCGAGGGCACGCGCCGTTCCGACCAGGTTCTCCCAGGGCGGCGCGTGACTGAACCCTGTGTTCCCGCAGTCACGGCAGACGCTGTTGGTTCGGATGCCCTGGATCGGTCGGGCACCGTCAGGGACCGTACGCGGATACGCGGTCGGGACACCTTGAGTCCGGTGAGCTCGGCCGTGCGCTCCGCCACGCACTGCTGCACGCGTCGGCCGGACTCCTCCAGAGCGGCTTGATACGGAAGCGCGAGATCGACCGATACCGCGATGCGGCCGCTTCGCGTCATCACCGTCGCGTCGGCGAATCTGACATCGCCCGCGGGCAGTGCCTCGGTCGCGGCGCGCTGGGCAACGCGGCGCACCACCCGGTCAGCCACTTCCAAGCGGCCTCTTTCCCCGGCTGCGACCGTGAGGCGCTCCGCTCGTGTCGTACTCATGGCAGCCTCTCGGAGCCGAGATCGCCCTGGCGACTCTCACGAGGCCCCAAGAGGTCCCGTAAGCCGATGCCACTGTCCACAAGACGACCCGCGATCCCGCCAACCGCCCCCAGGGCCGCCACGAGCAGGAACGCCTGGAAGCCTCCGAACCAGCCCGCGAATCCCAGGGTCATGCCCACGGCCAGTCCCACTACGCCTCTGTTCACCATTCACCTCACGTCGTCTCCGTCTCCCGGCCCAGCCGGACGTTTCCGTTGGCCGTACGTCCACTCCACACGCGACTACTCCACACGCGACGCCTCTGCCGCGTCGCGCTCGTCCTCGGGCAGGCGGACGTCATTGACCGCCACGTTCACCTCGACGACCTCCAAACCCGTGATCCGTTCCACGGCGGAGATCACGTTCTCCCGCACTTCCCGAGCGACATCGGGGATCGCCACCCCGTATTCGACGACCAGATCGAGGTCGACAGCGGCCTGCCGCTCGCCGACTTCGACCTTCACGCCACGCCCGACATGCGGACGCCCACCTGGTACCCGGTCGCGGACCGCCCCGATCGTGCGGGCGAGGCCACCACCCATGTCGTGCACCCCAGGAATCTCACGGGCCGCCATACCGGCGATCTTGACAACCACTACGTCGGCAATCGATGTCCTTCCCCGCGAGTCGGCGGA
The DNA here is from genome assembly GCF_041261225.1 of Streptomyces sp. V4I8. Taxonomy (GTDB): domain Bacteria; phylum Actinomycetota; class Actinomycetes; order Streptomycetales; family Streptomycetaceae; genus Streptomyces. The sequence continues at coordinate 185,696 of NZ_JBGCCN010000004.1, forward strand.
CTCCGCGACACCGGCCGCTCCCATGGTGTCGGTGATGCCCCCACCCTGCTCCCAGCCGGCCACGGCGGTTTCCGCCGGACTCGGGTCCTGCGTTGTCATCGGTGCGCCTCCTGGATCGATGAGGAAACCTAGGGTCCCTTAATTCGACACGGCATTAGCGTATTCATTACGCGATGCACCGGTTTTTCCTTGTTGCGGAGGTAGCGTTCCAGTGCCGCGTAACCCACAGGGTGCTTGCCGTGACACACAGCATGAGTCCGATCGAGAGGAGTCAATCGTTGCCGGCGCATGGGTACGAACCGCCGGACGATGCGGACGACGGTGAGCAACGAAGTGACGCTCTACTGACGGCTCGGGCCAGCGAGGGAGATGATGAGGCCTTCGAGCAGTTGGTGCGCCGCCACGGGCCGGTGTTATTACGGCTGGCCACGCGCCTGCTGGGCAGCAGGAGCGAGGCCGAGGACGCCGTACAGGAATCGTTCGTCAGCGCGTGGCGCAGACTGCCGGAATTCCGTGAGAACTCAGCATTCGGCACATGGATGTACCGCATTGTCACAAACCGATGCCTCAACGTGTTACGCGCACGGCGTCCAGTCGTCACCCTGGACGCGGTGTCCGAGCCCGCTGCCGCAGAGCATCAAGTCTCTCCGGCCCGAGCGGCGGAGGGACGCGCGGCTGTCGAGGCCCTGTCCAAAGCGATGGTCGTTCTTTCGCCGGAACAGCGGGTGTGCTGGGTTCTGCGAGAGGTGGACGGGTTGCCGTACGACGCTATTGCGGACATGGTCGGGATCAGCCAGGAGGCGGCCCGCGGCCGCGTCTTCCGCGCACGGCGCCAATTGACGGAGGCGATGGTCGCATGGCGATGAACGCGGACCAGAGTGCCGGCCCGCCCGATGGCACGACGGGCGAGGGCGGGGCCGACGAAGATGAACGCCTGCCCTGCGGCCGGGAACTGGCACAGGTGTGGCAGCAGTGGGAGGACGGGCAGGGCGACGCCCATACCCGCGCCTGCCCGCACTGCAGCGCCGCCCTGGAGGAACTCGATGGGCTCAAGGATGTCGTGCGCCGTGTGCGGGACGAGGAGCCGGTGCAGGAGGACACCAGCGCGCTCGTGGAGCGCGTGATGGACGTCGTACACCTCGAACTGCGACCCGGTCGGACACTGCCGCTGGGAACGGACGCCGAGGACACCTGGATCGTGGAAGCGGCGGCTGCCAAGGCGTTTCGCGCTGCCGCCGACTCGTTGCCGGGCGTGCGTGCGGGCAGCTGCCGCATCGCTCCACTCCACCCCGCTGCCGGCCCTCGGCAGCGTACGCGCGGCCCTGTCAAGGTGCGCATCGAAGTCGTGATCGACATGACCGACAATCTCCAGGACGCCGCGGAACAGGTGCGTAAGCGGCTGCTCGTGACAGCGCAGCGGGCCCTGGGCATGCAGGTCGGCTCGGTGGATGTCGCGATCGTGGACGTCCTCGATGGCGAGGGCCACGGGGAGGGGCGAAACCGGTGGCGGTAGACAGGGAGCTGGGGGAGCTCACGGAACGGATCGCGGAGGCGGTCGTCGCCGTCCCGGGAGTGGCGTTCCTGCGGCCCGGGCTCGCGGGGCTGCTTCGGGGCGCCACGACAGGCCGAGGAGCTCTCAGCGGAAGAGCGGCACGGTCCGCGGTACGCATCCAACGTGGACGCCCCGCGGGTGGGAGGACTCGGCCCGCAGAACCGAGTACCGGCCCCCACGAGGCCGGGCGGCCGACGTTGATGATCGAGGTCAGTGTCGTCCTGCGCAGCTCTCCGCGGGCCGTCGACCTGACCCGAGCAGTGCGGGCGGCGGTTGTGGAGACGGTCCGCGCCCATGCTGCACCAGACGTGCATGCCCGCGTCACCGTCACCGTCACCGGCCTGATCTGACACGGTGGACGTGGCGGCGTCAGGCCAATGGGCGCGAAATCAATTCGCCGGGGCGGAAGCCCGGTTGTATCGACGCGACACCTGGCGGCTGTGCTGACGCGAGCTGAACTGGACGCGAAGGGGGAAGGCGCCCGTGCCTGGTCCCTCACCCCCTCCGGGCCGCGAGGGGGTGCGGGACCCGGAGGGAGAGAGGCTTACCTAGGCATGAGTTAAGAGTGCTCCCCGGGGGAGAAGTGATGCGGGCCCTCACTCTTCTCGTCTACGGTTCCAGCCGATGATGTCGTCGACGCCGGCTCAACGAACGCTGTTCGCAGGGAATTTCAGCTGCCCAGGCAATGGGGACTTCAGGATCAGACGTGAACTCTCGGCAGACTTACGCATCGACGTAAATGCGAACGCCCGAAGATTTCCATCGGATATCCAAGGATTTCGGAGACGTGTGCGGAGAGCCACACAATCGTCCCTTGACGGGCATCAATGCGCTTCTCAGACTAGGCTATGAATTCTTCTGGTTGCGAGTTGCATAGCTGTCACATCTGCCTCCGCAAAGAAGAGAGAGGTGCGCTTTCTATGTCAGGTCCCACGCACATACTCCTCGCTCCGCTCATGACGGCAGCTAGTCCGGTCCCGGAACAGTCCAGTGTTCCCTTAGTCTCCTACCCGGCCCCGTGACCGGGGCCTTCCGCCCGACCCGGCTCATGGCAGCCGTCTGCGTGGGGCTCCTCGGTATCACTGGCTGTGACGACGCTGGGGGCGTCGATGAGCCATCGCCCGTGACCGCCCAGCAGTCGAGGCACGACGATGACCACGCCGCGACCACACCTGAAGCCAAGCCATCGGAAGGTTTCGTCACAGGCAAGGACGGTGTGAAGACCTGGGTGGGTCCACTGGTCGGTGGCCACGTCTCGAAGGCCGTGAAGTACCCGACTTCACCTCCGGTCGGCGGCCCGCACAACCCAACTCCGCTCAACTGCAACGGTGATGTCTACACCAAGCCAGTGAAGAACGAGAACGCCGTGCACTCGCTGGAGCATGGCGCGGTGTGGGTCACGTATACATCCAAAGCCTCGAAGTCCGACGTCAAGGCCCTGGCGGCGAAGGTCAGAAGGACGCCGTACACGATGATGAGCCCCTACGAGAAGCAGAAGCATCCGATCATGCTCACTGCGTGGGGCCACCAACGCACCGTGACCTCGGCCAAGGACCCGAACGTCGCCAGGTTCTTCGAGAAGTACGTCCAGGGTGAGCAGACGCCCGAGCCAGGGGCACCCTGCACCGGCGGGACGATGCAGTGAGGACACCGAACATGGCGAAGCACGCCGGCTGGATGGCGGGGACAGCGGCGGCCGTGCTCCTCGCGGCCGGCGCGATCACCTACGCGGTGACCGAGGACGGCGGTTCGTCGGGTTCGACCCCGAGCGTCGATTCGGCGGATGCCGGTTTCGCCCGGGACATGGCGGTGCACCATCAGCAGGCCGTGGAGATGTCGTACATCGTGCGGGACCGCACGGACGACAAGGAGGTGCGATTCTTGGCGTACGACATCGCGCAGACGCAGGCCAACCAGCGCGGCATGCTGCTGGGCTGGCTGGACTTGTGGGGACTGCCAAAAGTGTCGTCACAGGCGCCGATGACCTGGATGGGCAGGGGCGACATGCCCTCCGCCGGGGATGGCTCGCTGATGCCGGGCATGGCGACCAACACGCAGATGAAGAAGCTCGAGAGCCTCAGCGGCAAGCAGGCGGAGATCGTCTTCTTGCAGTTGATGACGGCCCATCACAAGGGTGGCATCCACATGGCCGAGGGCTGCCTCGAAAAGTGCGAAGTGGGCGTGGAGAAGCGGCTCGCGCAGACCATGGTGAACGGACAGCAGTCGGAGATCGACCTGATGACCGACATGCTGAAGCAACGAGGAGCGAAGCCGCAGCCGTAGGCCGCCGCGTGAGCGTGGGGCCTTCGCAGAAGCCCCTCTCGTACGCCGCCACGTCAACTGGCGGGCGGGAGGGTGCCCGGGGCGGGAGTCGAACCCGCACCTTTACCGCTTTTAAGGCGGCTGCGTCTGCCTGTTGCGCCACCCGGGCCCGGGCTGCGATGCGCCCATGGGTCCGAGGGCGTTCGCGGTGCCGTTGGTTGTTGGACACGGTGCAGCGGCAGTTGTGACGGGGAATGCGAGAGTGTTTTGGCGCTTTGTTCCCCGACCTTTAGTCGCTTTAGTCGCTGTCGTAGGCGGAGCAGACCGCCAGGGTGACGAGGGCTGCTGACGGCCCTGGGCCTGACTGTCGTACATGCCTCACCCTCAAGAGGGATAATGTCAGCATTTACTCCGATATTGGAGCATTCTGTCGGCCAGGCATGAGTTGTCGCTGCACCCCGGGTCGCCTGATCCGCGGCACCACTCAAGCAGTCACCCGGAGACCCACTTATCGGAGGTCAAACGTTGAAACGGACCCGTCGTACAGCCGCAGTCCTCTCGGCGGTCTTTCTCTTATCCGCAGGGGGCGTGACGCTGGCCGCTCCGGCCCAGGCAGCGCAGACCGCCCTCGCTCAAGCAGTCTTGACTCAGGTCGAGGCGGTGCAGGCCGACCCGGCACCGCCGATCCCGGATCTGCCGCCGGTCCTGGACCCCGCACCGCCGATCCCGGATCTGCCGCCGGTCCTGGACCCCGCACCGACGATCCCGGATCTGCCGCCGGTCCTGGACCCCGCACCGACGATCCCCGAACCGCCGCTCCCCGAGCCCGTACCGCCGGTCCCGGTGCCGCCGGTTCCCGGCCCGAATGAGCCCTCCCTGGTCTGCTCGGCGCTGGACTTCGTCGGTCTACTGGACAGCGACAAGCCCCTCAATTGGGGCTCCTTCTTCCACTGCGACGGACGCGACTAGGCGCGAGAACCTGCCTCGAAGCCGATGACGGCCAGTGTGCTGGTGCCAGTCGGGGTTCTCTCCCGCCTGGCACCGGCCAGGTGCGCGTCGACCCGTGAGGCGAGCTTGCGGGACATGGGCTTGGCAGGGCCGAATTCCGGTGTGCCCGTTCTAGTGGGATGACTCGCTCTCGCCCCAGGGGAGTTCGAGTGTCTGACCCGGGTAGATCAGGTTGGGGTTGGCACCCACGACATCCTCGTTCGCCTCGTACAGCTCCTGCCAACTGCCCGCGGCGCCACCTGATTGCGCCATGGTGATGCTGTACAACGTGTCCCCGGGACGCACTGTATGGGTCCCCGTCGCTTCGGACTTCCGCGCCGGTTCTGGTGCGGGTGCGGTCTGCTGCGGCCTAGGCGCGGATGCCGCGGATTCCGAAGCCGCTGGCGCTTCTTCTGCGAGGATGGCCGGCTTCTGCCCTCCCTCGAACATGGATGGGCCCAGGCCTGCTCCTTTGCACACCCACGCGCCGGGTCCTTGAAGCGCGAGCAGAGCCTCCGCGGCAAGGATTGTCTGACGCTTGGTCGGGACCTGGTCCCTGGGCATGCCCTGATACAGATCCTGTGTCCAGTTCGAGGTGTCGACGCCTTGCCGTTCGAGGTAGGCGAGCGCGTCCTTCCAGGATGCGTTCTGAAATTGGAGACCGCCGACGCTCTGACCGTCGCCGCTCCAGTTGATCGACCAGTCATTGCCGGACTCGCACTGAGCAATGGCCTCCCACTGGTCCTGGGTTGCCGCATTCGCGGAGCCGCCCCCCACAATAAGCGGGAAGGCCACACCCGTCCCTGCTGTGACGGCGACGACAACCCGCTTCCCTGGTGTGCTCTTTAACTTACGGTGCCTGCCCCGTGCCATCGCAATCATCTTCCTCTCCCGCCGAGGGCTGCCGTCACCGGCACATGGGGGACCGACTCTGCGTCGAGTCGCGAGCGTGTTCGCAAGAGCATTGCGATCACTGATATCCCAGGCCCTCGAATGTGTACGCACGCGCAGAATCCGGTCCTTCGCGAGGATTTGGCAACCACCAACAAGAGGATGTGACATCATTCACGCTGTCATTGCTGTTTCGGGGAGGGTATAAATCGAGGCGACGCGCGCCCGTTTATGATCCCTGACTTTCCGTCTATTTGCGCGGCTTCAAGGTCGTTCTGATCGCGGGTCGTAATCGGGGCCCAGCGGATTGATCTGCCGTTAACCTCGATTCGTCAGCGGGTTTCGGTCGCTGAGTGATCCGGCGGTTCGCCCGTAATGTCCTCTGCCGTTGGAGGACGGGCCGTCGCGTAACGCCGCGGGGTGCGCCGGGTTCCACAGGCCCGGAGACTGCGGTCCTCCTCCTTCCTGGTCCTGGTCGGGGCGGGGCCGGCTGTCAGGTGACGGCCGGAAGCTGTGTGAGCCTGCTCCAGCAGGTGGTGAACGCCTTTGCCCAGGGCCAGGTCCGTTCGATGCGCAGGTAGCGGCGTCGGGCGTGGTCGGCGAGGCGGGCGGGCAGGTGGTAGAGGCGGAAGCGCATGGTGTCCGGCTCGGCGTGTTCGAGCCCGTCCTGGTCGTGCAGGGTGAGCAGCCGCAGCCAGGCGTCGAGATCAGCCGCGAGGTTGCAGGCAAGCATCCATCCGGCGTTGACCTGCCACGACTTGGACGGGAGGTTGTGCAGGCCCATGGCTTTGCCGGTGCGGATGCGATCCTCGACCTCGGCGTGGTCGCGGTGCAGGGCATCGAGGAACTGGACCTGGTGCGAGCCGGGGATGCCCCCTCGTGTTTGTAGCGAATGGTGATCTTGGGGTGGCGGGCTCTACGCCGCGGCTGCTTCCCAGGCGCGGATGACCGCGGCGATTTCATCGGGACCGGGTTGACCTGCAGGGTTGTGAATATGGCGGGCGGCGATGATCGTCCGGCGAAGCTTGATCACCATGTCGCTGAACGCCGGGGTCGCCTTCGTCGCGTACCAGGGCTGTCGTGCGCGCCGGTCGGCGATGTCGGCGGGGTGGTGCCCGTGGGCGGCGTACCAGAGGACGACGATGGTGTAGACGGCCAGGCCGAAGGGGACGGTGCGCTCCACCGCGCGCCGGGTGCGGTTGCGGGCCTGGCCGACGCCGAGATCCTGGCGCATGTGCTCGAAGATCGATTCGATCGGCCAGCGCGTGCCGTACCGTTCAATGAGGTCGTCGGCGGGACTGACCAGGTCGGTGCTGATCAGAGCGAGGTCGTACGGGCGGGTCGAGTTCAGGTCGCGGATCAGGACGAGGCGGACCGGGAGGTCCTTGAAGGCTCCGTACCACAGGCATTCCCTCTCGGTGATCCACACGAACTCCATGCGCCCGTAACGCTCCACGACGGCAAGGCGCCATGTCGCCGTCTGGGCAATCGCGGTCAGTGAGCCCAGCGCCCTGCCCTTCTTGCGGGGCCGTCCCCGCTTGTTGGTCTTGGGCGGGGTCGGCGCGGACAGGGCGGCGTTGCGCGGGAGTCGGGTGGTGAAGGTGACCGACGGGGGCAGGTCGGCGACCTTGCCGGAGTGGTAGGCAGCGTCGCCGGTGACGTGGAGAGTGCGGCCGGGGAAGAGCGCGGCCAGGTCGTGGACCATCTCCAGGGCCAGGTCGGTGCGGGAGGCGGTGGCCTTGCCCCGCCACAGCCGGGCGGCCACCGGCACAGCGACCGGCTTGGCGAGGAAGGGCAGGCGGACCACGACCGCGCAGATGACCCAGGTGTTGCCGAACCCGAGCTTGTCCTTGCCCCGCCCGGAGCCGTCATGCGCCCACAGCGCCCCGAAGACCTTCCTGCCGACCCGGTGCAGCAGGGTGTCGTCGACGACAGCCAGGATCGGCGCGTCCGCTGGGAGCAGGGCTTCGACCACGGCTCGGGCCAGGCGCAGGCCGAGCTGGTCGGGATCCCACGAGGCCTCAGAGAAGAAGGCGTGGGCCCTGCGGTGCGGCCACAGCCGCGACAGTCCCGCCCCCGTCAGCATCCCGGTGACCGTACGCCGCCCCGTCTGCGCGGCCATCCCGGCCACCAGATGGCAGAACGTCTCGAACGAATGCTTCGTGAAACACGGACGAGTGACCTGCAGAACAAGCAGCAACGACGCCGGTAACGTCATCCCCGGAACCATCAGCGGCAACTTCCTCGCTTCGAGGCGGTTGGATCAACACCGCTGATGGTTCTTCACGTTCAGCCTGACGTTCCGCAAGCCACTCAGCGGGCTCACCCGAACAGGGAAGCCACTATCTGTTCAAGATCACGATTCTCCGCAAAGTCGAGATGCCCCACAGGTGCCGGATATTCGTCGCGGTGATCGAGTAGCGCCAGCCGGTCTGTTTCTCGAAGTCGGTCAGCTTCTTGTGCTGCCGCCGTGAGGGTCTGACCCGGCGGACGATCAGCCGCATCCCCTCGGGCCAGCCCTCGCGGGTGTTCACCCCGGTCAACTCGGCGACCTGGTAGCCCTCCTGGACGCTGCCGTCCTGGTGCAGGGAGGTCTCCCATGCGCTTTCGGGGAGTTTCGCGATCGCCGCCTCGTCCTCGGGCGTGATCTTCCAGCCGACGGTGTAACGGACCGTGCGCCGCTTCGTGTTCAGTGACTCCAGGTGCTCCAGCAGGCCGTGCGTGGCCCCGGCGCCGTCGACGCGGATGAGGAGCTTGGCCTGCGAGGAGCCGGGGACCTGCTCCAGACAGGCCGCCAGCACGCGCAGGTGGTCCTCGACGGTGTTCGCCCCGGCATTCCCGCAGCGCAGCTCCATTGCCAGGCTCTCACCGGTGTTCGCGCACCAGCCGGCCAGCGGGTGGAAGCCGAACGTGCCCTTGAACGTCGCCGCTGCCCCTTCCTTCTTCGAAGCGGCAGTGATGACCGTGGCGTCCAGGTCCACGACGATCCAGCCCTTCAAGTGCCGTCCGGCAACGGTGAGATAGGGGAAGCCGCCCGGCCGCAGATGCAGCAGGCCCCACACCTGGCGGCGCACCCGCCGCCGCACCTTCGCGATCTTTCGCAGCGTGTGTTCGTCGAGGCCGGCCAGCACCCGGCGCATCGTCGAGTCCGACACAGCCGGGCCGAAGAGCTGCTGGTGGTGCAGGTGGAGCTGCTCGGCCTCCAGCAGACTCCGTGCTCCGAGCACGATCGCCACAGCCAGCTGGACCAGCACCCCGCTCCGCTCCCGCCACCCGGCCGCCGTACTCGACGGCAGCACCCGGGCCAGTCCACCCGTCAGCCCCAGGCGGTCGGCCAGTTTCCGCAGCAGCACCGCCCCCGCGTGCCCTACCAGCTTCTTCCCGTCAGCAGCCACGGACAGCCGACGGTCCCACCCTGTACTCTCGACCACCAGAAAGGTGCCTTGCTCTCTGCAGCGGATACGACGTAGACACTCGCATCCTCGCAGGTCAACGGCACCTTTCTGCTGTCAGGCTGTCAGGCTGTCAGCTCAACCAATTCCGCTGAATAGCCAGGGTTAACCATGTCACTGTTGTGCCCCAGTTTGTGTGCTTCTATTACCAATTCTGGTGAAGTCCGGTTAGCTGACAGTGATCGCACGCGGAACGAAATGGAAGGGGCGATCATGGGGCGCATACACAGACGGGGAGCCGTCTTACTCGGCATCACAGGGCTCCTCGCACCGCTCACCATCTCGCTCAGTGCCGGGCACGCCCAGGCCGCGAGTTGTACGGCGCAGACCGGCCCGTATCAGAAGCAGGTGGAGAAGTTCCTCGGCCTACCGGTCGACGGCAGGCAGTCCACCACCGACTGCAGGGCCATCCAGGCCTTCCAGACCAAGCACGGCATCACGCCGAACGCCGGCTACGCGGGGCCCGTCACCTGGGGCGTGATGGACCTGATGAACAAGCAGAAGGCTGTCGGCAACAACCCCAATAGTGCCGGCAAGTGCCCGACGAACAAGGGCCGTATCGCCTGCGTCAACCTCACGCTCCAGCTGAGCTGGATCCAGGACGGCACGAAGCTCGTGTACGGCCCGGTCCCGGTCCGCACCGGCCGGGACGGCTACGAGACGCGCACCGGCCTGAAGAAGATCTACTGGCGCAACATCGACCACGTGTCGACCATCTATGACGTGCCCATGCCCTACGCCCAGTTCTTCGACGGCGGCCAGGCCTTCCACTCCGTCGGCATCAGCATGTGGAATCCGCCCGGCTCGCACGGTTGCGTCAACATGACCAAGGCGGACGCGAAGAAGTACTGGTCGCTGCTGAGGAACGGCGACGACGTCCACGTGTACGGGCGCAAGCCGGGCACCTGAGTCGGTCAAGTCGCTCGGAGCCCGCCTTGGGCTGATCACGCATTCGCCCCAGTGCCGTTTGCGGAGCATCAGCACGGCTTTTATACCGAGGAGGGAGGGACTTCAAGGTCTTCGGAGTGCTTCCCTCCGTGACTCGCCGTCGAAGGGAAGGTCGCTGATGAACGCTTCGCTCAATGGACCCGTTGGTGGGATGGGCTGGTTACCCGATCGTCCCGACATCCGCGACTACACGAAGGCGGCCCCCCAGGTCGACGCTTTTCTCGGCGCATCGGGTCTGATCTCGCGAGCTCCCGTTGCGCCGCCACCACTCGTGGACTTACGGTCCAAATGTTCTCCCATCGTGGATCAGGGCGAACTGGGCTCATGTACGGCCAACGCTGCTACCGGGGTTCTTGAGTACTTCCAGATTCAGTCGTCCGGATCCTTCACACCGGCCTCCCGTCGCTTCATCTACAAAGCGACCCGCAACTTCCTTGGAGTTCAAGGCGACACGGGAGCGTATCTTCGCTCCACGATGGGAGCCTTGGCCCTCTTCGGGGTACCGCCGGAGAGGTTCTGGGCTTACGACGTCGAACTCTTCGACGATGAGCCGCCCGCGTTCTGCTACGCCTTTGCGAGCAACTACCAGGCGCTGATGTACTACCGTCTGGACCCGCCAGGCATCAGCCTCAACGAACTGCTCACGGACATCAAGGCCAGCCTCGCAGCTGGGCTGCCCGCCATGTTCGGATTCCCGGTCTACAGCAGCATCGAGCAAGCTACGGAAGGCAACATCCCCTTCCCTTCGTCACGCGAATCCGTTCTGGGTGGCCACGCGGTCGTCGCAGTCGGTTACGACGACAACCGTGCCATCATGAATCCGCTGGACAACGGAACCACCAAAGGTGCGCTCATCATCCGCAACTCTTGGGGCGTGTCGTGGGGGGACAACGGATATGGCTATTTGCCGTACGACTACGTCACCGAGGGGCTCGCAGACGACTTTTGGGTGCTTGTCAACGCCGAGAATTTGGCAGTGGCGCCCTTCGATGAGTAGCGGTCCGTCTGTACGGGTTCTTCTCCGGTCTTGAGTCGCTACGGTCGCTGATCGTCACCATGCATTGCTGGGTGTGCAGCGTTACCCATGCACCACTGGAATTCGGGTGATCACGTAACGAACTCTGCGGTGGCTGTGTCAGAGGAGTAACAGCAGCCAGCCACCCAGAAGGTGCACCGATATGACGCAGCAGCTGAACATGGCGGAGATCGCCGTGTGACGGGCCGGCCCCAGCTATCGGGGGGTTCGCGATCATGAGCGGAGCCGACGAAGACGTCACGCCCGGTAAGACGACCATCGCCGACGTGATAGTGGTCAAAGTCGCCGGCATGGCGGCCCGTGAGATCCCCGGAGTCCATGACACTGGCGGTGGCCTCTCCCGCGCGCTCGACGCGGTCCGTGATCGAGCTCCGGGCGGGCGACGCCACCTGGGACGCGGCGTGAAGGCGGAGGTCGGCGAGCGGCAGACGGCCATCAGCATCGACCTGGTCGTGGAGCAAGGAGCCGTGGTCCCGGAAGTCGTCTGGCACGTACGGGAGAACGTGATCTCCTCCGTGGAACGGATCACGGGCCTTGAGGTTGTCGAGGTGAACGTGGCCGTCAACGACGTACATCTCCCGGACGATGAGTCGTTCATCTCCGAGGCACTGCGTGTGGCGTGAGTCCGGCACACCGACAAGCCCCGCTCAGGGGATCGGGATGAGCGCGATGGGAGCGGATGCACATGACAAACCGTGACGGTGTCCCCGAAGAGGACCTGGAGTTCGGCGGTCCGGCACATGACCACAGCCACAAGGTCGGCACGCCTATATATGACGAGCTGTACGCGGAATACCGTGGTGCCTTCAGAGCGCTGCCGGGCGATCGATTCGGCGAAGAGGAGCTGAAGTTCCGGTCGTTTGACCGTCTTGAGCTTCCCAAGGCCCGCACGTTCGATGACCGCGGGGACGCTTCGGAGTCACGCGCGGCGTAGGGCAGAAGTTGGGTGTGCCGGCCACCGCGGCCACCCTCACGAATCGGTTGGGATCTGCCGCGCTTGGGCCTTCTCGTCTGCGGCGCCACCGGCGCCGACCAGCCCGGCGCGGTTTTCGCGGCCGGCGGCCAGTTGGGGCTCGAAACGGCGCATCTCGCGTCGTGCCCCGGTTCCGATGAGGCCGGGCAGGTAGCCACGTATGCCTTGCAGCCCGCGGAGCCAGCGTTGGGCGTAGATGTGGGCAGAGCGGTGCTCGATGCCCCTGACGAGCCGCTCCACGGCCGGGCCCAAAGGATAGGTGCGGTTGGCCGGCCAGGGCAGCCGCCGACGCAGTTCACGCAGGACGTCGTCCTCGTCCGCGCCGCGCACCATGTCGGTGTCGGTCCAGCTCAAATACGCCACCCCCACCTCGACGCCCTGATGGCCGACCTCCCCGCGCAGACAGTGAGCGAACGCCTCCACCCCCGATTTCGACGCGCAGTAGGCCGTCATCATGGGGGCCGGGGTGATGGCGGCCAGTGAGGCGATCTGCAGCAGATAGCCGCGGCTGTCCAGCAGCGCGGGCAGGAAGGCACGAGCAGTGTTGACACTGCCCAGCAGATTGACCTGAAGGACCCGGTCGAAGGAACGGACGTCGCAGTCCAGGAACGGGCCACCCTGTGCCACACCGGCATTGGCGACCACGGCATCCACCGTCCCGAAGCGCTCCACGACCTCTCGCGCGACCCGCCCCAGGGCCTCGGCATCGGTGACATCGGCATGCCAGTACGCACACTCGGTGGCCAGCTCGTCCGACACTCGCCGCAGCTCCTCCGGCTCCAGACCGATCAACGCGATCCGCGCCCCTCGCGCCGCGAGCCGGCACGCCAGTTGTCGGCCGACACCCCGCGCGGCACCCGTCACCGCCACGACCTGCCCCTGAAGACTCCTACGCATCCTCACCCTCTCCCATCCTTGAACGTGGACCGCTGGTTGACAGGCTCGGTCGCGGGCGCTGTGAGGTGATCGTGGACGAGCGAGCGCACCGCGCCCGCCACCGTCTGCGGTGCCTCCAACGGCGTCATGTGACCGAGTCCTGGGAGCTCGGTGAGTCCCACACACCGCGGCAGGGCGGCAGCCATCCGGCGGGCGTGTTCGGGCGGGGTGAGCCGATCGGCCGTGCCCACGAGTACCGCGGTCGGCATGCTCAGCCGCGTCACCTGCGGCGTCAGATCCAGATCGGCCAGGACGCGGGCCCAGCCGGCCCGCACGGCGGTCGGGCAGGCGTGTACGACGTGGGCGCACGCCTCCACCATCTCCCGCGTGGCGCCGGGGCTCATGGTCACGTACTTGAGTATCTGTTTCGACAAGGGGGTGACCGGGCCGAGCGGGGCGCGGGTTCCGAGCAGGGCTCGGTGCACCCGTGTCCGTAGACGCGGTGAGCGCAGCGGCACCACTCGGGAGTCCGACAACAGGCGTGAACTGGCGGTGCTGCAGAGCAGCACGGCTGCTGCCCGTTTGCGCACGGCTTCCCGGTCGGCGGCCGCCAGCACGGACATGCCGCCCATGGAATGTCCGGCGACTACCGCGCGCTCTCCGTCCTGGAGTGCCGTTTCGAGTACGGCCTGGAGGTCATCGGCGAGCACCCTCGTGCTGTAGCCGCCGGGTATCGGGGCGAGGGGACTGCTGCCGTGGCCCCGCTGGTCGTACAGCACGACGCGATGGTCGACGGCCAATGCGCGGGTGACCGGTGCCCAGAAACCGATCCGGCAGGTCCAGCCATGCGCCAGGACGACGGTGGGTGCTTGCTCACTCCCGTGCACCTCGACTTGGATGCGGGCGCCGTCGGCCGAGACGGCAGTCAGCTTCTGTGCGGGCGTGGGCGGGGTGTACCGGCTGGAGCGCATGTGTGTCAGCCAGCTCATGCGACAGCTTCTTCCGCCGCCTCGGCACCGGCCGCCGCGGACCGCGCCCGACCGCGCCCCGCACCGTCCCAGCCCGGTGGGCGCAGCACGGCATACTCTGTGAGGTCCACTTTTCGGGTGGCCTTCCTGAACTCATTGGTCGTCCCCGGCCAGACCGTCGTGTTGCGGCCGTTGGCGTCCAGATACCAGCTGTCGCACCCGGTGCTCCAGACCGTGGTGCCCATCCGCTCCTGGAGGCGGTCGTGCCAGGCCCGCACGGCGGCGGGACGGGCATCCAGTGCCGCTTTGCAGTCCAGGGCGTCGAGCTGCCGGAGGAAGTCGGCCACATAGTTCAGCTGTGCCTCGATCATGAGGATCATTGAGCTGTTCCCGAGGCCGGTGTTGGGGCCGATGATGGTCAGGAAGTTGGGAAAGCCGGCGGGACTGGCTCCGCGCAGGGCTTCCATACCGGCTTTCCATTCCTCCGCGAGGGTGGTGCCGGCCGCGCCTGTGACACGCTGGGCCATGGGCATGTCGGTGACGTGGAAGCCGGTGCCGAAGATGATCGCGTCGGCGTCCGCTTCGGTGCCGTCGGCGGCGATCAGTGTCGAGCCCCGCACCTCTCGCAGCCCGGTGGCGACCACGTCCACATTGGGCTGAGCCAACGCCGGGTAGTAGTCGTTGGACAGCAGGATGCGCTTGCACCCGATGCGATAGTCAGGAGTCAAGGCCGCCCGCAGGGCCGGGTCCTTGACAGCCTTGCGCATGTGGGACGTGGCCAGCCCCTCAATCAGCCGCAGCCGCTCCGGCCGCTTCGTGAAGGCGCTGACCTGCAGTTCGCGGATCCCCCACAACAGTCGGCGGCGTAAGACCCGGGAGAGGGGCACGCGTCTGTGCAGCCAGCGTTCGAAGGACGTGATCTTCCGGTCCATGCGGGGCATCACCCAGGGCGGGGTGCGCTGGAACAGGGTCAGCTGCCGCACGAGCGGCTGGATCCGGGGGACGATCTGGATCGCCGAGGCACCGGTGCCGATCATGGCGACGCGCTTGCCGCGCAGGTCGTAGTCGTGGTCCCAGCGCGCGGAGTGAAAGACCTTGCCGGGAAAGCCGTCCAGGCCGGGTATGTCGGGGATCTTGGGGGCGGACAGGGGGCCGGTCGCCGCTATCACGACATCGGCGGTGAGGCAGCCGGTCGCGGTCTCGATCACCCAGTGCAGTGCGTCGCAGTCCCAGCGTGCGGCATGCACCTCTGAATTGAAGCGGATGTGCGGCCGCAGCCCGAAGGTGTCGGTGACCTTCTCCAGATAGGAGCGGATGAGTGGCTGGCCGGAGAAGTTCCGAGGCCACTCGGGGTTGGGCGCGAACGAGAACGAGTAGAGATGCGAGGGCACGTCGCAGGCGCAGCCCGGATAGCTGTTGTCCCGCCAGGTGCCGCCTATCGCGTCGGCCCGCTCCAGCAGGACGAAGTCGGTCATGCCCTCGCGGCGCAGCCGCGCCGCGACCCCGAGCCCCCCGAACCCCGTACCGATCACCGCGACCCGAACATGGCCAAGCTTGTGCTCGGTCATCCCCTCACCCCTCCTTGATGAATCCACCTCGCATCACGCTCGCCGTCACTGGCGGGAAAGCGGGCGTGGGACACGACTTGTCCGATTGGCCGCCGACGTCAAACGCATCCCGAAGGCGCCCGCGTCACCCAGCGGCAGATTGCTTGCCTCGCTCGTCCAACAGGTCAGGAAGCCAGCAGGCCCGAGCTCCGCCACATACGCCGGCCCACACCCTTCAGGATGCCGACTTCGTCGAGGAACTCGGTGAGCCGCTTGGCGCCGGACTGCATTACCTCGCGGCGGTGGGGACTCGCCTTCACCTGCGCCAGGGCTTCGCGGCGGTCGAGACCCACGTTCGTATAGACCTGGGGGTTGATGAAGGCCTCGGACATGACCTGTGCCGCTCCGCCGCAGCCGATACGGGTCAGCTCCTTCTCCCAGCGCGGGCACGACATCATCTGGCGGCGCAATTCCTCGCGCGCATACCGCACATGCCGCGCCTCTTCCACCACATGGATCCGGGTGACCCCGCGGACCAGCGGCTGAACCCGCTCGTCCGGGAAGGTGAGCCGCTGCATCCAGTCCAAGATCTCCTCGCCGAGCAATGTCGCCGCGAACGAACCCGGTGTCGTGGACACCGTCTTGAGCACACGTGCGAGGTTGTGGTGCACCCGACTCACTGGGTACGCGGGAGTCGCCCCTTTCTGGATCATGCGGGCGAACATGGTGGAGTGGCGGCACTCATCGGCGATCTCGGTGAGCGCGTAGCGGACGTGCGCACTGGTGATCGGCTTGTCGTAGATGTGCCGGACGAGCAGTTGCATGAGAATGATCTCGAACCAAATACCCAGCGATGCCAGCGACGCGGCCTCGTGCCGGGCCAGCTCCATGCGCTGTTCCTCCGACATCCGTCGCCACAGTGGTGTGTCGTAGAGCGACACCAGTTCCGGCGGCCAGAACCACTTTCCTTCTTCGAACGGCGCGTCCCAGTCGAGCTCGGTATCCGGGTCGAATGAGTTCTTCGCGGAGGAGATCAGCAGCCGTTCCGCAACCTGCTCCCGATCCTTGAGCAGGCCGAGGGAATCGCGTAAGTGAGGTTCGGTCTTGGACGTCATCTTGAGCACACCTTGTTCATGGGTTACCGCTGGTATCGCAGTATTAGAATCCCTGTCAGTAGGAGTGTCAAGCGCTGCCCAGCCGCCGTCACGTGCTGCGATGCACTTCTGGCGCTCAATTGCTCAAGCGGCGTTGGGTATTTGGGGGCAGTGAACGTCAAGTGATGTTGCGGATGAGTGCCTGCGGGCGCTGACCGCTCCCTGGCCGGGTGCAGTCAGCTCTCGCCCGCCTTGCATTGGCGCGTCATCAAGTTCGCCGGTTCCCCTCCCATACTCTGGACTTTGTACGGTCGACCGGCGACGCAGGATGAGTGAGCCATGAGCGCGATGGCGCTCTGCACACGAGGAATCCTTGAAAGGGTCGAGAATCCTTGAGAGGGCCGATACCGACATCAGCGTAAGATCGCCCGCAGCCTTCCGGGCTGAACCGCTTCGGCTTCGATCTCCGGTACGGTGGTTTCTCCGCCGTCGGCATCGACGCCGACTTCTGCGACGGCTTCTCCACCGGGCTTCTACGTCAGCGTGTACCGGTCGCGTCTCCAGCGCGGGTGACCCCCTGTGGTGGCCACACCCGCGGTGTGGCCACCACTGTGGGGTGCCGGTACCGATCAGGACAAGGCCCTCATCAGAGGAGTCAGGCAGTCCGCGGTTACGTTGAGTGCCGCCGTCAGCCACTTCTTGCGCTCCCCCTCCGTGAGGCTCGGGGGGAGTGGCAGGTCGATCCGCTCGGTCGTGCCGCCGGGCTGATACGCCCTGGCGAAGGGCTCGTAGTCCTTCCTGAGTGCCTGGCTGATGAGCGGTAAAGCGATGCTGGTCATCGCCGCCACGAGCCCGAAGAACTTCTCATTGCCGCGGTACTCGGGCGGGACCCTCTCCGCGATCTGAGCATGCAGGTCGGAGTCCTCGACGGAGTACGTCCGCAGTCCGGGCCCGCCGGTCCTGGTGAACTCGTCCATCATCGCCGGAACGAGAACGCGGCCGGAATCGATGAACGCTTTCCAGAAGTTCGGGTCGTAGATGTGGTCGATGTTCTCCAGGGGCTGGCGGATCGCCAGATCTTGCGCACCGACCTGCGGTGCCATCCCCGCCGCGATGGCAGGGGCGAACAGGGCACAGGCCCGCTGCACGTCCGAGAGCCAGGTGTCGGCGGGAGTGGTCGTGGGCGTGGGTGGGGCGCTGGCCCTCTGCACACCGCCGATCAGGCTGTCGACGGCCTTGCCGATGCTCATCGTGGTCATCGTGTGTATTCCTTTCATCGTCGCGCCGCTTCCAGGAGAAGCGGCCGTCGTCGCGGAGTCGGCAGCGGCCGCCGCGGACTTGAGCAGGTCCTCCACCTTCTGGATCAGGTTCCTGCTCACTTCGGTCATGGACACGAGCGTCCGGGAGAGCATTTCTTCCTGGCCGGACGGAGCGAATATGCACGGCGTTTGGCTCATATTGAGGGCCGCCAGAGTGTCTCCGGCTCGTGAGACGAGTTCGGCGACCGGGAGCGTCTCGTCGGCAGCCTGCAAAAGTGAGTAAGTGAACGCGGAAAGCCAGTCGGTGACCGCGCTGCCAGAAGCAGCGGTCTGATCCGGGCGGCACGCCGTGATCAGGATCCCGTTCAGTTCACCGGCGCCGGACACGACGCCCTGCGACGCGAACGCCTCGCCGGGTGGGCTCGCGAGGCTGGCGAGAAGCGAACTTTCGTCGCGCATTGGCGCTCGGCCGAAGGGCTTCACACCGCGCACAGCCGTCAATGCGTTCGCTGCCGCCAGAGACTTGGCCGGGGGAGGCGAAAACACCTTGGCCCTGACGAGGCGCGGCTTTCCTTGAACGAAGAAGGATTTCTCCATGCCACCGGAGTGGCAGGCGTCGATGACCACGGTGAGCACTCCACGGGGAAGCCCTGCGGTGCGGCGGACCAGTTCGGTGTCCTCCAAGAACTCGTCGTAGCAGCAGAGGACTTCTGTCAGCACATCGCCCTTGAGATGTCGGTACCCATGGGACGACTGGAAGAAGACCCTGTGATCTCCCGGCTGTGCACCATCACTGAGCCAGTCCAAGCCTTCTCTGATGTTGTCGAGCCTGGCATCGGCGTCATGCAGAAACCTAATCTCGGAATCAGCGAAACCCAGTCGGCCCAGCAGTTTCCCGAATTCTTCCGTGTCCGCTACGCAGCTGTTCAGGCGGTTGGTCGGGTCAGGGTACTCATCTATGCCGACGAGCAGTGCGCGATCTGTCATCACATCCCACTTTCTGTTCCACCGTTCGAGGATCGGTTTCGCAGAATCCGCATCGGGCCCCAGGCAATGCGGATCCGATTCTTCGAGTGCAACCGGTGAACGACCTTTTCGCGCGCAACAGGACACACGGACTGGTGTGAACTCATGCTCATACTTGGCCGTTTCCTCAGCGTCGGCAACCGCAACGAACAGCAACCAGTGACTTAAGGGCCATTGAGCCAGCATCGGAGGTATCACATGCCACGGCCGGGGCAGAGCCGCAGGGTGGAGCATGACGAACTGACGGAGCGCATCGCGATGGGGCTGATTTTGCGGACCTTCCCGCCTGAGCTGGTGGATTTGGCGGTCAGCTCCTGCGGGCGCGCCGAGCGCCGCAGCCGACTGCTGCCCGCGCGCACGACCGTCTACTTCATCCTGGTCATGTGCCTTTTCCCGCACCAGGGTTACGCCAGGGTGGCTGAGCTCCTCAACGAAGGGCTCACGCGTGCCCGGCTGGTCCACGGCCCACGCCCGGTGCCCACGACCGCCGCGATCTCACGCGCCCGGATCCGCCTTGGAGCGGAACCCCTGGCCGCGCTCTTCAAGGAAGCGGTACGGGCTTCCCCCACTCCGCCCATGTCAGTCAACCACTATCGGAACTGGAAGGTGATGACCGCCGGCCTTACAACCGTCGCCTTACCGGACAGCCCCGACAACCGCACCCACTACGGCTTACCCGCCGCATACCCAGCACTCGGTGACCCCCCGTGCGCTGACTCGGACAACGGCGTGCTGCCCCGCATCCATGTGGTGGCCCTGGCGGAACACGACACTCGGACCATTCGCCATGCCGTGCTTGAGCGGCCACCGACTCGTACGGCCGGGACACTCGCGCGAGAACTGTGCGCTCCATTGAAGTCGGGGGATCTGCTGCTGGCCGGCGAAGGGTTCCTCGATCCCGCCACTTTCGCCGTCACCCGAGCCAACGGCGCCGACCTGCTCTGGCGGATCCACTGCACTTCTGTCAGCCACGACATCGCTCATCTCCGCGACGGCTCGCGACTGTGCACGCTGCATGACCACCCGCGCAAAGTCCGAGTCATCGAGCCGGCTCCACCCAGCCAGGGTGAGTCCATGATGCCGACCTTGCTCGCCACGACCGTCCTTGACCACGAGGCCGCCCCGGCCGCGGAACTGGCCTCCCTGTCCCAACACCGCTGGTGTCTGCGCGGCTCGCTGGCCACATTGGGTCCCGGCACCCCTCAGGTGCTGCGTTCACGCTGGCCCGACGGCGTGGAGCAGGAGATCTGGGGCCATCTCCTCGTCCATCACGCCATCCACCGGTTGCTCTACGTCTGACCTCGCACTCCGCGGACGGCGCTCGGCTCGCACCTAGTGGGTGAGACATTCATGACACCCCGTTGACCTGGGTCGCATCACCTCGGCGTCCCGCTTCCCACCGGATTCCGACCAAGTTCCCACCATCTTGTGACATCAGCCGGTGAGGGTGTGCCGACATGGCAGCACTTGACACTCGGGCCCGTATCGCCCGGTTGCTACAGCGCACCGGGTTCGGCGTGCGTGCGACGGACGTGGACTTCGCGATGGCGGCCGGGTTCGACGGCACCCTGGACGCGATCCTGGAGGGCGGCCGTGATCCGGGCGCCGAAGCCACCCCGGCCCCTGACATCGGTCCCTTACCCCCGCGCAATGTGAAGGACGCATGCGCCCTTCAGCGGTACAGGGAGGCCAGAAACCAGCAGCGGGAACGGCTGACTCTGTGGTGGCTCGACCGCATGACCGCTGCCCACCGCCCCTGGCGGGAGAAGCGGACGTTTCTCTGGCACGACCACTGGGCGACCTCCATCCAGAAGGTCGAATCCGGCAGGGCCATGCTCGTCCAGAACGAGACCCTGCGCCGCCTCGGCGACGGCGACTTCCGCAAGCTGGCCCGTCATATGGTCACGGATCCGGCGCTGATGCGCTGGCTGGACGCGAGCAGCAACGTCGCGAACGGGCCCAACGAGAACCTCGCCCGCGAGCTCATGGAACTGTTCGTCCTCGGAGTCAACAACTACAAGGTGCGTGACATCCGTCAGGCCGCCGCCGCCCTCACCGGCTGGACTATCGACATGAGTGGCAAGGACGGTTGGCGACCGGTCTTCCGCCCCCGGTTGCACGCGCAGGGGCCGCAGACGGTACTCGGCCGCACCACGGACTTCACGGCCCAGACCCTGGTCGACCACCTCGTCGATCAGCTGGCAAGCCCCCGCCATGTCGCCTCCCGGTTCTGGGCACGGCTGGTTTCCGCCGAGCACCCCCCGTCCAAACAGAGCATGGAACGGATGGTTCGCGCCTACGGCAAGAAGCACAACGTCAGCCGGATGCTGCGCGCCCTGTTCACCGACCCGGCGTTCGCCGACGAGGACAACGTGCTGGTCAAACAGCCGGTCGAATATGTCGTCGGCTCGCTGCGCGCCTTCGGAGTCCGTCCGGCCAAACTGCCGCCGCAGTCCCGTCAACAGCTCCTGGGCACCCTGGGCGGTCTAGGTCAGGTGCCCTTCGCCCCGCCCAACGTGGGCGGCTGGCCACACGGCGCGACCTGGCTGACCACGTCCGCCGCCGCGGTCCGCATTCCGTTCGCACAGCGGCTCGCGGGGTGGGCCGACCTCTCCGCGATCGAGCAGGAGTACGCGACCGAGCGCCCAGCGGTGCTGGCCCGGCTGCTCGGCGTCGACGAATGGAGCAGGCAGACCACCGCCGTGCTGGCCGCAGCGGCAGAAGACCCGCGCCGCGTCACCGCGATCGCGTTGACCGCGCCCGAATACCTCGTACAACCCTGAGCCCCAGCGGCCTGGCGTATCTGAAGGAGATCCACAGGTGGACACCTGGAGCCGACGCAAGTTCCTCACGGCGAGCGGAGTGGTTGCCGCCACGGCCCTCGCCGCGGGGACCAGAGCCCAGGGAGTGGAGGAGTTCTTGGGCTCCGCTACCCCGGAAGGCGCGGACAGCAGCGCCCCGGTGCTCGTCCTGGTCACCCTCTATGGCGGCAACGACGGCCTCAACACGGTCGTTCCGGCGTGGGACAAGGCCTACCAGGCCGCACGTCCCGGCCTCGCCTACCGCCCGGGCGAGGTCCTGCCGCTCGGCGAGCAGCTCGGCCTCAACCCGGGCATGAAGGGCTTCAAGAAGCTGTGGGACCAGAAGAAGCTGGCGATCGTGCGCGGGGTGTCGTATCCACGACCCGACCGCAGCCACTTCCGGTCCATGTCCATCTGGCAGACGGCTTCCCCCGCCCACTCGGTCCCCAGCGGATGGCTCGGCCGGTGGCTGGACGGGCAGAAGGACAATGACCCGTTGCGCGCCGTGTCCATCGGCGCCACGCTCCCTCCGCTGCTGGCCGGGGAGAAGACCGCGGGCGCGGCAGTACAGCTCAATGGGCTCAACGTGCAGGCTCCGTGGCACACCGTGTGCAAGGAACTGGCGAAGGCCCGGGGCCGGCGTGCACCCGCTGCAGGCGCGAGCCGCGACGTCGCTCGGCGATCTGACGAAGGTGGCCACGGCCTTCGGCAAGGAGGACGGACACGAGGACGACCACCCTCAGGACCCGGCAGAGCCGCCCGTCCCGCCGAAGCCGCACGACCCCTGCGACAAGGATGCCGAGAAGCCCACTGCGAAGGACCGCGCGGGAGAGGACTCTGCCAAGGGGGCCTCAGCGGGCGGGCAGGGCCAGCTCGGCCGACAGCTCGCCGTGGTCGCCAAGGCCATCACCGCGGGCGTGCCCACCCGCGCGTACAGCGTCAGCCTTGGCGGCTTCGACACGCACTCGAACGAGAAGGGCACCCAGTCGCAGCTGCTGGGACAGATGGACCGTGACATCAGCGCCTTCCTGGACGAGATGCGCAGGACACCGGCCGGCCGCCGCGTGGTCGTCGCCGTCTACTCCGAGTTCGGCCGCCGGGTCAAGGCCAACGCCAGTGACGGCACCGACCACGGCACCGCAGGTCCGGTATTCATCCTCGGCGAACGGGTCAAGGGGGGTTTCTACGGCGAGCAGCCGAGCCTGCGCAAGCTCGACAACGGGGACATGTTTATGACGACGGACTTCCGCGACGTCTATGCGACCCTGCTGGAACGAGTCCTGGACACCGACCCGGGCAAGGTGCTCTACGGCCACAACAAGACGCTGGACTTCATCTGAGTGACACATGTGTCACCGGCGAAGTCAGCCTTCCGCCGCGAGGGCTTCCATCAAGGCGGCGGTCTCCGGGTCGTGCGCGGCGGTCACGGCGAGTACCGCGGTGAACTGATCGACCAGCCAGTTTCGTAGTTCCTCGAGTGATGGCTGCTTGCCCTCGTCGAGCCAGATGAGTGAGGCTGCCTCGACGGCGGTGATCCACATCCGCACGGTCATCCGCAGTCGCAAGCCGGGTTCAGTGGTGTTGAGATGGCGGAGGATGTGCTCGACGGCAGCCCGCCGTACGCCGTCGACGATCGTCGTGGTCCGGGACGTTTCGACGACGCTGCCGCCCTGGAGAAGTGCGCTGAAACCGATGTCGTGCTCATCGACGAAAGCGAGGTAACGGTCCAGCACCCGCACTAATCGGGGCAGGCGAGGGCCCTGCCGGGGCTCGTCGAAGCATTGCTTGAGTTGCTCCGCGGCCGATGTGAGGGCGGCCTCGTACAGCTGTTGCTTGCCGCCCGGGAAGTACCGGTAGACCAGTGGACGGGACACGCCGGCCGCAGCCGCCACGTCGTCCAGCGATACGTTCTCGGGCGCGCGGGTCGCGAAGAGGCGCAGCGAGGTCTCAAGTAATTGGCTGCGGCGTTCCTCGACGCTGAGGCGCCGGTAAGCGGGGGTGGGGGCGTGCGGGGACATGACGTGCAGCGTAATCGCCGGACGTCCACTCCACCTCACGGCATGTCAGGCGGTCCATCACCGGCTCATGGGTCAGTGCTTGTCAGGCTTCCGGCGCGCGCAATACATATCCGACACCCCGACGGGTGTGGATGAGCGGTGGACCAGCGCGGTCCAGCTTCCGGCGTAAGTAAGATATATACGACTTAAGTACGGACGTGTTGCCTCTGCCGTAGTCCCACACGTGCTCCATCAGCTGCTTGCGGGTCAGTACGCGCCCAGCATTGGTCAGCAGATGATGGAGCAGCCGGTACTCCGTGGGCGACAGATCCACTGTCCGTCCCCCGCGCCGCGCCTGGTAGGTACCTGGCTCCAGCTCAAGGTCGGCGCAGCACAGCAGAGTGCCGCCTTCCGATCCCCGGTGGACAGCCGTGCGGCGCAGCACCGCCCGCACCCGGGCCGCGACCTCCGCCAGCCGCAGTGGCTTGGTGATGTAGTCATCCGCGCCCAGGTCCAGCCCGTTGGCGACGTCGTCCCCGCTCGCCTGCTCCGTCACGAACACCACCGGCACCCTGGCTCCTCCCGCACGCAGCCGCCGCAGCACCTCGAAGCCATCGAGGTCGGGTAACACGACGTCTAACAGCACCAGGTCATGCCCGCGCTCACGCACCGCTGCCAGTGCCTGTCGGCCACCGGCGGCTTCGTCCACCTCATAACCGAGGAAACGCAAAGACGGGGCCAGCACATCGACGTTGGCCGGTCCGTCGCCCACTACCAGCAGCCGCTGGCCCGATCTCTCCTCCATAAGCCCCCCAAACGGTCACCTGGCTTCAGACATTTACGTCGCAGACTGTCTGGTGGGGCACCATGAACGCAAGAATCGGGCATGTGATCTGGGACGACAGCCGATGCTGTCGCTTCTGTGGGCGTCTGGGCTTTGCGTAAGCCAATCAACGGAGGATGCGGGGCCGGGGGAAGCGATGGCAGCCCTGTGAGCACCAGTCAGGATCAGGTGCCGCCCAATCGGGCCCAGAAGTCCGCGTCCGCCTGCCCGTCGACCGTGATGGAGGCAACCGGCACGCCGTTGTCCTCCACCAGGTAACACTCACCCACACCGACGGCCGAGCCGTCCTGGTCTTCCTGAAGGACCTGCCGCGTCTGGTCCGTCTCTGCTCCACGCTCACGCAGCCAGGCGCCGGCCTGCTCCCAGAGCGACGCGACCACACCGACCTCGGATTCGAGGGGAGACCGGATCACCACGTCGGTGCCGACTCGAGCTTTCGAGCGCTCGTAAGCGATGATGTGCCGGTCGCCGGCCAGGCAGTTGATCACCGTGCGTACAGGGCGGCCCTCCTTCGTGTAGCCGGTGCAGATGTGGACTCCGACCGGCGTGCCGGCGGTCAGCTGTAACCGTTCGGTTTCGTCGGGCGTGGGCATGCGTACGTGGATCTCGTCGAGCGCCCGAACCTGCTCGTATCCCAGCTCCATGAGGACCGCGTTGGTGCCTCGGGCCATGCCGACTGGAGCCGCGATCTCCGTGTCTTTGACCAGGTCGAACGGGAAATAGCTGTCATTGGTGTTGTACGCGACACCGTCGACGAACCGGGTGCGCATACGCACGACAACGGGCGTGCCCTCGTTGAGCTGGAGGCGTTCGCGCACGTCGCGGGACGGTTGAACGATCTTGACATTGATCGTCTGCGACACCTCCCGTCCCTCTTCGTGCAGTTGGGTAATGAAGGACTCCATCTCAGGACTGAGCGGGCGCTTCCTGAACTCCGCTTGGGGCCGGTACACGATGCGCTGAGGAGGTCGCACCGAATTCCCCTGGGCCTGGTCGGGGACGATCAACCCCTCGTCGATCAGGAGTCTGAGGCCTTGTGCGGCAATAGCACGCGTCGTTTTCCACTCTGCGGCGATCTCCGCCTCGGAGGGCAGCTTTGTCCCCGGCTGGAGCACACCATTGGCGATATCGGAACGGAGCTTGTCCGCGATTTGCTGGTGGAGGGCGCCATGAGGATTGTCGGTTGCCATGGAAGTGCGTACCTCCTAGCGCCAATGACCACGAGTGGGAGCTTCCCCGGAGTGGTCACTGAGCGGGTGACGGGCGGCTGGCCTAGCAGGCGAACCCCTCGAACCTGTTGAGCGAGATAACTGATGCCTCAATCCGCCAGGGGCCGCATTGACGACTCATCCTGCCGCACCCGTCCGGCCACAGGGACTCATGGAGTAGTTCGCGATGGACATCGTCACCCAGGAGGGTGACCATCGCGGCGCGCACTGTGCCTTCGCCTGGGCCACTGACCCTCGTGACCGCACATCAACGAGCACATTCTCATTATGGCTGGGGACGGGAGCTGAAACGTCTCGACCCGGTCAATAATTCGCCTCTCGTCCTGTATTTCAGCCCGGGTATTGCCTCATTGAGACAGTACGTCGTTCTGGTGGACTATGACACGACAGGCGCCGTGTGGCGTCGCAGAAGACGAAGGAGTAAGGCGTGCCCGTATCTCCGGTGAAGCAAGCACTGATTCTGGCGGGTGGTCAAGCGACCCGCATGCGCCCCTACACGGAAGACGCCCCCAAGGCGATGGTTCCCATTGCTGGGTCCCCGATTATCGGCTACCAGCTGGCCTGGCTCGCGGAGCACCACGTGAAGTCCGTGACGGTCAGCGGTGGTTACAAACACGCCGTGATTGAAGAGTATGTGGGCGACGGAACCCGCTTCGGCCTGAAGGTCCGCTACGCCATCGAGGACGAGCCGTTAGGTCGAGGAGGGGGACTCAAGTTTGCCGCTCGGTTCCTCGCCGACCCGGACCGCCCCTTCTTCGTCCTGAACGGCGATGTGATCACCGCTTTCTCACTCGCGGACTTCGCCGACTTCCACCACAAGCAGGCCGGATCGGTCACCGTTGCTCTGGCCCCCTACCGCTCGAACTGGGGAGTGGCCGACCTGGACGGAGACCGTATCCGAGGATTTGTTCAGTCTCCACAACTCCCGTACTGGATCAACGCCGGCATCTACCTCTTCACGCCTGGCGTGGTACGCATGCTGCCGAAAAAGGGAGACCACGAGGACACCACATTTCCGCGACTCGCCGAAGCCGGCCGGCTCATTGGCTATCGCGTGTCCGGCTACTGGCGCGGTATCGACACCGTCAAGGATGTGAGGGAAGCCTCTGCGGAAGTTCAGGCTTCCGGGCGAATGTTGCCCGCGGATTTCCACACAACCGACCCCAGCATCTCGTAATGGCTCAGCAGTGCAACTGTCCGGTTGCTTCGCTGTGTTGAGACTGAAGGGTTGCCGCGGTCCCTGGGCCGGGGTGCTCGGGGCCATGGGCGTGCGACGCCTGGAGCAGCGCAATCATACAAAAAGTTTAGAATAGGGCATGGCATCGAACTTGCTCTGACCGAATGGCAGTTGCGGCCGGGGCTTCCTCCTTGCCTTGAAGAAGTGACGTGGTAGCGGCGACATGTGAGGGCGTGAATAACGTGAAGGACAAGTCCGTCTTATCTCAGTGGAGCAAGATCGTGGGGACGGTCTTGGTCCTCGCCGTCGCTGTCGGGTGCACGTCCTCAACAGACGAGAACGATGCGGCTTCCTCCACACCTTCCTCGTCCGGTGATTTAGCCGTTGGCGACACCCTTGTCTGGTCCCCATGTGCATTGCCGGGCGAGCCGAAACGTCAATGTGCCACTGTGCGCGTACCAGTCGATGCCGCCAATCCACAGGAAGGAAAGGTGGACATCGCCATTTCGCGGCTGCCCGCGGCCAAGGAAAATGAGCGAATCGGCGCACTGGTATGGGCCAGCGGCGTGCCGGGCCTGTCCGGTCTGTATGTGCCGGCCCCCCTGCTGCCGCCGGAGTTGTCCGACCGCTTCGATCTGATCGGCTTCGATGCGCGCGGCACAGGCATGAGCGGAACGGTGAAAGAGTGCGGGGACACGCCTGACATGCTGCAGAAACTGAGGAAAGCGAAGGATCTGGCCAAGGCCGAGAACGGGAAGAAGCTCGCCGCGGCCGCCCGCACCTACACGGACCAGTGCGCAAGGAAGCTCGGGCCCCTCGCCGAGCATCTGGGAACCCGAGACGTCGCACGCGACATCGAAGCGATCCGTGCCGCGCTCGGTGAGGAGAAGATCAGCCTGCTGATGGGCTCGTATCGAACGATGCTCGCGCAGGCCTATCTGAGTGCCTACCCGGACCGGGTGCGCGCGGCAGTACTGGACGGCACGATGGACCCCGCCGTCGCCGGGCCCCTGGCGACGATCGAGTATTCGGGGGCCATGGACGAAGCGGCGGGTACGGGCGATGAAGACGAAGCCAATCGCCAGACGCTGCGCACTCTGCTCTCGGGGTTCACTCCCTGGTGCCGCGCCCACACAAGCGCCTGTCCGCTCCATGCTGACCCAGTGGGCGGTGCGGAGCAGGCCGCCGGCCTCAAGGGGGGAGGCTCGGGCGACAAAGCGACGCGTACGAAGGCCGTATTGCAGGCCGCCAGCGCGGCAGCCCTGCTGCCGGACCTGTGGCCTGACCTCGCCTCGGCGCTGCAGTCGGCTCGGGACGACGCGGACCTGACAGCCTTGAAGACGTTGGCCGCTGGGGGCGTACCCCAACAGCTCACCGATCTGCAGGAGGAACAGGACCTGGGCTACAGCCTCGGCGCGCTATGCGCCGACTACGCATGGCCGGACAGTGTCGACGGCATCCTTCAGGCATACGCGAAGACAGGGGCTCCCGAGGCTGGGAGCCGTGCCGCCGAATACCTGCCGTGCGCCGATTGGCCTCGTCCCACGAAGCCGCTGGGGGCGCTGCGAGGCTCCCAGCGCATCACGCCGCTGGTCATCCATGGCGAACACGACCCGATTGCCGGCATCAAGGGCGCACGTGCCACCGCGAAGCGACTCAAGGCCCATCTGACAACTTTCCCAGGAACCAGCCATGTCGCGACGGCCACCGGCGTGGAATGCGCTCAGAGGGCGGCGGTTGCCTACCTCATTTCGGGTAAGGCAGAAAATCTGCCCGCCTGTTGAGTAATCGCCCACATTTGCGCTAAGGGTGCGAAATCTGTGCAAGTTCTTCAACTTCGGCGGCTAAATTATCGACCCGGCGGAGTACCTGCAATACATCGCCCAGCGTAGGTCGATCCACGTCGACCCATGCCGACCCTTCACGGGAGAGCTGCGGGACAACCGCTTGAGCAATCAGCTCAATGGTGTCTTGGTGCCCCCGTAAGACCTCGTCAATGTTCACCGCACGAGCGTCAACACCCCAACGCAGTATGTCCCAGGCACGGCGTACCGGCGTTCTTTCGAAGGAAGTCCTGCTCACTTTTTTGATTTCGGATGAGAGCTGGCACTTGATGCCGGCGTGGGGGCGATCGGGTGACGAAGCGGATGATTTTAGTCGCCCCAGGGCGCTCTGAAGCGCATCGAAGGAGAACGGAGCGACGTGAGTGATGGTCATGTCCTCGGATGCGTCCGGTCGGCTGGACAATGTTTCCAGGGCGTTGATCATAGGGTTGAACTCGCCAATTCTGCTGTGGTCGAGCTGTCCTCTGAAGAACTCCGACTCGTAACCGTCTGGAACACCCCGGAAGTAGAGCGGAACCACTACCCCGCGTCGCTTCATCTCATAGAGTGGGATAGCCAGTACGTCTATGGGCCAACCAAGATCTCGAACCGTGGACAGACGGCAATCTGAACTGCTCTCCATGGCGAGTGAGTTGAGCAGCAGATTGACTGCTTCGTCTTTTGTCTGCGCATGCATGTAGCGCTCAGGGGAATGGAAGCTGACCAGACCACGATCAATCTTCTCCAGCATCTCGCGATGGACGATGCTGTTCTCCATGACGTGGGTGAACCGAACGGCGCTGTAGTCCACCTCTCCAGTCGCGGCAGCTCGGGCGAGCTGCCACTCCGTTATCTTCTTGGAGCCGGCGTAGACGTCGGGTGTGTGATACCTCGCAGCTTTACCAGAAGACGAGTAGACACAGTGCCTCACTCTGAATTCTTCGCAAAGCTGAAGCACATTATCCGTACCCGCGATGTTGGAGTGAATAGTCTCTCTGATCTGCTGTTCGGCCCGCGCAGGCTCTCGCTCGGCGGCAAGATGGAAGACCACGTCTGGCCGTTCGGCCTTGAAGATGCGGGCCAGGCTGTCCAGGTCAGCGATGTCACTCCGATAGAACTGCCGCTCGGTGGAGTTGTGGGAACACTGATCTGCTACATCCACCGAGACTATCCTCTTGGGCATGAAATCTGCTGCCGCAGAGATTAGCTCGCTACCGATGTATCCCTCTCCGCCCGTTACCAGGACAGTCCTGCCTTGTAGCTGCTTCCGCACCTGATCGTCGTAGCGGGATATTGTTCGATTGGCGACGTCGCCGAACGGATGCCGATCGAGGTCGCCGGCCTTCTCGTAGATGCTTATGAGCTGCCCTGTCAATTCCATCAGGCGGTCGAGGACGGCTGGATCACGCGGTTCTCCGGAACCGGCAGGAACGAGCGCCTTTATCTCTTCGAATAAGTCTTCTTTTCCCGTATGACGTTCCATGCATCGCCCAAATCTGGTGGTGGTCATGGTGTTCTTTGCAGGATGAGGAGGAGGTTCCAGGTGGCAATTTCGCGGAGGCCGGGAATGCGGGTGATGGCGGTAGGGAAGATGGGCCAGTAGCGGGAACGGACAGTGAGGGGGGTGAGCTGGGGATGTTTGTGGACGTGGCGGAGGATGGGACCGATGTGGATGGGAAAAAGATTGTGGCCGAGAGTGTGCTTAGGGAGTCTTCCGGTCTTTTTCTGGAATCGGGTGCGGGCGTGGTGGTGGCCGAGATAGTGCCAGGGGGCCATTTCGTGTCCGCCCCACGGGGAGAGCCAGTTGGTGAAGGAGGCGTATATGAGTCCGCCGGGTCGGGTGACGCGGATCATTTCGCTGAGGAAAGTGGTGGGATCGGGGACGTGTTCGAGGACGTTGGAGGAGAAGGTGATGTCGGCGGATGCGTCGGCGAAGGGGAGGAGATGGCCGTCGGCGGTGATGGCCCCCGTGGGCGGCGGGCCGTGGGCGGTGAGCTCGGTGGGGTCGGGTTCGATGAGGTAGCAGTGGGCACCGCGGGACTGGAATTCGCGGGTGAAGTGGCCGGGGCCGCCGCCGATGTCGATGACGGTGCGGCCGGTCAGGGGGGTGTAGCGCTCGATCTGCTGGGCGGCGTCGCGGGCGAGGAGGGTGTAACAGTGTTCGGGGTCGCTCTGTTCGCGCAGGAAGGCGCGGAAGAGCGTGAGGGAGCGGCGCCAGGAGGGATCCTTCAAGGGCGCGCTGTCTGTGCTGCCGTCGGCGATGGTGGTCGTGTCGTCGTGCATGGTCTGCTACCTGTCTGGCGTGGTGTGGGTGTGGTAGGCCTCGGTGGCGGCGGTGCGGAAGTGGCGTACGGTGCGGTGCCAGCGGTAGCGGGTGGCGTGTTGGGCTGCGGTGTGGCCGAGGGTGGTGCGGTGGTGGTGGTTGAGGGTGAGGGTGCACCAGGCGGCGGCGAAGGATGATTCGCCGTCGGCGAGGTGGCCGGTGATCTGGTGGGTGATGGAGTCGCGCAGGCCGGGTATGTCGAAGCCGATGGCGGGGGTGTGGCGGGCGGCGGCTTCGGTGATGACCAGGCCCCAGCCTTCGACGAGGGAGGGGTGGAGCAGGAGCCAGGCCTGGCACAGGAGGCGGTGTTTGGTCTGTTCGGAGACGCGTCCGGTGAAGACGACGCCGTCGCCGGCCATGGCTTGCAGGCGGGTGCGTTCGGGTCCGTCGCCGATGATGACCAGGCGTCCGCCGGTGACGGGGCGGACCAGGTTCCAGAGTCTGAGGAGGAGGTCGATGCGTTTGTATTCGACGAGTCGTCCGACGGCTACGAAGAGGGGCTGGGGTGATTTGGGCAGGAGGGGTCCGGGTTCTTCGACGCCGCTGTGGACGATTCTGATGCGGTCGGGGTCGACGCCGATGGCGTGCAGGGCGGTGGCGGTGGAGCCGGACATGGCGACGGTGAGGTTGCGGCGGTGTGCGCCGGCCAGGGCCCAGTGTTCCAGGCGGCGGCCGAGGGGGGCGAGGGGGCCGGGGTAGCGCAGTTGCCAGAGGTCGGAGTGGACGTGGTTGACCAGGCAGAGGGTGGGTCCGTCGTGCCAGAGGGGGGCGAGGTAGGGCATGCCATTGCAGACCTCGACAAGGAGGTCGCAGTCGCCGATCTGGCGGGCGAAGGCGCGTCGGGCGCGCAGGAAGTGGGTGAGGTCACCGCCGGCGGACACGACCCGGTAGTCGCGGTGTGCGGCTGGTCCCCCGCACAGCAGGGTGACCTCGTGGCCGCTGGCGGTCAGTCCCTGGGCCAGCCGGTCCACGAGCAGTTCGGAGCCCCCGGCGGCGGGGTTCGCCAGGTCCCGGCGGGCCAGGAACACGATCCGCCGGGGTACCCGCAGGGCGGGTTCACCCGACGCGGCCAGTGAGCCACGGGCAGGGACGGCAGCCGGAACACTACCGGTCGTCCCGGCACGCGGCGAAGGTAAGTCCTGGGGCATACACGTTCTAACTTGTCTCAGGGCACGGAACCCATACGGGCTGGGAATTCCGCGGCCACCGGCAAAGGACAGACATCTAGCCGCCAGTTTTCGCGCCACCCCCCACTCCAGCTACTCACCACCATGACAATTTCCCCCCACACCCCACCACGTGGCATTCCTCACCCTCCCCGCGAATGACGCCCACCCGAAACACTCCCCCGAACCACCCACACACCACCCACAGTGAAGTGAAGGCGCTACGAAGCCGGCAGGCGCGGCGAGCGGTAACCCACCGGTTTTTCGGCCGTGATGTGCCGGTATGCGACCTCCGCCAGCCGCTCCTGCCCGTCCTTGTCGGGATGGAAGAAGTCCAACCGGCTCAAGTGCTTGACCGTGAAGCGGTAGTCGAAGACCTCGCCGCCGTCGTACCGGCACAACGGGTCCTCACTGCAGACTCTGCGCAATGCTGTGTTGTAGTCCGCCACCCGGTCGTACACGCGCTGTCGTCGCTGCTTCGCTGCCTTGCTGACATCGTCCGGCTTGCTCAGCATCGATTCGCAGATACCCAACTTCCACACGCGCTTGGCGGAAGCGGTGTGCCGGCCTTGAGACCACAGCCGTTTGAGATCCGGGATGCTCGGCACGTACACCTGGGTCGTGGGCAGGGTTTCCCTCAGTTGCTTCAGGGCCGCCTTGAAGTGGGAACGGAACTTGGACACCGGGGTCATCAAGTCAATGCTGTCCCGACATGCGTCGTTCGCACCGATGAGCACCGTCACCAACTGCGGTCGTTCAGCTGTGGCAGCCGTGACCTGCCGGGGCAGGTCGGCCATCGTTGCTCCGGTCTTCGCAAAGTTCCAGCTGCTCCGCTCAGGGTTCCTGAGCAGCCGCTGGGCCACACTCCGGACCTTCGGGTCCGTGCCAGTCGCCCACGACGCCTCGGGGCAGTCAGTCATGGCCTTGCAGGCGTTGAAGCCACGTGTGATGGAATCGCCCAGCGATGCGATCGAGTCGGGACTCGTGTCCCACTGAGCGGTGGGCTTGGTGGCCGGTCCTCGGGGAGCAGGCTCGGCGACACCACCGGCTTCGTCGCAACCAGTGGCAACGAGGAGCCCTGTGAGGACGGCCGTCATCACGATGGTGGCCCGGACGCGGCATGTGTGCCGGTGGATGTCCGGCATCCCTTGCTCCTCTCCGCGAGATGGCGTGCCCATCTATCGGCGAAAGTCGCATAGTTAATGAGCTTACGCACCATTTGTTCTGTGAGCGTGCCGCTGCCTTGCCTGCCGGTGTGAGCCCCTCCGGCAGGTTATGCGCAGCCCCATCACGCAGAAGACCCGGAGGGCCCGATCATCCCGAGTTCCCCGCGCAACTGCTGAGACCGCAGCACCAACTTCAACTCGAACCGACGATCTGGGTCTTCCATCTCGTCTCCCCATAACTCGCGGATCTGCCGGAGCCGGTAGCGGACGGTCTGCGGGTGGACTCCGAGCCGGTCGGCGATCTCGGGCGCCCCGCCGCGTGTCTCCAGCCAGGCCAGCAGTGTCTCCGCGAGTCGACGGCTGCGCGTTGGCCCGCATGCCGCAAGGGGTGACAAGCGACGTCGGGCCAGGTCCGTCAGCAGTTCCTCGGGGGGAAGGAGGACCAGCGCCTCGGTGTGCTCGGCGCAGTGCAGTAACTGCCCAGAGGGCAGCAGTCCGCGGCCGATGAGTTGTACGGCCGTAGTCGCCCAGTGCAGCGATTTGGCAGCCTCGGCAAGCGGCACAGTCGGCCCGATTGCTCCCGCCCAGCCGGGCATGGCACGGCGCAGCAGTTCGGCCCGGCCCGCGGCGTCGGGATCGGGAACCACCATGCGCGGCTGCTCCCACTCCATGTCCAGGAGGACGTCGTGCCCGACCACCGGGGTGACCGCTTCGCGCGCCGGGCGCAGAAGCACCCCGACAGCGACCTGGGACGGCAGTCGCCAACCGATGCGAGCGGCGTGCTCGGCAATGGCATCGGTGCGCTGGTGCTCGGTGAACAGCAGCTCCATGAGTCGGTGTTGGAGTCGCAGGCGCTCACCAACCCGCCGGGCGAAGGCCTCCGCGTTTCCGCGTACGGACTGTGCCACCAGTCCGTCGAGGTACTCGAAGCCGGACTCGACGAGCTCGTACATCGCCGGTGGCGGTATCTCAACGCTCTGCCCGATTTCAGCGAGGCGGCGCCAGGCCAGCCGCACTCCGGGCCGGGAGATGGCCAGGGCGTCCAGAGTGAGTCCCTGTGTGCCCCCCTCGCGTGCGCAATCCTGGAAGATCTCGGGCTGTGCGCCAGGCCGGGCGTCGCCCGAAGTCAGGTGCTCGATGAAGTGCTTGAGTGCCCGTCTCACGCCGATCAGGGCGACCGGTTTCCCCGAGTCATCGAGGACCTGCGGAAGGTCGGGATACTCACGGCGGATCTCGTCCAGGATCGCCTCAGCCAGCCGGGGCACCTCGTCCAGGGCAAGTTCGGCGAACCGCTGCACTCTCAGGCGCGGTACGTCCTTCCAGGCCGGCGGTGTGATCGCGGTCACGGGCCCGGGAAGGAGACTAAGGGAACATTGGACTGCTCCGGGGTGGCATTCCGAACGGCGACGATCCCGACTGCCGTGCAAACTGCGAGCGCACCGGCTGTCACGCAGGTGGCAGCGACGGCCATGAACCTGTACCTGGGGCCTGACATGGGAAGCGAGCCTCTCTTTCCAATGCGGATACTGAGGGGGCAGTTAAGCAGCCCAGTGCAGAAGAAACGTTTTAGCTGCCAAGTGTTAGAGCGACGTTGATTGCTCGTCAAGGAATGGCTGTGTGGTTTCCCGCACATGGAGACTCAACTCTCCATCTAGCGAATGGAGTGCCCTATATGCGTAAATTGCCCTCACCGATGTCCTTAGTCCTGCTGGGAGTCGGCTCGTTTTTGCTGGTTCTCGCGCCGTTGCTCGCCTGGTACGTGGAGCCGCGCGTCAAGCTAATGCCGATCAATACCGACGTCACAACCGCCCTGACCGGCACAGGCAGCTACTTCGACCAGAACTCCGTGTCCGTCAAGAAGAATCAGAAGATCACTGTCACGCAGCGGGCGTTGGGCGACGTGGCCGACAGCGAGCGCACGGGCTATGCCGTCATCGACATGTCATCGACCGTCGACACACCCGAGACTCTGCGGCTGAAGGACCCGCGCAAATCGCTGGAGTGGTCCCGGGAGCGTTTCGTCGTCGACCGCTCGACGAACCGACCGGTGCACTGCTGCGGGGAGAAGCCGTACCACCAAGGGGAGGCGTACGTGAAGTTCCCCTTTGACGTGCAAGAGCGCGACTACCGCTGGTGGGACGGTACTCTTCGCGGCACCGTCCTGCTCCGCTTCGCGGGCATCAAGAAGATCCAGGGTCACGAGGGATACCGCTTCACCGGGACAGTTGAGCCCACGAAGCGGGGGACCCGGCAGGTGCCGGGGGCGCTGGTAGGGCTGCCCAAGCAGAAGCAGGTGATCGCCGAGGAGTGGTACGCCAATGCCGGCATCGAGCTCACCGTCGACCAACGCACCGGCCAGATCATGAATGTGAAGACCGCACCAGAAGTGACGCTGCGGGCACCGGGTTCCAAGTACGACGCGGTGACCCTGCTTCGGAGTGGCGGACTGGAGATGCCCCCCGCCATGCAGCGCGAGCAGGTCGAATTCGCTGCCAAGAACAGCCGCGCTCTGGAGCTCGTTGCCGAGACAGCACCAAAGGCAGGAGGCCTAGTGGGCTCGATACTCGCGTTTGTGGGTGGTGTGTGGGTGGTTCGGGGGAGTGTTTCGGGTGGGCGTCATTCGCGGGGAGGGTGAGGAATGCCACGTGGTGGGGTGTGGGGGGAAATTGTCATGGTGGTGAGTAGCTGGAGTGGGGGGTGGCGCGAAAACTGGCGGCTAGATGTCTGTCCTTTGCCGGTGGCCGCGGAATTCCCAGCCCGTATGGGTTCCGTGCCCTGAGACAAGTTAGAACGTGTATGCCCCAGGACTTACCTTCGCCGCGTGCCGGGACGACCGGTAGTGTTCCGGCTGCCGTCCCTGCCCGTGGCTCACTGGCCGCGTCGGGTGAACCCGCCCTGCGGGTACCCCGGCGGATCGTGTTCCTGGCCCGCCGGGACCTGGCGAACCCCGCCGCCGGGGGCTCCGAACTGCTCGTGGACCGGCTGGCCCAGGGACTGACCGCCAGCGGCCACGAGGTCACCCTGCTGTGCGGGGGACCAGCCGCACACCGCGACTACCGGGTCGTGTCCGCCGGCGGTGACCTCACCCACTTCCTGCGCGCCCGACGCGCCTTCGCCCGCCAGATCGGCGACTGCGACCTCCTTGTCGAGGTCTGCAATGGCATGCCCTACCTCGCCCCCCTCTGGCACGACGGACCCACCCTCTGCCTGGTCAACCACGTCCACTCCGACCTCTGGCAACTGCGCTACCCCGGCCCCCTCGCCCCCCTCGGCCGCCGCCTGGAACACTGGGCCCTGGCCGGCGCACACCGCCGCAACCTCACCGTCGCCATGTCCGGCTCCACCGCCACCGCCCTGCACGCCATCGGCGTCGACCCCGACCGCATCAGAATCGTCCACAGCGGCGTCGAAGAACCCGGACCCCTCCTGCCCAAATCACCCCAGCCCCTCTTCGTAGCCGTCGGACGACTCGTCGAATACAAACGCATCGACCTCCTCCTCAGACTCTGGAACCTGGTCCGCCCCGTCACCGGCGGACGCCTGGTCATCATCGGCGACGGACCCGAACGCACCCGCCTGCAAGCCATGGCCGGCGACGGCGTCGTCTTCACCGGACGCGTCTCCGAACAGACCAAACACCGCCTCCTGTGCCAGGCCTGGCTCCTGCTCCACCCCTCCCTCGTCGAAGGCTGGGGCCTGGTCATCACCGAAGCCGCCGCCCGCCACACCCCCGCCATCGGCTTCGACATACCCGGCCTGCGCGACTCCATCACCCACCAGATCACCGGCCACCTCGCCGACGGCGAATCATCCTTCGCCGCCGCCTGGTGCACCCTCACCCTCAACCACCACCACCGCACCACCCTCGGCCACACCGCAGCCCAACACGCCACCCGCTACCGCTGGCACCGCACCGTACGCCACTTCCGCACCGCCGCCACCGAGGCCTACCACACCCACACCACCAGGACCGCCAGCACGGACAACGCCGTCAGCAACCCCCAGAGCACACCATGACCGCCACCAGACCTCACGGCACACGAGGGCGCCGGTCGCTGCTGGCCTTCTGGATGGTCGTGTTCACCGCCTTCCTCGCCGTCTCACCCGGCAAGATGACCTTCGAGACCAAGCTCGGTGTCGCCCTCGATCCGCTCAAATTCATCGATGACCTGGGTGAGTTGTGGCACGACCGGGCGGGCTTCGGCGGGATCGCCGACCAGTACATCGGCTACGCCTTCCCGTCGTTGCCGTACTACACGGTCATGGACCTGGCGCATGTACCCGTCTGGTTCGCCGAACGGTTGTGGCTGTCGCTCATCGTCACCACCGCGTTCTGGGGTGCTCTGAGACTCGCCGAGCGGCTGGCCATCGGGACGTCGGCCACCCGGCTTCTGGGTGCCGTCTGCTACGCGATGTGGCCGACGTTCACGGTCATCATCGGTTCCACGTCGGCCGCCGCGCTGCCTGGCGCGATGCTGCCCTGGGTGCTGTTGCCGCTCACTCGGACCGACTTCAGCGCGCGGCGCGCGGCGGCCCGGTCCGCGGTAGTGATCCCGTTCATGGGTGGGGTCAACGCGGCTTCCACACTGGCGTCTTTGCTGCCCGTGCTGCTGTATCTGCTGAGCCGGCCTGCTGGGCCCCGCAGGCGTGGCCTGCTGACCTGGTGGACGGCGGGCGTGGTCCTGGCGACCGCCTGGTGGGTGGTGCCGCTGCTGCTGCTCGGTATCTACGGCGAGGACTTCATGCCGTACGTGGAGCAGGCCAGTACCACTACGGGCACCATGTCTGCCACCGAGCTGCTGCGCGGCGCCGGCAACTGGGTCGCTTACCTCAACTTCGGTCACCCGTGGCTGCCCGCGGGCCGGACCGTGGCCACGTCGGTTGTCACCGTGCTGTGTTCGGCGTTCACCGCCGCGCTCGGGCTCGCCGGTCTCGCCCGCCGCGACCTGCCCGAGCGGCGCTGGCTGCTGCTCGTTGTGCTGTCCGTTGCCCTCATCACCCTTGCCGGATACGGCGGTGCCCTTGGCGGGCTCTTCGACCACACGGTGCAGGACTGGCTGGACGGGTGGCTCAAACCCTTCCGCAACATCTACAAGTTCCAGCCGGGTCTCGCTCTCGCCTTGGTCTTCGGGATCACCCACTTCACCGCACACGCGGCCGAGCGGCTGGGCTCCCCGTCCAAGCGCGGGCGCCGCGGGTCCCGTCGCGCATCCTCCACCACCCCGCGCGGACGGTCCGCGCCCTTGGTTCCCGCCATCGCCGCGCTCCTCGTCCTGCCAGGTCTGATCCTGCCGTACGTCAACGGCAGCATCCTTCAGCCCGGCGCCTTCACCAAGCTGCCCAGCAGCTGGAGTCAGGCGGCCACCTGGCTGGAGAAGTACGCCCCGGACAACCGTGCCCTTGTCGTGCCGGCCACGACGCACGGCATCTACACCTGGGGTTCCCCCATCGACCAGCCGCTGGATGTGCTGGCCGAATCCCGCTGGGCCCAGCGGGACTTCGTACCCTTCGGCACCCCCGGTTCGCGCCGTGCGATGGACGCGGTCGAGCAGGCACTGATGAGCGGAAGCGAAGTACCCGGCCTGCGTGACTTCCTGGCACGCGCCGGGCTGTGGAACGTGGTTGTCCGCAACGACTTGGACCCCGACCAGATCGGCTACGTGCCACCGCAGATCGTCAAGAAGACTCTGGAGTCATCCGGCTACCGCAAAGTCACCGGCTTCGGCCCGCTGATCACCGGTGGGCGAATACCGGACGACACCCCCGTCGAGATACAAGCTCTGTTCCCGCGGCTCCAGGCCGTGGAGATCTACGAGCCGGTCGATGCCGCTCCCGGGGAGCGGCCGAAGCAGGTGGCGTTGAAGCCCGTAGCGGACACAGCCGTGGTCAGCGGCGGCCCGGAGGCACTGCTCCAGCTGTCGGCAGACCCGAAGCTGCGCAAGCGGCCGACCGTGCTCACCGGGGACGACCACCCCGGCATCGAGACCCCGCCGCTCCAGGCGGTCGCGGACGGTATGCGCCGCGCGGACACCCGCTTCGGTCTGGTCAACAACAACACCTCCTACACCTACACGGCGGACGAGCGGAACCCACCGGACAGCTTCCAGAACCCGGGCGCCGAGCCGAAGCAGATCCTGCCCACCTCCGGAGTCGAGCACCAGACGACGGCCGTGCTGCAAGGGGCGAAGAAGGTGACCGCTTCCAGCAACGGTCACTGGCTGTTCCACCTGCCGCAGTACGAGCCGGTGAACGCCTTCGACGGCAATCCGGACACCGCGTGGGCCGACGGCAGTCCCGGTCGTACGGGGGGCAAGTCCGCCAACACCGTTTCGATCGGGGGCAGCCCCGGTGCGACGGAAGATCAGTGGCTGCGCATCGACTTCACCTCTCCCACCTCGATTCCGTCCACGATCAAGGTCGATCCGTTGCCCGCCGGGGACGGCACGCGGGCCGCGCCCACGCGCGTGAGGGTCGAGACCGACAAGGGTGCTGCCGACAGCCCCCTTGAGCCGAACGGTGCGCCGCAATCCGTCAAGGCACCCCAGGGCGAGGCGAAGTGGCTGCGGATCAAGATCCTGGATGTGCAGGAGGGCAGGCCGGGGCTGCCGGGTGCGGGCTTCTCCGAGGTGTCCATCCCCGGCGTGCACGTCACCAAGCTGCTGGAGCTGCCGCGCGACGCCGAGCGCACGGCCGGCAAGGCCGACTCACAGGTTTTCTCGCTGCACCGGGGCAGTGACCCGGGTGGTTTCTCCTCGGCGTCCGCGGAGGCGGGCCTGAACCGGCAGTTCCGCACCGACGAGGGATCCTCGGGCAAGTACCGCGTACGGGCACAGGCACTGCCGGTCCCGGGTGACGAACTGGACGCACTCCTGAAGCGGATCGCGCCGCAACAGCGTCCCCGGATCACCGCCACCGCCGACTCCACCAGCCGTACAAGTCCCTCACTGAGCGCGCGCAACCTCGTGGACGGTGACTGGATGACGGCCTGGATCGCCGGTGACAAGCCCGTCATCCACCTGAAGTGGCCCAAGAAGAGGGCGATCGACCAGATCGTCCTCCAGGCCGCCGGTGGCATCTCAACCCGCCCGGAAGAAGTGCAGATCAGCTCCCCTTACGGTTCGACGACGGCGGAAGTGGACAAAAACGGCCAGGCGCGCTTCGACCCCATCACGACGGACCGGCTCGACATCACCATCAGCCGTACCGCGCCGGTGTCCCTCTACAACCCGATCGCCGACAAAAAGCTGCGGCTGCCCGTCGGGCTCAGTGAGGTCTACGTCCCCGCCCTGGCCGACCTGATCGCCCCCGCACCGGACACCGACGAGAAGTTCTCCCTGCCCTGCGGCAAAGGCCCGGTGCTCACGGTCGACGGCACCCGCTACCCGACGAGGGCCTCCGGCCACGTGCGGGACCTGACGGAAGGTCAGCCGATCGACGTCGAGCTGTGCAAGCCTGACGCGAAGGACCAGGGCAAGGCCAAGGACCAGGGCAAGGGCAAGAGCGAAGGCAAGGACCAGGGCAAGGGCAAGAGCGAAGGCAAGGGCAAGGGCAAGAGCGAAGGCAAGGGCAAGGGCAAGAGCGAAGGCAAGGGCAAGAGCAAGAACGGTGGCAAGGGCAAGACCCGCACCCTGGACCTGAGCCCCGGGCGGCATGTGGTGGAAGCCGGAGACAACGGCCCCCTCGCACTGACGGACATCACCTTGTCACGCGGCGAGCCGGACCAGCTCTCGTCGGCCGGCACCCGCTCGGTCATGACCACTGACTGGCTCGGTGACCGCCGCTCGGTCACCGTCGGCGCGGGCGGGGCGTCGTACCTGCAGACATACGAGAACGCCAATGACGGCTGGAAGGCAACCCTCAACGGCAAGGAGCTCACCCCGCTCAGGATCGACGGCTGGCAGCAGGCCTGGCTGATTCCCGAAGGGCAGGGGGGCACGATCACCCTTGAGTACGAGCCGGCAGGCTTCTACAAGGGCGGGCTTGCCGCCGGCGGGGCGGGCGTGGCAGTCCTGGCCGCACTGGCCTTCGGACGCCGTCGTGGCCGTACGCCCGCGCGCGGGGCCTACGGCAACGCGGCCACGGTTGCACCGCCGCCCGCACCAGGGCGGGTCATCGGCCAACTCCTCCTGAGCATTGTCGTCACGGTGATCGCCCCGCTCCTGGGACTGACCGTGCTCGTACTGTCCCTCATCGCCCGGCGCCGGCCGGCAGCCATGGCACCCACCGCTGCCACAGCTATGGCAGGCGCAGGCATCATCGCGGCCGCAGGCGCGGCCGGACTGGGCGCCGGAGCGTTCGGCGCCCCCGCACAAATGCTGGCAATCGTCGCCCTGACCGCGGCGGTCGTCACGACGGACCCGCCGGGCGACCAGGACGAAGCCACCTCCACCGGCCCGGGCTCGCGTCGACGGCGTGCCCGGAGCGCGCCTGAACGGCCCACCCCGGCCGCGAAGCCGACCGAGACAACGAGCGAGTTGCCGGAGATAGGGATGGACATCCCGGCGCCGGACGAGGTCGCCGGAATCCGGGGTGAGTCACCCGATCCGGGGCTGGACGGTCTGCCGCCGGATCAGGGCA
Organism: Streptomyces sp. V4I8; assembly: GCF_041261225.1. Classification (GTDB taxonomy): domain Bacteria; phylum Actinomycetota; class Actinomycetes; order Streptomycetales; family Streptomycetaceae; genus Streptomyces. The sequence continues at coordinate 227,670 of NZ_JBGCCN010000004.1, forward strand.
TTGGTGCGCCGAGTGAGGCGTGGGATCCGGGGGAGGCGGTCGGCGTGGCGGATGGCCTGCCGGATCCGGGCGCTGAGGTCCTGTCTTCAGGTAGCGGGGCCGGGATGCCGGCGGGACCGCCGGACCTGGGTACGGGGGACCTGCCACTCGATCAGATCTCCGGGCCGTCGGCGCAGGAGCAGCCCGGCCAGGGGATGCGCATATCCGTGGGTCCTGTGATGCCTGGGAGCGCCGACCCCAGCAGCATCTGGCCCGCGGTCACCGGTGAGGTGGCTGGGGCGCCGGACGGGTCGCCGGAGCTGGGGCGGCTGGATGGTCGGGTTTCGGGTGAGGTGCCCGGCGTGGTGGGTGACCTGCCGGATCCGGGTGCGGGCGCTGTGCCTCCGGCTGAGGCGGCCGGAACGATGGGCGAGTGGCCGTATCCGGGCGTGGATGGTCTGCCTGCGGGTCCGGTGACCGGGACGCTGGGCGGGGGTCCGGGTCTGGGTGTGGATGGTCTGCCCGCAGATCAGGGCGCCGGGATGCCGGCAGGACCACCAGACCCGGGTACGGGGGACCTGCCACTCGATCAGGTCCCCGGGCCGTCGGCGCAGGAGCAGCCCGGCCAGGGGATGCGCATATCCATGGGTCCCGTGATGCCAGGGAGCGCCGACCCCAGCAGCATCTGGCCCCTGGTACGGCGGTGGGACTGACTGAACAGGACGCCGACGCCGATGAAGGAAGGGAAGCGTCCGGCAGTGTCCCTGGCCACCGGTCCGGACGGGACTCGCCGTGACGGCCCTGACCACCCGCACCATGGAGGAATCAACTGATGAGAGCCGCGCATCGCTCCGCGACGCGAAGGTGCCCGGCGCCCGGGGACGGTGGACGATGACCGCCCTGTCTTCAGCCCGGGACCGCAAGGGCAGCGCTTGGTCCGGAGCCGGCAGCACCCCTGGAGCGAGGATTCCCTTCGGGATCGTGGACGAGGTCTCGCGGCACGGTCTGCGCGAGGACGAGCCCGAGTCCGTGCACATCGAGGTGCATCTGCCGGGGAGGCTGGAGATCGGGCGCTTGCGGACCGCGTTCGGGGAAGCGTTACGACGACATCCGCGGATCTTGATGCGGGAGGTGCCCGGCACCTGGTACCGGCGCCGCTACGAGTGGGAGCTCACCGAAGAACCGGACGTCGAACCGGTGCAGTGCCCGCCGTCCTCCGGCCCCGACGCTTTGGCCCGGGCTCGTACCCGTGCGCTGACGGACTGCCCCTCGTTGGCGACGTCGCCGCCCGTGCGGCTCGAAGTCGTCACGGACAGCGGTAGCAGCGGCACCAGCGACGGCTGTGTGCTGCTGCTGACGTTCCACCACACCGCGCTGGACGTGCTGTCCTGTCTTCGGGTGCTGGCGACGGCCGCCGAGTTGTACGGGGGCGCCGAAAACCCGCCTCGCCCCGCTCCCGTCCGGTCACCCGCCTCAGCTCTCAGGTCCGGCCGAGTGGAGACGTCGTGGCCCAAGGCGTCCCCGTGGGCCAGGTCCGCACGGATTCTTCCGGCACCGCTGCGCCCCGGAGGCGGCAGGGCAAACGGCCTGCTCGTCGCGGAATTCCCTCTGCCCCACCGCGCCCCGGACGCCCCGTACACCGTCAACGATCAACTTCTCGTCGCCACCGCCTTGACGGTGGCCCGATGGAACCGCCGCCGCGGCTCGATCTCTTCCCGGCCGGTACGCATCACGATGCCGGTGGACGACCGGTCGTGCGGTGCCGAAATGCCGATCGGCAACGGCACGCGGCTCGTTGACGTCGTCATCGCATCGCAGGACCCTGCCGGCGCCGCTGCGCTGCGCGGCGAGCGCCCGGCTCCGGAGGCGGTGGCCTCCCTGCTCCGCGGTACGGCGAGGCAGACCCGCGCCCTCAAAGCGACACCCCGGCCGCAGCTGGCACGCGGCACGGGCCTGCTGTCCGCGCCCGTGCTGCCGGTCGGCCTGCGATCGGTGGTGATGCGGGGTCTGCGGCGCGCGGCCGCTCCCTGGATGTCGACGGTGCTGCTGAGCAATGTCGGTCGCGTCCCGTACCCCTTCGACTTCGGTGACGCGGGCCGTGCCACCGCTGTGTGGTTCTCGGCCCCGGCTCACATGCCCCGCGGCCTCACGGTGTGCACGGTGGGCACGGGAGACCGGCTCCATCTCGCCCTGCGCTGGTCCCGGGCGCTGCTCGACGATGACAGCGGCCCCGCCCTGGCCCTTCTCTTCGAAGAGTGCCTCGCCGCCACCGCGGCGCCCGGCGCGCCGGAATCGTACGGCGCTGCCCCGGCCCGACGCGAAGACGGCCCATGCCCCACCGCCCACAGCCGCCACACTCCAGACGACATGCCGACGCGGCGCCACCCCCGCGGCCTTCGGACCGAAGATGCCGGCAGCGGCGGCAACGAGTCTCCAGGGAGCCCTGTATGACCGCATCTCGTCCCGACGCGTTCCGCCCGACACGGCACGGCGCTGATTCCAACTCCGCCATGAGCCTGCCGGACGACCGCCCGCCGGCTCGCGCGAAGGCGCGTGGCCTGCGGGACTTCTACGAGGATCCCGCCGTACCCGTCGCCTCGGGCGACGAGCGGAGTCTGCGCCAGGCCCGGGTGCTCGCGAAGGCACTCGGACCGGTGCGCGCGGGACGCCCGGCGGCGACCGTGCTGGATGTCGGGTGCGGCGATGGCTCGGCCGCCGCCGTCGCGGCCCGGGTGCTCGCGGGGCACCGGATCGTGGGGGTCGACTGGTCGCACGACGCCCTGCGCCGGGCCGCGCCGCGCCTGTCGTATGTGGTGCGCGGTGAGTTCACCGGTGGCGATGCGGCAGGCTCCGCCGGCAGTGAACTTCCCACGCCGGGCCTGCCGTTCGGGTCCGCCTGTGCCGACGCCGTCTTGTTCAGCGAGGTGATCGAACACCTCGTCGACCCGGATTCCGCGCTTGAGGAGCTGCGCCGTGTACTGCGCCCCGGCGGGCATCTCATGCTGTCCACGCCGAATCTCGCCGCCTGGTACAACCGTGGACTGCTGCTCGCCGGTGTCCAGCCGGTCTTCTCCGAGGTGAGCCTGCGTGCCATCCACGGCCGGCCGGGACGTGAGGTCGTCGGTCATCTACGGCTGTACACCGCACGCGCGCTGAGGGAGTTCGTCGCGGCGTCCGGATTCGAGGTGGTGGGGATCACCGGCGCGCCGTTCCACGGTGTGCCCCGGCCGCTGCGCGCCCTCGACCGCGCCGCCTGCCGTCGCCCTTCTCTCTCGTCGATCCTGCTTCTGCACGCCAGGCGGGTGTGACCCCGTGGTGTCATGGTGGTGGGGTGTGGCGGCGGCGCTGCTGGCCAATGTCCTGTACAGCACCGGATTCGTGCTGGAGAAGCGGGCATTGGCGGGCCTGCCGCCGCTGAGTGCCGGGCGGCCCGCCCGTGTCGTACGGCTTCTGATCGGCAGCCCGCTGTGGATCATCGGTTGCCTCACGCTCGCACTCGGCTTCTTCGCCCAGCTCGCTGTCTACCGCACCCTTCCCATAGCCGCCGCCCAGGGCTTGTTCGTGTCCGGCCTGGTACTGCTGCTTCTGCTCTCCTCCGCCGTTCTCGGCGAACAGCCGAGCGGCCGGGAGCGGTACGGTGTCGCGGTCATCGCGGTCGCGCTCTTGATGGTGGTGGCGTCGCTGCACGAGACGAGCGAGCCGATCAGCCGTCGCGCTTCCCTCGGTGTGCTCCTCGCCCTGTGCCTGCCGTCACTGGCCGCCGGGCTCCTGCTGTACCGGACCGCCGAGCGTCAGGCCGGGCGCCGGCACCGGCTGCCCACCTCAGGGGTGGCCTACGGGGTGGCTGTCGGCCTGCTGTACGGGGTGAGCTCGCTGGCCATCAAGGGCGTTTCGGGGCTGCTCTCGACCTCCGATGTCACGGGGGCCGTACTCGAACTGGCCGCGTCCCCGTACCCGTACCTTCTCCTCGTCACCGGCGCTGCCGGGCTGGTGCTGTCACAGACCGCCCTGCAGCGTTGCCGGGCCTCGCTCATCGTGCCGGTGGGCACCACCATCAACTGCGTCTTCACCGTGGCCAGCGGAAGCATCGCTTTCAGCGAGCCACTGCCGCACGACCCGCTGCGGCTGGTCCTGCGGCTGGGCGGCACCGCGCTGGCCGTATCGGTCCTGCTCATGCTGCCGCGCCACGACCGGCCCCACCCGGGCTCACCCTCGCAAAGCACAAGGAACATAGGAGCGCTATCACCATGAGGCTCGACGACCTGCTGTTGAAGATTCTCGCCTGCCCGTTCGACAAAGGGCCGCTGATCCTGGTGACGGCCGAGGACGGTACGGAGACGGCTCTTTACAACCCCAGGTTGCGACTGCGCTATCCCGTTCTCGACGGCATTCCCCAGTTGCTGCCTTCCTGCGGTGAACCGGTTTCGCAGGAGGAACACGAGGAGCTGCTGGAGCGTGAGCGTGGAGTTCAGGGATGACCCTAGCGGCTCGGGTGGCGCCGTGGCTGCCGTCTTGCCTGGTCGTCAGGGGGGTTGCCGCGTTGTATCCGCGTTTCGAGCCGGAGCTGGGGCGGCTGGCCGACTTCTGCCCGCCGGGTGGCACAGCGGTCGATGTGGGGGGCTGGTACGGCCCCTGGTCGCACCGGCTGGCCCGGTGCGCGGACAGTGTCGTCACCGTGGAGCCCGTGCCGCATCTCGCGCGGCTGCTGACCGCGACCGTGCCATCGAACGTGCGGGTGGTGCCGGCTGCGGCAGCCGACCATGCAGGTACGGCGCGGTTGTGGCTGCCACCCGGTGGGCGGGGGGGCGACCGGGGTGTGTCGTCGTTGGTGCGCCGGTCGGTGCACGGCAATGCGCTGGATGTGCCGTGTGTGCCCTTGGACGAGCTGGGTCTGACGGATGTCACCTTCATCAAGGTTGATGTGGACGGCAGCGAGCCGGCCGTGCTGCGCGGTGCGCAGCGGACTCTGCGCCGTGACCGGCCGGCGCTATTGGTGGAGCTGGAGGTGCGGATCCAGCCGCTTGAGCCGGTGCTGTCGCTGTTGGCCGGGTGCGGTTATCGCGGCTGGGTGCTTCCGGCACATCAGTGGGTGCCGCTTGCCGACTTCGATCTGGCGCTCCACCAGCGTCGCACCAGTCATGTCGCGGAGCGGGGGCTACTGCGGCGCAGCGTGTTTCCGCATCGCCGGTATGTCAACTCAGTGCTGTTCCTTCCCGCCGGCCGAGAGCCCCGTGTCCGTGTCTGAACTCATGCTGCGCGCCCCGCGTTCGACTCGGCTGTCGACATGGGAACGGCATTCTTTCCCGCTCGCATTCGATCGGGCAGAAAGCGCTTGCCGTGTAGGGGGTGGTCGAGTTCACACCCTGTGCGCCCTCCGATCCGTCTGGGGGAGTGAGCCGCCGAGGCGCGGCGTTGGCCGGGCCACGTGGAGTGTGCCGCTGTTCCCACGGCTGGACGCCGGCCGGCCCGCGTGGTGGTGCCGTAGCGCTCCTCGGTCGATCAGCTTGGTGATACGAGGACTTGGCGCCACCTCAGATACCTCGACCGGCGTGACCGAGTGGCCGCGCACCGCTGCCGATGGGCCGCCGAAGACGGACTGCGGCGCGGCGGCCGAGCTCGGTCGGCCGCAGGCCGTACCGCCGCCCGCGCAGGCGAGGCAGCAGTCAGGAAACCCAGGTGAAAGCGGTACCAGCCGACCCGGGCCGGGAGAGGTCTGCCCTAACGTCGCTGGCACCGCGCACCGGTTCCTCCTGTCACGTTGGGGAGTGAGGGGAGAACCGGTGCGTTGCATGACCGCGACCACACGATGGCCCAGGGGGGTTCATGCGGCGTGTCGGCATGTCCCACATGGAAGCAGGGACAAAGCGACCCCGATTAGACAGCGACACCGGTCTGGCTCGAACGGACAAGGCGCGGTGGTACATGGCTGTGGCCTTGGCCGCCGACGCCCTCGGCGTCGGCGTCCCTGTCCTGGTGGTGTTCCGTGCCATGGATCAGCCCCATCCGGTGCCCGCCGCATGCGCGGCGGCGGCTGTCTGGCTCGCGGCGCGCGGGTCACATCGGCGTTATGCCGCCCAGGAGTTGGGGGAGTCACAGGACGTCCTGCCGGTGCTGCGGGACTGGGCGACCCTGCTGGGGCTGCTCGCGGTGATACGCGTTCTGACGGGCGAAGCGTCCAATCCCTTTCTGGCACTGCTGGCATTGTCGGTGGCACCCGTGCTGACGGTGGTCTGCCGGAAAGCGACACACCGGCATCTGACAGCGCTGCGCCGGGAAGCGCAGTCGGTGCACCGGGTGATGGTGGTGGGCGAGCCCAGCGCGGCGGACGATGTGATCGAACATCTCGCTGGGCGCACCGATCACGCATACGTCGTCACCGGGGTCGTACCGGTGGGCGAAGGCCACCTCATGTCCGGGACTCCGGTCATGGGGCGGCTCAGCGCCAAGCCACCGGCTGCCTGGGACGACGACCGGCTGCCCGTGACGGCGGCGGCCGAGCGACTGCGCGCGGAGCTGGTGCTGGTGGCGCCGGGACCGCTGTTGCGTGGCGAGCGGCTGCGCCGTCTGTCCTGGGCCCTGCATGACGCCGGCCTGCTGATGGCACTGGCTCCCGGCCTCACGGATGTCGCGTCCAGGCGCCTGCACACCACCACGGTCGCCGGTCTTTCACTGCTGCATGTGGGGCCGCCCACCCGGCGCGGGCCACAGCTGGCGGCGAAATCGGCGCTCGACCGGGTAGGGGCGGGACTGGCGCTGCTGCTGCTGGCTCCCCTGTACGGGATTCTGGCGCTCGCGGTACGGCTGGATTCCCCCGGTCCGATATTGCATCGGCAGACCCGGACCGGGCAGGGCGGTATCCCCTTCACGATGTGGAAGTTCCGCACGATGGTGGTGGACGCCGAGCAGCGGCTGGAGGAGCTCAAAGGCGCGAACGAAAAGGACGGGCCGCTGTTCAAGATGCGCCGCGATCCACGGGTCACCCGGGTCGGGCGCTGGCTGCGGCGCACTTCGCTGGACGAGCTGCCCCAGCTGGTGAATGTGGTGCGCGGGGAGATGTCGCTCGTCGGCCCCCGGCCGCCGTTGCCGGAGGAAGTGGCTCAATACGACGAGGTGGAGGCGCGCCGCCTGACGGTCAAGCCCGGCATCACCGGGTTATGGCAGGTCAGCGGGCGTTCGGACCTGTCGTGGGATGAGTCGGTGGCACTGGATCTGCACTACGCGGACAACTGGTCGATCGGCGGAGACCTCGACGTCATAGCCCGCACGTTCCGAGCGGTGATCGACGGCCGGGGAGCCTACTGAGGTGGCCCTCCGCTCCGGCCAGGGCGGCCCGGCCCGCCTCACCGGGTCAAGTCTCGGCGGTGGCCCGCCAGTCCTCGTATACCGCCGCTATTCCGGCGCGCAATGGGATCTTCGGCTTCCAGCCGAGAGAGAGGACGCGGGACACATCGAGCAGTTTGCGGGGGGTGCCGTCCGGCTTGCTCGGGTCGAAGGTGATGGCGCCCTGGTAACCGACAACGTCCCGTACCGTCTCGGCGAGTTCGCGGATCGTCAGATCCTCGCCACAACCGATGTTGAGCGGCTGGTCGCCGTCGTAGCGGCGCAACAGCATGGCGCAGGCGGCTGCCAGGTCGTCGACGTGGAGGAACTCGCGGCGCGGCGTACCGCTGCCCCACAGCACAACCTTCTCCGCACCGTCCCGCCTGGCCTCGTGGAACCGGCGGATGAGCGCCGGCAGGACATGCGAGGTCTCCAGGTCGAAGTTGTCGCCGGGCCCGTAGAGGTTCGTCGGCATCGCGGCGATGTAGGAGGCGCCGTACTGGCGCCGATAGGACTGCACCTGCATGAGCCCGGCGATCTTGGCGAGCGCGTAGGGCGCGTTCGTCGCTTCCAGCGGGCCGGTCAGCAGGGCGTCCTCGCTGATGGGCTGGGGCGCGTGCTTGGGATAGATGCACGAGGAGCCCAGGAACAACAGCCGCCGCACGTCAGCCGTGTGCGCTCCGGCGATCACGCTCAGCTGGATCCGCAGGTTGTCCTCGATGAACTGCACCGGATACGCGCTGTTGGCGAGGATTCCGCCCACCTTCGCGGCGGCCAGCACGACCGCGTCCGGACGCACATCGCGCAGATACGCCTCCGTACGCGCCGCATCCCGCAGGTCCAGCCGGGTCCGGTCCGCCGTGACCACCTCAAAGCCGTCGGCCGCCAGGCGGCGAGAGACCGCGGAGCCCACCAGGCCGCGGTGGCCCGCCACGAACACCCGGGCCCCGTCCGGCAGTAAGTCGTCTGCTTGCTTCATTTCACTCACGGCTCCGGATTCTGCCAGGACATTAGTCTCGGATCGCTACATAGTATGAATTAAGAACAAGCCCCTAGGGGGACGCACCATCATGACCAAGATCGCGCTGATCACCGGGGTCACCGGCCAGGACGGCTCGTATCTCGCCGAACTGCTGCTGTCGAAGGGCTACACCGTTCACGGTCTCATCCGCCGCTCATCGTCCTTCAACACCGAGCGGCTCGACCACATCTACCAGGGCCCGCAGGAGCCCGAGCGGCAACTCGTCCTCCATCACGCCGACCTCTCCGACGGCGCGGCGCTGGTGAACCTGCTGCGTGATCTGCGCCCCGAAGAGGTCTACAACCTCGGCGCCCAGTCCCACGTCAGGGTCTCCTTCGACACCCCGCTCTACACCGCCGACGTGACCGGCGTGGGCTCGCTCCGGCTGCTGGAGGCGATCCGCGCGAGCCGTATCGACACCCGGATCTACCAGGCGTCCTCGTCCGAGATGTTCGGCTCGGCCCCGCCGCCGCAAAACGAGCGCACCCCCTTTCATCCGCGTAGTCCCTACGGCTGCGCCAAGGTTTTCGGCTACTGGTCGACCGTCAACTACCGCGAGGCCTACGATCTCTTCGCCGTCAACGGCATCCTCTTCAACCACGAGTCGCCGCGCCGCGGGCAGACCTTCGTCACGCGCAAGATCACCCGTGCCGTGGCCCGGATCCACGCGGGCCTGCAGGAGCACGTCTACCTGGGCAACCTCGATGCCGTACGGGACTGGGGATACGCCCCCGAGTACGTGGAGGCGATGTGGCGGATGCTCCAGCACGATGAGCCCGACGACTACGTCGTGGCGACCGGCGCCGCCGCCACCGTGCAGCAGTTCCTGGAAGCCGCCTTCGCGGTGGCCGGGCTCGACTGGGCCGATCATGTGCGCTTCGACCCCAAATACCAGCGCCCCAGCGAGGTCGACGCTCTTATCGGCGACGCCTCGAAGGCGGAATCGGTGCTCGGCTGGAAGCCAAAGGTGTTGTGGCCCGAATTAGCCCGGATCATGGTGGAAGCGGATGTGGCGCAGCTCGCAGCCGAATTAGGCGGGACAGCAGTGCGGATCGACAAGTGACCGGCAATCAACTGCCGGTGACCGGGTAATGCAAGGAATTTGTCAACCTACTGACAAAGGTATTTGACCACCGCGACGTACTCTGGCGTGACTCGAGATATGGAAGAGGACAGAGGGTAAATGCGCTTGCGCTTGGTGGGGGTTTGCACAGCGGCTCTGTCGTTAACGGCAGCGTCCTTGGCGGGGGCCGGGGCAGTGGCGCCTTCGGCCGCCGCTCTGACGGCGCCGGTGGCGATGACAGCCGATGAACAGCCCACCTGGCAGACCAACGGCATTGTGTGGGCGATGGCCCAGGCGGACGGAGTGGTCTTCGCCGGCGGCACCTTCTCGGCGGTGCGGCCGCCGGGTGCCGCCTCCGGCACTGATGAGCGGCCGGCGGTGAACTTCGTGGCCATGGACGCCGCCACAGGAGAGCCGACGTCGTGCGAGCTGTCGTTCACCGTCGGCTCAGGGGTGGCGACGGTGCGGGCCCTGGCGGTGTCGCCGGATCACAAGACGCTCTACGCGGGAGGCCGCTTCGGGGCGGTCAATGGCGTCAAGGCCAGCAATGTCGCGGCGATCGACATCGCCACCTGCACTCCGAGGGCCGGCTTCAAGCTGTCCGTCAGCGCCACGGTACGGGCCGTGGAAGCCACCAATGACGCCGTCTACCTCGGCGGCGACTTCACGTCCGTCGTGGGTCAGGTCCGCCGTAAATTCGCCTCTGTCACCACCACGGGCGAACTGCGCCCCTGGACGGCCGACGCCGATGACCCGGGCAGAGCGATCAAGGTCACTCCGGACGGGAGGAACGTCATCCTCGGCGGCGACTTCTACACCGTCAACGGCACCGACTCGCACGCCCTGGCCGTCGTCAACAGCGATAGCGGCGCCCTGACCAAAACCTACCCGCTGGGCTACTTTCCCCGTTCCACGCCCAAGGGGACCTCGGGCTGGGAGCCCGATACCCGGGTGAAGGACATCGCCACCGACGGCACCAGCTTCTACACCGCGAACGAGGGCTGGTTCGACGGCCGTACCGCCTTCAGTCTCGACAGCTTCGACAAGCGCTGGCAGGACGACTGCAAGGGCGCGACCCAGGCCGTCGAGGTCTACAGGGGCGTGCTGTACTCCGCCTCGCACGCCCAGGACTGCAGCGTCATGGGGGAATTCCCCAGATCACCGCGCAAGCACCTGCTGGCCCAGTCGGTGGACAACCCGGCGAAGCTGGGCTGGTATCCCGATACCAATGACGGGCTCGGCGAGCAGCTCGGGCCCCGGGTCATGGCCACGGCCTCGAAGGACGGCACCGACTACCTGTGGGTGGGCGGCGAGTTCACCACGGTGCAGGGCCAGCCGCAGCAGGGCCTGACCAGGTTCGCGAGCGGCCCGGACACGGGCGCCCCCTCGGTGCCGCAGGTGAGCGCGTCCAGCACCATGCCCGGCAGGATCGATGTGCGCTGGCAGTCCAGCGTCGACCTGGACGACAGCGAGTTGACGTACCGCGTCTACCGCGACGGCTCGGACAAGCCGGTCCATACGGTCTCCGGCTCGTCGCTCAAGTGGAAGCGCCCGCAGCTGACCTTCACCGACACCGACGTCACGCCCGGGTCCACGTACACCTACCGGATCACCGCCAGCGACGGCACGAATACCAGCGCCAAGTCCACGTCCGCCAAGGTCACCGCGGCCACCACGGCCAACCCGTACGCGCAGCAGGTCATCGCGGACGGCGCCGGCCTCTACTGGCGGTTCGAGGAGACGGCGGGCAGGTTCGCCGCCGACACCACCGGCATCAACAACAACGGTATCCATCGCAACGGACCGACCCGCGGCGTCGTCCCCGGCCTTGGCGGGGTGACGGGCTCAAGCGCCGCCATCGGATACCGGGGCGTGGACGCACAGGCACAGGTCTCGCCGGAGGACATGGCCGGTGACGTCACGTACGGTGTCCACGCCGGCGCGCGTCCCACGACGTTCTCCATCGAGACGTGGTTCAAGACGACCACGGCCTCGGGCGGCAAGCTCGTGGGCTTCGGCGACCGCCAGGAACGGCCGAGTGTCGTCTATGACGACCACCTCTACATGACCGACAGCGGCAGTCTCGTCTTCGGTGTCTCCGGCGCCGCGGCGCCGGCCACGGTCAGCAGTGCCCCGGGCCTCAACGACGGCGCGTGGCATCACGTCGTCGCGACCCAGGGCCCCGGCCAGATGAGCCTGTATGTGGACGGCAAGCTGCAGGGGGCCGGCCCGGCCGCGACGACCGGCAAGAACTACCCCGGCTACTGGCACGTCGGCGGCGACTCGGTGGCCAATTGGCCCAGCACTCCTTCGAGCCCCTATTTCACCGGCGAGATCGACGAGACCGCCATCTACCCAAGCGTGCTGTCCCCCGCCCAGGTGGCACAGCACTACACCATCGGCACTCGAGGTACACCATGATGACGATCAAGCCCAGGCCGCACACCGCGTCCAGCCGTCTGATCGCCGCCTGCGCGGGCGGGGTAGCGGCGGCGCTGCTCTTCATAGCCGGGTGCAGCGACGGAGACGGGCACAGCGATGCCGCCAAGAGCCCGTCGGCGGCGTCGGCGACGACCGATCCCGCCCGAGCGGACAGCGACAAGGACACGGCACAGGGGGCTGACGTCGACGAGCAGGGCGCGGACGAGGCCAACCGGATCCCGCCCGGCCCGAAGGTGCCCAAGTCCGAGCTCACGCCTGCCACCGGGACCATCAACGAGAAGGAGAAGGAGTACCTGACCGATCGGGTGCCCAAGGGCGTAGACCCGGCAGCCATCCTGGAAGCCGGTCAAGAGGCCTGCGACCGCATCACCAGCCTCGCCGGACGCGACCGCAAAGCCGCCATCGCGGCCATCAAGAGCGGCGAGATCACAGGCGCACGGGATGCCATTACCCAGCTGTGCCCGGAGCACAAACCGCTGCTGAAGGCGGCGGAGAAGTAGAACACGGGGCGACGCCGGTCACGGGGGTGGGAATGAACGGCGTTCGCTTGCCGTGATCTGAGATGTGAGAAGGAGACCGAGGGCACATGCGCTTGCGCAAAATCGGGGTTTGTACGGCCGCCTTGTCGTTGGCGGCCGTATCGCTGGCGGGGGCCGGGGTGATGGCGCCTACGGCCGCCGCGTTGACGGCGCCGGTGGCGATGACGGCGGATGAGCTGCCGACCTGGCAGACCAACGGCATCGTCTGGGCGATGGCCCAGGCGGACGGGGTGGTGTTCGCGGGCGGCACGTTTTCGAGCGTGAGGCCGCCTGGTGCGGCACTGAGCACGGACGAGAAGCCGGCGGTGAACTTTGTGGCGCTGGATGCGGCGACGGGGGAGCCGACGTCGTGTGAGCTGTCGTTCACTGTGGGGGACGGGTTGGCGACGGTGCGGGCGCTGAAGGTGTCGCCGGACGGTAAGACGCTGTACGCGGGCGGCCGCTTCGGGACGGTCAACGGCGTCAAGGTGAGCAATGTGGCGGCGATCGATATCGCCTCCTGCACTCCGAGGTCGGACTTCAAGCCGTCGGTGAGTGCCACGGTGCGGGCGCTGGCGGTTACCGGTGACGATGTTTATCTCGGCGGCGACTTCACGACGGTCGAGGGCAAGGCGCGCCGTTATTTCGCGTCGGTGACCAGTTCGGGTGCCTTGCGTTCGTGGACGGCGGACGCGGACAAGCCGGGCCGGGCCGTCGAGGCGACGCCGGACGGGAAGAACGTCATCCTCGGTGGTGACTTCTTCACCGTTCGTGGCGCCAACTCGCACGCCCTGGCCGTGGTCGACAGTACGAGCGGTGCCCTGACCAAGGGCTATCCATTGGGCTTTCTTCCTGCCCGCACGGTGGTGAAGGACATCGTCACCGATGCCACCGGCTTCTACACGGCCCAGGAGGGCAACCCCGTCGAGGGCCGGATCGCCTTCAACCTCTCCGACTTCAACCAACGCTGGCGCGACACCTGCGTCGGCGCGACGCAGGCGGTCGAGGTCTACAAGGGCGTGCTCTACTCCGGCTCGCACGCCCACCGCTGCGACGGTGCGGGTGGGTTTACGAACCGGGAGCGTCAGCATCTGCTGGCCCAGTCGGTGCACGGTCCGGCTCTGCTGGGTTGGTTCCCTGACACCAATGACGGGCTCGGCGAGAAGATCGGCCCGCGGGTCCTGGCAACCGCCTCGCGCGACGGCACCGATTACCTGTGGGTCGGGGGCGAGTTCACCACGGTCAATGGGGAGCCGCAGCAGGGGCTGACCCGTTTCGCGAGCGGCCCGGACACGGGCGCGCCACCGACACCGCAGGTGAGCGTGTCCAGTACCCGGCCCGGTACGGTCGATGTGCGCTGGCAGGCCAGTCTGGATCTGGACGACAGCCGGCTGACCTACCGCGTCTACCGCGACGGCTCCGACAACCCGGTTCACACGGTGTCCGGTTCCTCGTCGTTGGGGAAACGCCCACAGCTGACGTTCACCGATACTGGCGTCACCCCCGGGTCCACGCACACCTACCGGATCACAGCGAGTGACGGTGTCAACACCAGTGCCCGGTCCGCGTCGGTCAAGGTCACGGTGGCGGCGACAGCGGACCGGTACGCACAGCGAATCATCGCCGACGGGGCAAATCTCTACTGGCGATTCGAGGAAGCCGACGGTACTTTCGCCGCCGACTCCTCCGGCAAGAACAATAACGGTGTACATAAAAACGGACCCACCCGTGGCCTGACCCCCGGTATGGCCGGCTCCCGCGCTGGAATTGGCTATCTCGGGGACGATGAATACACCTATAGCGATACCGTCACATGGCGGCCGGCCGCTTACTCCATTGAAACCTGGTTCAAAACCACCACAAAAACCGGCGGAAAACTCATCGGTTTCGGCCCTCTTCAGGAACAACTGGATATACCCGCCGGTCGCTTCGCCAAAGACGACAAGCACATCTACATGGACAACCGCGGTCGTCTGGTCTTCGGCGTCAACACCGACCGCAAGATCAGCTACATCAGCACCAGGCAAAGCTTCAACAACGGTGCGTGGCACCACGTCGTCGCCACCCAGGGGCGCGACGGAACGCGGCTGTACGTGGACGGAAAACTGCAGACGAAGCCCAACAGGGTGACCTTCAGCCAGAACTACGTCGGCTCCTGGCACGTCGGCGGCGGCCGTATGGGAACCAACTGGCCGCAGCGGCCGTCGAGTGTGTTCTTCAACGGCGAGATCGACGAAACCGCCGTCTACCCGAAAGTGCTGACCCCTGCCCAGATCAGTCAGCACCGCCGGCTCGGCAGCTTCCTGGCCCGCCACGCACCGGCCGGCCAGATCGGGATCGCGAGTCAGAAAGTGCCCCCAAGCCTGACCAACGCCCCTGCCGCCGGGGCCGAGGAAACGGTCACCGGGGACAAGGAAGCCACCACGGGCCTCTGGGAGGCGCTCTTCTACGAGGCAGCCTGCGTCCAGCGGATTCCGCCCTTCAAGTGCGAATGACACAGATGCTGTCGGCACATGGAACAAGGCCGCCGTTTACCCGAACGTGCTGTCCCTCGCTCAGGTGGCGCAGCATCACACGCTCGGTGTTGAAGCGTCTCCCTAACAGGAGTGAGACAGAAAGGGCCAGGGGCCAAATGCGTTTACGCTCGTTGGCGGGTGGCGCGCTCGCACTGTTGTTGGCGGCGGTGTCATCGGTCGGCGCCGGGGTGATGACGGCGGAGCCGGCTGCCGCCCTCACTGAGCCGGTGGCGATGACGGCGGATGAGCTGCCGACCTGGCAGACCAACGGCATCGTCTGGGCGATGGCCCAGGCGGACGGGGTGGTGTTCGCGGGCGGCACGTTTTCGAGCGTGAGGCCGCCTGGTGCGGCACTGAGCACGGACGAGAAGCCGGCGGTGAACTTTGTGGCGCTGGATGCGGCGACGGGGGAGCCGACGTCGTGTGAGCTGTCGTTCACTGTGGGGGACGGGTTGGCGACGGTGCGGGCGCTGAAGGTGTCGCCGGACGGTAAGACGCTGTACGCGGGCGGCCGCTTCGGGACGGTCAACGGCGTCAAGGTGAGCAATGTGGCGGCGATCGATATCGCCTCCTGCACTCCGAGGTCGGACTTCAAGCCGTCGGTGAGTGCCACGGTGCGGGCGCTGGCGGTTACCGGTGACGATGTTTATCTCGGCGGCGACTTCACGACGGTCGAGGGCAAGGCGCGCCGTTATTTCGCGTCGGTGACCAGTTCGGGTGCCTTGCGTTCGTGGACGGCGGACGCGGACAAGCCGGGCCGGGCCGTCGAGGCGACGCCGGACGGGAAGAACGTCATCCTCGGTGGTGACTTCTTCACCGTTCGTGGCGCCAACTCGCACGCCCTGGCCGTGGTCGACAGTACGAGCGGTGCCCTGACCAAGGGCTATCCATTGGGCTTTCTTCCTGCCCGCACGGTGGTGAAGGACATCGTCACCGATGCCACCGGCTTCTACACGGCCCAGGAGGGCAACCCCGTCGAGGGCCGGATCGCCTTCAACCTCTCCGACTTCAACCAACGCTGGCGCGACACCTGCCTGGGCGCGACGCAGGCGGTCGAGGTCTACAAGGGCGTGGTGTATTCCGGCTCGCACGCTCACGATTGCTTGACCATGAGCGCCTTTCCGAGCGGGGAACGCCAGCATCTGCTGGCCCAGTCGGTGCACGGTCCGGCTCTGCTGGGGTGGTTCCCTGACACCAATGACGGGATCGGTGAGCAGATCGGCCCGCGAGTGATCACCACCGCCGCCAAGAGCGGGACCGACTACATGTGGGTCGGCGGCGAGTTCACCCGCGTCGGCGATGAGCCTCAGCAGTCCCTGACCCGGTTCGCCGGCCACCCGGACACAGGCGCCCCCTCGGTGCCGCGGGTCACCGCGTCCAGCACCACACCCGGCAAGATCGATGTGCGCTGGCGGTCCAGTCTCGACCTCGATGACAGCCGGCTGACCTACCGGGTCTACCGCGACGGCTCCAGCACACCCATCCACACCGTCACCGGCTCGTCGCTGCTGTGGAAGCGCCCGCAGCTGACCTTCACCGACACCGACATCACCGCCGGCTCCAGCCACACCTACCAGGTCACGGCGAGCGACGGCACCAACACCAGTGACCGGTCCAAGACGGTCAAGGTCACCGCCGCCGTGACAGCGAACGCGTATGCGAATCGGGTCGTCGCGGACGGGGCCAACCTGTACTGGCGGTTCGAGGAGCCCGACGGCACCTTCGCCGCCGATTCCTCCGGCACCAACAACAACGGTGTCCACCGCGAAAGTCCGATCAGGGTGGTGACCCCCGGCGCGGTGCCCGGCTCGAACGCCGCCATCGACTACCTCGGCCGATGGACGCCGGGCTGGGCGGGAAGCAGCGTTCGCGAGTACACCTACAGCGACCGCTCCAGTGGCCGGCCGACTGCGTACTCGATCGAGACGTGGGTCAGGACCACCTCGAGAACCGGCGGCAAACTCGTCGGCTTCGGCGAGCGCGACGGAACGCGCACCGGAGTGCTGGGCCGCGGCGACAAGCAGATCTACATGGGCAACGGCGGGCGCCTCTGGTTCGGCGTGTACAACGGTGCCGCCCGGACCATCCACAGCAGCAGGCCCTACAACGACGGCAAGTGGCACCACGTCGTCGCCACTCAGAGCCCCGGCACCGGAATGCGGCTGTATGTGGACGGCGTACTTCAGGCACGTGATCCACGAGTGACCAGGAGCGCCGACTACACCGGCTACTGGCACACCGGTGGGGGCGATGTGAGGGGGCTGGCCACCTGGATGATCGGCCCCCACAACCCGTCGAGCTGGTTCTTCAAAGGTCAGCTGGACGAAACCGCCGTCTACCCCAGGGTCTTGTCTCCCGCTCAGGTGGCGCAACATCACGCGCTCGGCACTCGGACGTCACCTTGATGACAGAGAGACAGGAAAGGACCGGAGGGCACATGTGGTCACGTTCGATGGCGGTCGGCGCGGCTGCGCTGGCGCTGGTCGTGCCGTCGTTGGTGGGCGCCGGGGTGATGGCGGCGGGGCCGGCTGGCGCTCTCACTGAGCCGGTGGCGATGACGGCGGATGAGCTGCCGACCTGGCAGACCAATGGCATCGTGTGGGCGATGGCGCAGGCCGATGGGGTGGTGTTCGCGGGGGGTACCTTCTCCGCGATCAGGCCACCGGGGACGCCGGCGGGCACGGATGAGCGGTCGGCGGTGAATTTCGCGGCGTTGGACGCGGCGTCAGGGAAGCCGACGTCCTGCCAGCTGTCCTTCACGGTGAGTTCCGGGCTGGCGACGGTACGGGCGCTCACGGTGTCGCCGGACGGTAAGACGCTGTATGCGGGGGGCCGCTTCGGGGCGGTCAATGGCGTCAAGGTGAGCAATGTGGCCGCCATCGACATCAAGACGTGCACGCCGAAGGCGAGCTTCAAGCCATCGGTGAACGCCACCGTGCGGGCGCTGGCCGCCACCGATGACAGCGTCTACCTCGGCGGCGACTTCACGAGTGTGGCCGGTCAGCCCAAGCGGCACTTCGCGTCCGTCAGCGCGGCGGGCGCCGCGCGCCCGTGGACGGCGGACGCCGATGAGGTGGGCCGGGCGGTCGAGGTGACACCGGATGGTGGAAACGTGATCCTCGGCGGGGACTTCATGCACCTCAACGGCGCCGATTCGCTGGCACTCGCCGTCGTGAACAGTGACAACGGCGGTCTGACCAAGAACTATCCGGCGGGCTGGCTCGCGAGCAACATGCGGGTGAAGGACATCGACGTCGACGCCACCGGCTTCTACACCGCCAACGAGAACTTCTCCCGCCCAGCGGGCAGCCCTCCCGGCAACGGCCCCACCTCGTACGACGGCCGCATGGCCTTCGATCTCAACGGCTTCAATGAGCGCTGGCGGGACAAATGCTATGGCGCGACGCAGGCGGTCGAGGCATACAAGGGTGTCCTCTACTCCGCCTCGCACACTCACGACTGCAGCTCCATGGGCGAGCTCCCCGAACTGTGGGAACGTCAGCATCTGCTCGCTCAGTCGGTGGACGGCCCGTCGCTGCTGGGCTGGTTCCCCGACACCAATGACGGCCTCGGTGAGCTGATCGGGCCGCGGGTGATGACGACCGCGTCGAAGGACGACACCGACTACCTGTGGGTGGGCGGCGAGTTCACCACGGTGCAGGGCAAGCCGCAGCAGGGTCTCACCAGGTTCGCGAACCATCCGGATACGGGTGCGCCGTCGGTGCCGCAGACGAGCGTGTCCAGCACGCGGCCGGGCGAGGTCGATGTGCGCTGGCAGTCCAGCCTCGACCTGGACGACCGTGATCTGACCTACCGCGTCTACCGCAACGGCTCGGACAAGCCGGTCCATACGGTCTCCGGCTCGTCGCTGTTGTGGCAGCGCCCGCAGCTGACGTTCACCGACACCGACGTCACTCCCGGTGCTACGTACACCTACCGGATCACCGCCAGCGACGGCACCAACACCAGCGCCAAGTCGGCGTCCGCCAAGGTCACGGTGGCTGCGACGCCGGATCCATACGCGCAGCAGGTCGTCGCCGACGGGGCTGACCTCTACTGGCGGTTCGAGGAGACGGCCGGCACGTTCGCCGCCGATTCCTCCAGCGGTGGCCACGGCGGAATCCACCGCGGCGGACCTGCCCGCGGGCTGTCCCCGGGCGCAGTCCCGGAGTCGAGTGCCGCCGTCGGCTATCTCGGCGACAACGAGTACACCTACACCGACCGCCCCAGTTCCCGGCCGGCGGCGTACTCGGTCGAGGCATGGTTCAAGACGACCTCGGCGACCGGCGGGAAGATCATCGGTTTCGACAGCCGCACCTGGATGGCGGGGAGCCGTCACTACGACAAGCACATCTTCATGGCCAACGGTGGTCGTCTGGTCTTCGGGTCCTATGCGGGTGGTATCCAGACTGTCAGCAGCGATCCGGGCTTCAACGACGGCAAGTGGCATCACGTCGTCGCCACTCAAGGACCCGGCGGGATGCACCTCTATGTGGACGGAGCCCTGCGGGCCGGAAACCCGCAGGTGACCACCAGCGCCGACTACACCGGCTACTGGCACGTGGGCGGGGGAGAGAAGGGCGGGCTGGCCGGCTGGCAGCTCGCTCCGGGCAACCCGGCGAGCGAGTTGTTCAACGGCCAGATCGACGAGGCCGCCGTCTACCCGGGTGTGCTGTCCCGGGAGCAGGTGGCACGGCACTACCAGCTCGGCATGCAGGGAGCACCCTGATGACGATCAAGACTCGCCCGGGCATCACTCGCTGCCGAGTCGCGCGGAAAGGAAGCGTGGGGCGATGAAACTTCCTGTCGTCGTGGCGATCCCGACCAAGAACGAGGCCGAGAACATCGCCGCGGCCATCCGGTCCGTGATCGGTCATGTCGAGGCGGTGGTGGTCGTCGACTCGCACAGCACCGACGACACCTGCGAGATCGCGAGATCGCTGGGAGCTGAGGTCGTCCCTTATGAGTGGGACGGCAGGTATCCCAAGAAGAAGCAGTGGTGCCTGGACCATGTACGGCCCGGGACGCCCTGGATGCTGTTTCTCGACGGCGACGAGCGGATGAGCCCCGAGCTGCTGGCCGAGCTGCGGTACGTCTTTTCCCAGCCACTGAAAGCCGCAGCGTTCGACATCCCGCTGGGCTACTGGTTCGCCGGCCGGCGTCTGCGCTACGGCTACACCATCGTCAAGCGGGCCCTGCTGGACCGTACGCGATGCCATTTCCCGGTGCTGGACGATCTGGACGCGCCGGGCATGGGCGAGCAGGAGGGGCACTATCAGCCGGTGGCCGAGGGCGGGGCGTCGGCGGTGCGGCGGCTGAAGTCGCCGATCGAGCACGAGGACCTGGACCCCTTGCGTACGTGGTTCGACCGGCACAACCGGTATTCGGACTGGGAAGCGTGGCTGGAGGTCCATCCGCGGGTGAAGGAGTCCATCCGGAAGGCCAAGACCCGCCAGGGGCAGCTGTTCCACAAGGCGCCGCTCAAGCCGCTCACATCCTTCGCCTACGCCTACCTCTACAAGCGCGGCTTCCTGGATGGCCTGGCCGGCCTGGACTACGCCCTGGCCATGAGCTTCTACCGCTGGCAGATCGGGCTCAAGACGCGAGAACTCAAGGCGCGGCAGGCCCGTCGGCCCGCCTGACCAAGGCCCCTCCTGCGGTGCTCCGGCCTCGCGAGCCCAATCTGCTGATTGGTACGTATATTGGAGTAATGGACGAGTTGCAATGCTCAAGTGCTGTCTTCAACGTCGGTGCCACGCTGGGAGTTGAGGTGTCCATCAACGGTGCCGAGGGAGAAGGCCCAGGGGGCGGCGGCTGGGCCGAGATCGTGCTGACCAACCTTGCAATGATGGATATAAGCGATGAGGCGGGACGCAAAGACCGTCTGGTCATCAAAGCCGGCGGCGGCATGGAGACGGCCCTGCTCGCGAACGGACTTGTGTGGGCCGGGCAGGAGCTTCTCAGACTGTCCGGTGTGGGGCCAGTAGAGCCCGAAAGTTTGACTAGCTGACTTGTCCACGGCGTGCTGGAATTCCTGAAAAACCTTCGCAACTTCCCCGCGCGGTAACCCACTTTAAATCCCGGATGGATTCCAAGCGCTGGGCTTATAGGACGAACGGAGAGATCGCCCCGGGACGGTGAGTGCGGGACCATTCCTCCGGATGGGTGACATCTTCTCTGGTAACCGGTTTGATTCGAAATGCCCTGTGACCAGCCGCTGAGTCGATGCCGAACACGGAACCTCCCACGGGCGAAGGTGACTTGACGAGTCCACCGGTGGCAGACTCCCCGCGCATGGGGACTTGGGTTCGCTGTGGTGACCGGTCGGGTCGCCGCAACAGGAACTTCGATGTATTTCGTAGTGGTCCCCGGACATTGTTCGTCACGCCCAGCAACTTCACTTGATCCACTGGGCTTTGAATCAACCTGGACGGATCCCGTGCGGCGCTCAACCGAAGTGGAAATCACTGCGCTGGAACAGGCTTACCGAGAAAAGAGCAGGGAGTTCGATCGCACTGCGCAGGCGTTAAAGGCGGAGCAGTTCCGCCAGCGGATGCACTACTTGGCTCTTCTCTGTCCGCTGACACTGGTCTGCGTACTCGGTTACACAGCGGTCGTAAGGCTCTGGACCGCGCAGCCAGAATTCACCCGTTGGGCCGGTATCGTCATCATGCTGGCCGCCTCGGCGGCCGCGGTCAGTATGCTGGTGAATGACCGCAACAAGGTCGTTGACCTGACTTCTGAGCTTCACCAGGCACTCTCCGAGAAACAAAATGCCGCAGCCGCGCTCCCGCTGTACTCCGAGACGGCTCTGCGGTTCTACCGGGAGTCCACGCTGGAGTTGATGGAGTCCTACCGCAAGCGCGCGTCCACCAACCGGCGCGTCAACAATGCGCTTCAGGTCCTTGTCATCGCGGGATCGATTATTGCGTCCACCCTTATTGCCCTGGACGACAGGATCAGCCCTCTGAATCTAGCGGCCACCATCCTGACGGCAGCCGTCGGTGTCGCCGCTGGCCTGTCCGGATACTTCAAGTTCCGCGAACGAGGGTTCAACCTCCAGACCGCCACAGACGAACTGGAGAAGCACTACATCGCCGTACAGTTCCATCTCGACGAATATGAGACCGTCGATTCGTCACTCGCGCCCGATGAGGCCGAGAAGGAGCGACTCCGACGCTTCGCGCGCTTTGTGGAAAGAATCAAGGAGGAGCAGCGAAAGCGGGAGATTCAGTTGGAACACCGGGGCTCCTCGTTCTCGCGAGGTTCCCAGACCGGGGCGGTGACCGTGGTTCGTTCCACTCCCGCGTATACGTCCTGGCCCGGCAAGGAGACACAGTCCGGGAACGGGCAGAGGTGACTGGGCACCATGAGGCCTATTCACGGGGTTTCACCAGCCCTTTTTGTAGAAGGTGAGGGCGGTGACGGTTTTGGCGACGAGGGGGAACTTGGCCAGGGGGCCGCGGTAGCGGGTCGCGAGGATCTTCCAGTCCTTCAGGTGTGCGATCGCTCGCTCAATGGCGGCGCGGAGGCTGCTGATGCTCCGGTTGAGGTTCCCCTCATAGCGTGGAGTCCGTGATACCAGGGGAAGTTGAGGTTCATGGGGTCCAAGCAACAGAAGTACGACGCCGAGTTCCGTGAAGGTGCTGTACGCATCGTGATCGAGACGGGCAAGCCGATCCCGGAGGTCGCCGAGGATCTCGGAGTGCATCCGGGGACGCTGCACAGCTGGGTCTCACGCTGGAGGAGGAACGGCTCGGCCTCCTCCGACCGGCCCGCGCCCGCCGCCTCGGGCGGCCGGCTGCGGGAGGGTGAACGCGCTGAGCTGGAGCGGCTGCGCCGGGAGATGAACGAGAAGAACAAGCGCATCCGCGAGCTGGAGATGGAACGTGACGTCTTCAAACAGTGCATGGCCTTGTGGGTGAAGTAGCTGCCGCGGACCCGGCCCGGCTGGCCGGGGTGATCAGCGACTGCAAGGCCGAGAAGAACATTCCGCACACCACGTCCTGCCGGGTGCTGGGCGTGAGCGAGTCGTGGTTCTACAAGTGGAAGGACAGGCCTGTCACCGCCCGCGAAGTGCGGCGCGGACAGCTGGCCGAGGCCGTCCGGCGCGTCTTCGACGCCTCGGGCGGCACCTACGGCTCCCCGAAGGTGTGGATCACGCTCGTCAGGCAGGGATGGCGCGTCTCGGTGAACACCGTTGCGAAGACCATGGCCGAGCTGGGCCTGGCCGGACGGAAGGTACGCTGGCGTCGCGGGCTCACCCGCCCCGGTAGGCGGGCCGCGGCGCCGGACTTCGTGCGCCGCGACTTCAGCGCGGATGCCCCGGACCAAGTCTGGTGCGGCGACATGACCGAGATCGTCACGGGTGAGGGCAAGCTCTACCTGGCCACGGTGATCGACCTGTTCTCACGCCGCCTGCTCGGTTACGCGATGGGCGCTCGCCACGATGCCGAACTCGTCGTGGCCTCACTGCACATGGCCGCAGCCACCCGCGGAGGCGACGTGAAAGGCGTGATCTTTCACAGCGACAGGGGCAGCGAGTACGTCTCCCGCCGGTTCAAGCGGGTCTGCCGCCGTCTCGGCGTGACCCAGTCCATGGGACGCGTCGGCTCATGTTTCGACAACGCCGTCAGCGAGGCATTCAACAGCGTCCTCAAGGTCGAATACATCTACCGGCACACCTTCGACACCCGTACCGAGGCCCGGCTGAAGATCGCCACGTGGATCACCGGCTTCTACAACACCCGCCGACTACACAGCGTATGCGAGTACCACAGCCCGATCGACTACGAACATATGCATCGGACCGGCTCCGCCCTGGAGCTGGCCGCCTAGAAACTCTCCACACAACGAGGGGATTGACAGGGAGTCTGACATTGGCGATGCTGGACCCGTCGCTGCTCAGGTGGTAGTTCCACAGCTGTACGGTGTCGTTGGGACGGCAGTCTTCCAGGCGTACGTCGCGCTCGCTGTCCGCCGCCGTGATGCAAGACCCCGGGTAGAGCCTGCTCTCAAGCTGGTAGCCGTGACTGCCGGGCCAGAGGGGCGTGCGGAAATTCTCGCCGCACACCGTGCCGCCCGTGCCTCCCGGCAGGCCGACATCGACGCTGCCCTCGCCGGCTTCCGGCAGGCGAGCTGACCGCGCGGCGGACGGTTACTGATATCAGTGACCACTACCTTGCTGCCGGTCGTTGTGGTTTCACATGGGACAGTCCGCTCGCGAAGGAGACCCCCATGGGACGTCGCAAGGTACGCCAGCAACCGATCCGTCGGCACGTCGCCGGCGAGTGTTCGGGCATCCAGTTGGACCACCGCGACGGCAGCATGTCGTGCTCGCGCGGCGTCAACTGCCCCGGTGTCGCGCTGCCGCACCGAGGATGGGCCGACTACTCCGTCTACGGCGAGTGCATGCACTGCCGCCGTGCACCGGCGCTGGGCGTTCGTCCACGGTTCCTGAGCCCGGTTACTGACCCCAGTGACCACTACCCTTGCTCCCGGCCGTTACCGCCCCGGAGAGGCCTGCCCCTGCCCGTGCCCGGGCGCCCCGACAACCGGCGCGGCCGGGCACGCGGCGGCGGCTATTGTTCGAATGAGCAATAACTCGCTGTCGGCTCCTACCGCACCACGGAGGGCCGAGACGCAAGCGCGGTGATCCGGTATCCCGCGAGCGTAGCGATGGTCCGAGAAGTCCCGCGAAGGCCTGTGATGAGTATGACACCGTCTCAAGACAGCCCTTGTGGGGCGTCGCTCGACGCCCCACAAGGGCTCGGAAATTTATAGCGGCGATCACCTCACATGCCGGTGACGGGACCACCGCTGGTGGTGCCGAAGCCGCTGGACTCGCCGTTGTTGAAGCCTGCCGGGGCGGGGGCTGGCTGGTCCTGGGGCTGGGCCCAGGCCTGGGGCTGGTTGAGGGTCTGTGCCACCTGGCCGATGGTCTGTTTCACGGTCTGGTCGTTCTGTGCTGCGGCGGTCGGAGCCGGGTCAGCCTGGTGGTTATTCGCTTGGGCCCAGGCCTGGGGCTGGTTGAGGGTCTGTGCCACCTGGCCGATGGTCTGGTTCACGGTCTGGTCGTTCTGTGCTGCGGCGGTCGGAGCCGGGTCAGCCTGGTGGTTATTCGCTTGGGCCCAGGCCTGGGGCTGGTTGAGGGTCTGTGCCACCTGGCCGATGGTCTGTTTCACGGTCTGGTCGTTCTGTGCTGCGGCGGTCGGAGCCGGGTCAGCCTGGTGGTTATTCGCTTGGGCCCAGGCCTGGGGCTGGTTGAGGGTCTGTGCCACCTGGCCGATGGTCTGTTTCACGGTCTGGTCGTTCTGTGCTGCGGCGGTCGGAGCCGGGTCAGCCTGGTGGTTATTCGCTTGGGCCCAGGCCTGGGGCTGGTTGAGGGTCTGTGCCACCTGGCCGATGGTCTGTTTCACGGTCTGGTCGTTCTGTGCTGCGGCGGTCGGAGCCGGGTCAGCCTGGTGGTTATTCGCCTCCTGCAGAATTCCGTTGTAAACCTGCGATGCTGACACCCTGTCGGTTTTGGCCTCGCCAATGAGTGTTTTGAGTCTCTCGCCATCCTGCACCCCATGCTCCTTCAGGAAAGACTCCACCTGATATGTTGATCCGTGGTTGTCCTTGTCATACTGTAGGATGCTTTGGGCGGCAGGTAATACAAAATCCTGCCAAGCGTTTGGATCGGTTGAACCGGCAGACATTTTCGTCGCCAGATCCTGAACGTAACTTCGCTTCTGTTCGGTGGTCCAATCCGGGTGCTGCTGACCCAGCGCATTCATCGCCAGGGCTATTTTGCCTTGATTTATTTCTCCATCGAATGGCGTCAGCCTGATATATTCCTGCTTGCCGCCGTGCCAGTCCGGGAAAATACCAGGGATGTCTGACGCGGCATAGGTGCCAGCCAGGTAAACCTGCTTTCTGGGCCCTCCGATGTTTTCGTCCTTCACCTCCTGGTCGAGATCCCTATCAAACTGATCCTGGGTGGCATGCCGGTAATTGAATTCATTCCAGTAGCCCGGATAGTGCTGAAGGGTGCGAGTGTTGGCGTCATGGCGAACACACGCCCGATTGGCAGCCTGTCCACCTGCGGTGCAGCCGTCATTCGACCAGTCTACGCCGTCCTTGATCAGTGACGGTTTGTCCTGGCCGGTCGGGTTGTTGAGCTTGCTCTGCTGCGTAAAGGAGCTGAGCGACGGATCGTTTATTTGGTGCCACCAGAGAGGATTCGTCCAGAAATTCTGATCGCCGAAGTGCTTCTGGCGATCCTCAAATGTAGGACCCGACTGGGCCGGTGGTAGGGATTCATCAGCCGATGCATTTGCTGCAGTGGTCAGCATGAAGCCTGCAGAAATGGGAGCGGCCAGGATGCCCGCCCTGACTGCTCGCCTCTGCTTAGCGGTCAGCGTGTTACGTGCCTTCTTGTGCCGTGCCAACTATCTCACCCTCCTGTGTTTGGATTATTCAGGCGACCGCCGAGTTCAAGTGAAGTAACAACTCTGCCTCGGTCGTATGCGACGGTGCATCCTCGCGATATTTCATGACAGTGCATCAGTGACTGACCGGAGGCTGGATACCCCGGGTAACACCTGCTTGTCGACACAGGGGAACATCTAGCGGGTGCGAAAGTCCAGTGACTTGGCAATTCGCTTCGTTATGCAGAAACCGGCGTGTTCCCGGTCACATCAAGAATCCCAGAACGAGAAAAGGCGGGCGGCGGGAAATTTATACGCCTCTTGTCAAAAACGAGGCCTGCGCGCCCGGCACGGCACATGAACGGTGACGCGGCCATCCTTCGCCTGCCGAAGCATGTGGCGCGAATCACTGAGACGGTGCGGTTGGTTTCCACCTCGGAGCCCGAGCGTTGCGCCAAGCGGGACCGAAGTGAGGAGGCCACGCGTGCCCGTGCACACGTGTGCATGGACACAGGCCGAGACGCAAGCGCGTGATCCGGTATCCCGCGCGCGTAGGGACGGTCCGAGAAGTCCCGGGAAGCCCGCGACGGTAGCGACCGCCGTGCGTACGGTCCGCGCCCATGACTACACGAACATCACTCAGCCCGCCCGCCGGAAGCCTCGCCGGAAGGGCCGCCCGACCCTGCTCACCCCGGCGAGGATGGATTTGCTGACCCGGGCCACGGCCGCCGGCCTCCCGGTGAAGCAGGCCGCCGACGCGGCCGGGATCGGAAGGTCCACGTTCCTGCGCTGGATGGCACTCGGAGAGGACGCTGTCGAGAGCGAGCACGGCGGCCTCCTGGACGGCGACTCCCCCAACCCGTACGCCTCCCTCTACGCGAGGGTGACCCGGGCCCGCGCCGCCGCGGTGGTCCGCGCACACGGCCACATCGAGGAGGCAGCCCGCGGCGCGGTCGTTTCCGAGACTCACCGGACGTGGACCGACCCCGTCACCGGCGAACACCGCAGCGAGAAGCGCATCCGCTGGCGGCCGACTGGCGCGCATCCGCGTGGCTGCTCGTGCGGTTCGACCCGCACCCCAAGTCGCTCGACAAGCAGCTCGACGAGGAAGAGGCCCGCATCCGCCGAGCGCGGCGAGACGCCGATGGAGCGCGCGCTGCCCCCCACCTCCAGGACCTCGCGGCCTGCCTGCAGAAGACCCTCGCGCAGTACCAGCAGGAGGACGGCAGGACCACCCAGGAGTGACCCGGGCTCCGAGTTGCAAGAGATGTCACGTCCGCCGAACTTCCGCATGGCTGCACACCCCCGTCCTCGGTGAGGCCGGGGATGCACAACCGCCGCCCTGACGGGCGTGATCGTTCCGATCACACCTTATGCATTACGAATGACCCAGGATGCGTCAGTGAGCCTCTTTCATCCTGAATAGTCGCAGGTCAGCAGGGTGTGCACTGCGGCGACGGTCCGGCCGATGCGGTTCGTTGAGCATCGGGCCTTGCGGAAGATGCGCCACTGCTTGAGGCGGGCGAAGGCGCGTTCGCCGGGAGCGCGGAGGCGGGTGTGGTCGCGGTTGTACTGCTGGTAGTGCTCTGGTTGTTCGCGGTGGTGGTAGTAGGGGGTGCGCACCGTGGCGCCGGCGCCCTGATAAGCCCGGTCGGCCAGGATGAGGATCTGCCGGGTCAGACATGCCTGGACGATTCCGTGGGCTCTCGCGGCGGTCAGGTCGTGCGTCCGCCCCGGTGTGGCCCGCGAGAACCACAGGGGCGTGCCGTCCGGATGGGCGATGACCTGCACGTTCATGCCATGCTTCTTGTGCTTTTGGGAGTAGTACGGCTCGTCCGCCGCGATGCGGTCTGTCGGGATCAACGTGCCGTCCACGACGACGAAGTCGCCCTCGCCCAGGCCCACCAGGGCCTCGTGCAGACCTGGGGCCCACGCGGCCAGAACCTCGATGGTCTCGTCGACGTACCGCCACGCGGTCGCTTCTGAGACTTCGAACGCGGCGGCCACCTGCGCGAACGTCTCATTCTTCCGCAGATGAGCCAGTGCAAGGAGAGCCTGCTTGAAGCAGCCCAACTTCCGCCAGGGCGAGTTCAGTTCACGCCTTCGGGCGTAGATGAGCCACGAGACATGCTCAACGAGCTCGTGCGGGACGTCGAGCGTGGAAGGATACGGAACCAACGAAGCCCCCCGGCCGTCGGCGTGTTGAGTGAGATCACCACACCAACGACGAGGGGCTTCGCCGCGTCACCGCTCCTGACCAGCCCTTTTCACTCCTGAACCACAGGATGAAAGAGGCTCAGTGACGAAAGCGGCCCCGCTCACCGCCGCTTCTTCCGCCGGTTCTTCGGCTGCTGCCGGCGTGCCCAACGCGGCAGCTCCGGGCCGGGCGGTTCGGTGAGTGGGGCCCGCAGTAGCGCGGCCACCTCGTCGCACGCGTCGGCCGGAAGTCCTGGCCTCCGGTACGGTTCGGCTGCTGTGCTCTGAGGGCCCCGTTTCTGTCCAGGGCACTGAGGTAGAGGTGGGATGCGGCGTTCTCGATGCGGTACCAGCTGTCAGTCCCCGCCGCGTGCACGTCTGCCCGCGCGCTGCCGGCACCGGCCGGCGACACCGTGGTGAGCAGCATCCCCGTCGTGGCCCTCTTGCTCCATGTCATTGTCACGTCTCGTTTGTCCCGTGGCCGCGGGGCAATGTTGGTAAGCCGTATTCCGGACGAAGGAAGGGGCGTGGGTCGCTGGGCCTGTCACCTGAGGCACCGACGCCGCCGGCCTTGTCCTCGGTTACGGCGCACCGCCCGTCCTTGTCGCTTCCGCCGGTGCGCATGTGAGGTGATGAACCAAGCTCAGGGCGCGGCCTGGGCATCCGGGACGGTCATGGTGTCCGGCGGGGCGCGGTCCGGGGCCGGAGGGGCCTTGGGCGCCACCATCAAGGTCAGAGCCGTGGCGGCAAGGGCACTGGCGCCGAACAGGCCGCTCGCGACCAAACGGCGCCGTCCGTCGAGGGAGGGCGCGGTCCTTCTGGACTTGCGATGTCTGGCCATGGTCCACCTCCGGTGTGCTGTCCGCGTCTGTCCGCGTTCCTAGAACGTGAACCGCTCGGTGTGGATGCGGGACTCCGGCACACCTGAGCGGATCAGCGCGGCTGTCGCCGCCTGCGCCATCCCTGGCGGCCCGCACAAGTACACGTCGTGTTCGGCGATATCGGGGACCAGGTCGCGCAGCGCCTGAGGCGCGAGTGGGTCGAAGGGGCCGTCGCCCGGGCCGAGGAGGTAATGCAGTCCCGCCTGCCGACTGGCGGCGATCCGCTCCAGTTCCTCGCGCAGCACCAGCTGGCCGGCGTGGGAGGCGCGGTAGAGGAGGGTGATGTCACCCGGACCGCCGGGCAGGCTCTCGAACAGTGCCCGCATGGGCGTGATGCCGACGCCGCCGGCGAGCAGCAGCGCCTTGCGCTGGGTGCGGCGGTGCGCGGTCATCGCGCCGAACGGCCCGGTGGCCAGCACCCTCGGGCCGGGCCGCAGCCGCTGGATCCGCCGCGTGTGGTCGCCGAGCGCTTTTACCGTGATGCGCAAGGTGCTCGTGTTTGTAGCGAATGGTGATCTTGGGGTGGCGGGCTCTACGCCGCGGCTGCTTCCCAGGCGCGGATGACCGCGGCGATTTCATCGGGACCGGGTTGACCTGCAGGGTTGTGAATATGGCGGGCGGCGATGATCGTCCGGCGAAGCTTGATCACCATGTCGCTGAACGCCGGGGTCGCCTTCGTCGCGTACCAGGGCTGTCGTGCGCGCCGGTCGGCGATGTCGGCGGGGTGGTGCCCGTGGGCGGCGTACCAGAGGACGACGATGGTGTAGACGGCCAGGCCGAAGGGGACGGTGCGCTCCACCGCGCGCCGGGTGCGGTTGCGGGCCTGGCCGACGCCGAGATCCTGGCGCATGTGCTCGAAGATCGATTCGATCGGCCAGCGCGTGCCGTACCGTTCAATGAGGTCGTCGGCGGGACTGACCAGGTCGGTGCTGATCAGAGCGAGGTCGTACGGGCGGGTCGAGTTCAGGTCGCGGATCAGGACGAGGCGGACCGGGAGGTCCTTGAAGGCTCCGTACCACAGGCATTCCCTCTCGGTGATCCACACGAACTCCATGCGCCCGTAACGCTCCACGACGGCAAGGCGCCATGTCGCCGTCTGGGCAATCGCGGTCAGTGAGCCCAGCGCCCTGCCCTTCTTGCGGGGCCGTCCCCGCTTGTTGGTCTTGGGCGGGGTCGGCGCGGACAGGGCGGCGTTGCGCGGGAGTCGGGTGGTGAAGGTGACCGACGGGGGCAGGTCGGCGACCTTGCCGGAGTGGTAGGCAGCGTCGCCGGTGACGTGGAGAGTGCGGCCGGGGAAGAGCGCGGCCAGGTCGTGGACCATCTCCAGGGCCAGGTCGGTGCGGGAGGCGGTGGCCTTGCCCCGCCACAGCCGGGCGGCCACCGGCACAGCGACCGGCTTGGCGAGGAAGGGCAGGCGGACCACGACCGCGCAGATGACCCAGGTGTTGCCGAACCCGAGCTTGTCCTTGCCCCGCCCGGAGCCGTCATGCGCCCACAGCGCCCCGAAGACCTTCCTGCCGACCCGGTGCAGCAGGGTGTCGTCGACGACAGCCAGGATCGGCGCGTCCGCTGGGAGCAGGGCTTCGACCACGGCTCGGGCCAGGCGCAGGCCGAGCTGGTCGGGATCCCACGAGGCCTCAGAGAAGAAGGCGTGGGCCCTGCGGTGCGGCCACAGCCGCGACAGTCCCGCCCCCGTCAGCATCCCGGTGACCGTACGCCGCCCCGTCTGCGCGGCCATCCCGGCCACCAGATGGCAGAACGTCTCGAACGAATGCTTCGTGAAACACGGACGAGTGACCTGCAGAACAAGCAGCAACGACGCCGGTAACGTCATCCCCGGAACCATCAGCGGCAACTTCCTCGCTTCGAGGCGGTTGGATCAACACCGCTGATGGTTCTTCACGTTCAGCCTGACGTTCCGCAAGCCACTCAGCGGGCTCACCCGAACAGGGAAGCCACTATCTGTTCAAGATCACGATTCTCCGCAAAGTCGAGCAAGGTGTCGTCCCGTACGGGTGCGGACAGGGAGAAGGGAAGCGCGGTCCGCCACAGCCCCGGGGCCAGGAACCGCCAGCGGAAGAACTGACCGGCCTCGGCCCGGAGCAGATCCAGGTCGGCGCCCCGCATGACAATGGAGACCACGCCGGGAGCCTCGGCTCGGACGTCGACCACGCGCAGGCTGTGCCGCAGCGCCTGCCGTACCGGCACGACGACCCGGTACCAAGTGAGCAGGACGGCGACAGCCGCGTACATCATCGCCCACAGCCAGACCGTGAGCGCGCTGCTCGCGATGTCCGGGCCAGCCAGCTGGTGGGCGAAGGCAAGGGCCGCACCGAGGTAGGCGAAGAGGTGCGTCCCCCGCCAGGCGTCGTGACCCACGCGGTGCCGTATGCGGCGTGCGGATGCCACGCCCACCAGCAGTAGCAGCGCCGTCCCGGCGGCGGCCGCCGCGACCGCGGGGTAGGCCAAGAGGTGGACGCAGGCAGTGTGGACGTCAGTGCCGGTGTGCGCGGTATAGCCGCACAGGGCCAGCAGAGCGTGCCCGAGACACAGCGACAAGACGTAGCGCCCGCCGAGGGCGTGCCACCGGGCGAGCCGGTCGGCGCCGACACCGTGCTCGATGGCCGGCACCCGCGCCATGAGCAGCAGCATGACCAGTACGCCGTACCCGGAAAGCAGTCCGCTGAAGTGCGCACAGGTGGCGAACAGTGCGTCCAGCCGGACGGACGTCTCCACCTGCACCGCCCACAGGACCGTGACGGCGCAGGCCCCGGCGATGATCCCGGTGCGCAGCGTCGGCGGTGAAACGCTGGGTGGCGCCGCATCGCGGGTGTGCGCGTGCGGGAGGCGTGCGTCGCCACGGTCGTGAGAGCTTTCATCGCCCGGCAGAAGGTCACCAAGACATCCCCGGAAGCACAGAGGCTGGCTCAGGAAACCCATGGCGCCTTCGCCAAGGTCCCGGCGGCAGCCAGTTGTCCGAGGTGGGACGCGGCCGCACGGGCGCCGCCCGCGGCGCGGAACGCCGTACGGATCCGGTCGGCCGCGGCACGGTAGCCGGGCTCGTGGAGCACGGCGTCGATCGCCGCACCCAGTCTGGCGGCGGTGGCCCGCCCGAACCTGACCCTGATGCCCGCTCCCGCACCGGTCACCTGACCGGCCACCACCGGCTGATCGTCGCGGATGGGGGCCACCACGAGCGGAACGCCGTGCCAGAGGGCCTCGCACACGGTGTTGTGCCCGGCATGGCAGACGACGGCGTCGACCCGTTCAAGCAGAGCGAGTTGGGGGACGGAGGGAAGGACGAGCACGTCCTTGTCGTCCGGGGCCATGCCGCCCAACGCGTTCCCCGGATCGACGATCACCGCCTGCAACCCCTCCGCGCGGTGGCGCAGTGCGCTCAGGCACTCGCCGAGAAAACGGGCCCCGACGTCGGTGTTGGCGGTGCCCAGAGTGACCAGCACGGTGGCGCGGGCGTCGAGCCAGTCCCAGGGGAAGCCAGGTGCGGCGGGGCGGGCCGCGATCGAGGGACCCACGTAACGGATCCGGCCGTCCATCCTGGCGCCGGGGCCGATGAGTTCCGGGGTGCTGTACGTGAGCACCAGGTGGGGGGAGAACCGCGGGTCGGCGGTACCGGACGTGGCCCCCATGCGGACACGCAGGTCCTTCAGGAGCGCGTCGATCCATGCCGCGATCTTGGGCATGCCCGCCAGGGCGTCGTCGAACGCGAACTCGGCCGTGGTGGTCGACGACGTGGCCCACGGCACGCCCAGCTGCTCCGCAACCAGTCCGCCGGCCACGGCCTGCTGGTCGGCGACGATCACATCCGGGCGGAAATCCCGGACGGCCGCCCTCACCCCGGGAGCCATCGCCTCGGCGAGAGGTATCAGAAAGTCCTCCCACAGGAACTTCAGCGCATCGGGACCCCGGAGATCGGGAGGCCGCACCGCGTCACCCGAGCCCAGCAACGGCCCCGTGCACGCGTACTCCAGCGCCTCGTCCCCCGCGAGCCGCCGCACGAGCCCGTGACCGGCGGACGCCCAGGCCACCTGATGCCCGCGCGCGGTGAGTTCGGCCGCCACCCCCACGGTCGGGTTGATGTGGCCGACCAGGGGCGGTACGACGAACAGGAATCTGCTCATGGGGCATCCGTCCCCGCTGCCGTGCCCGGAGTTCCCGCCTCGGCCACCTCATGGATCAGGGAGAGAATGTGGGCCCCCACCGCTTGGGGAGCCTCGATCAGCACGGAGTGCTCATGCCCCGGTACCACGACGCTCCGGTAGTCCGGCAGCAGGGACTTCAGCCACGGTGACTGTTCGACCAGGCTCGATTCGCCGCCGTAGATGAAGAGCGCGGGGCAGCGCACCGACCGAATCTGGTCCTCGGTCAGCACCCGGCTGGCCGGAATGTCACGGACGATGGTCGTGGCCTGTACCAGCCGGGCCGCGCGCTTGGCCTGGCGGGCCTTGTGGTGGCCGCGATTCGCGGTGATCCAGGCCAGTACGGCGGCTTCTTCCTTCTCCATCCTGGCCGCCCACTGGCGCATGCCCACGCCCAAGTTGGCCGCCCACTCAGGGGTCGCCGGACTGGACTCGATGACGGAGAGGCTCGCCACGCGTTCCGGACGGCGTACGGCATAGCTGAACGCCACCGTGCCACCGTAGGAGTTGCCGACGAGGTGGACCGGGCCGGTCACATCCAGCCGTTCGAGCAGGGTGTCCAGGTCGTTGAGGTTGTAGTCGAGGGTGTATCCGCTGTCCGGGCGTTCGCTGCGGCCGTGGCCTCGCAGGTCGTACATCACGACGTCGATGCCGGCCTGCGCGAACGACGGCGCCAGGGTGAAGTAGTAGCTGGCCAGACTGTCGGTGAGCATGCCGTGGACGAGTACGGCGGTGGCGACGGCCGGCCGGCGCCCCTTGGGGGGCACCCTCTGTACGTGCAGCCGGATGTCACCGACGTCGATCATCGCCATGCGTCAGTCCACCTCCGCGGCCCCGAGACTGCGCACGACGTACTCGACCAGCCTGCCGACGGTGAGTTCGATGATCTCCTCGAACTCCATGTCCGCGAGGAACTCGGCGAAGTTGATCCGGTCGCCGTACCGGTCCTTCAAGAGACCCGCGAGAGTGACCAGGTCGATGCTCTCCAGTTCCAGATCGCGGTGGAACCGGGTCTCCATCTCGATCTCGACGGTCTCGAAGCCGTACTCGGGCTCGCCCTGGTCCTCCGTCTCGTCGAGGATCGTCCTGAGCATGTCCGTGATGCCGGCGAGTACCGACAACTCGTCCTCGCGCACGAGGTTGCCTCGCGACGGCTGCCCTTCGAATGTGGTCATCGACCGTTCTCCTCTGCCTCCGCCGTGCCCGTGGTCCAGGCCACGACGTACTCTCTGCTCGGGAGCCGCGGGGGATTGCCCGCCCGCTCGCAGCGCACCGTGTAGGCGTGCTCGTGCCGCCCCAGAACCATCAGCCGGTCGGCCGTCGCCTCGACCACGATGAAGTCCCGGGGACGACCGCCAAGTCCCGTTCCCTCCGCCTTGGCGACCGCTTCCTTCGCGGTCCAGAACCGTGCGAACCACAGCGCCTCGGACTCACCGCTGGCGGCGCACTGAGCGCGCAGCAGCTTGAGTTCGGCGTCGGTGAGCGCGGTGGTCAGCATCTGCGCGTCGCGCTCGACGACTTCTTCGATGTCGATGCCCGGTCCTGGGCCGAGTTTGGTGGGCGGCCGTACGATCGCGACCCCCGTCTCCGCGCAGTGGGCCAGCGAGACCTCCAGCGGCGGCAGTTCCCGGCCGTACAGGCCGGTGACATAGGGGCGCCCCGATGCGTCGTTGTGCACGCGGATCTCCGCGGGGAAGACAGGGCCCTCCCCGTGCTCCCAGAGCCACTGCCGTACGGCGTCCTTGACCGCGATCCGGCCGAGCAGCCACTGCCTGCGGCCGCGAGGGGCACGTCGCGCGTACTCGGAGCGCTCCTCACCACTGAGCGCACTGCGCATGATCAGCTCGCGCGAGGCGAGATCGGGCCACCGCTCATGGAGCAGGGACCAGCCACCGGGCCGGGCCTCGGCCAGGGTGTTGCGCTCGGGGAACCGCTCGAAGGGCCTGGTCTGCGGATCGTTGTCGAAGCGACGGTTCTGCCAGCCGGTGAGCTCCGCCCACACCGTGCCCGCGACGGTCAGCTGTACATCGGCCTCGAGCGTGGTATCGGTGAGGGAAGTGATCCTCACCAGACACTCCACCTTGGTCCCCGGGCGCGGATGCGGCCCGTGGAACCGCATGTGCCGTATCTGCACAGGGAACACCACCGTGCGCTCGGTGCGGGTCGCCATGATCCAGTACCCGATGATCTGACCCACGTTGTCCAGCAGGGCACCGGGGGCCGACGGTGTGGTGATCACTCCCCGTACGTGCTTTTCGCCGGTCGCGATCAGCTCGGAGACCCCCTGGAACGCCGGCCCGTGGAACATCCAGCGTTCGCTGTAGAGGTGGGCCGCCGCGTGGGTGGGCGCCGCTGATTCGGACGCGGGGTCCGTTCGCCATCGGGTGGCGGGCGGGGTGGGGAACCGGTCGGCGAGTTCGACCACGGCGTGCGCCCGGGGGCCGAAGGACACCGCGACGCGGTCCGCGCCGTCGTCCGCCGGCGTGACCGTCACGGGCACGTCGACGGGCGGTGAGGCGGTCAGCCACTCCTCGAAACGGGCCCCGTGCACAGCGACCGCTCGCATCCCCGGTGCCGCCGCCTGCTGCGCCGCGTCCATGATGTGGTGAACGATCGTGGTGGCCGGGACGACCGGCCACCGGTCGGCCATGTCGGGCCAGTCCGCCCGCTGCCGGAAGAAGCAGTGGTCGCGCAGGTACGGCATCGTGTCGGTGGAGACTCGGACGGTGCCGCGCCACTCCGGCCCCCGGTCGCCCCGAGCCGTCGGCACCGGCCGGGCCGATGTGCCTGCAGAGGGAGCGGCCTGCCGCGGTGCGGGAGGGGCCGGCGTGCCTTCGGAAGGGTCGGCTTGCCGCGGTGCCGGAAGGGCCGGCGCGCCCGGCGCGGGACGCGGCGCCCTGGGGGAGTCGCCGGGCCTGAGGGCGGCCGGGGCTGCGGGGCGGCGGCTCGCGGTGATCAGCGCGGCGGCGGCGTCCGCGGTGTCACGCAGCAGGGCGTTCAGTTCGGCCGCGGCCGAAGAATGCCCGGCGAGCGCGTCCAGGGGCGATGCGCCGGCCGTGACCGGCTCCCGGCCGGCCGAGGCGCCGATACCCAGTTCGGCGCCCAGCTCGGCACCGGCCCGCCCACCGAGTGAGACCAGCGCCCCACCCAGTTCGAGCCGCACCGGTGGCCGTTCCTCCCGGCCTTGGGCGACCCCCTGGCCCGTACCGGCCGGTTGCGCGGACGTTGACAGAGCGGGTGCGACCGCGGCGCCGCCCGCCCACAGGGCGGCCGCCACCCGGCGGAGCTGGGCGACACCCTGGCGCTGCGGCGAGTTGGCGGCGATGACCAGGTGGTCGCGGCCACTGAGAGTGTCGCCGATGAGAGAGCTGAGCCGGCCGGGGCCCACCTGCACGAAAGTGCGGTGGCCTGCCGCGTACATGGCTTCGATGAGCTGCCGGAAGCGTACGGGTTCCAGCAGATGCCGGATGAACAGCTCACGCACCGCCGCCTCGCCCTCCGGGAAGGGGGCCGCGGTCGTCCCGGACCAGACGGGGACGGCCGGCGGATGGAGCCGGAACCGGCTCGACGCCTTCTTGATGGGCCCGAGGTAGGGCTTGAGCATCGGCGTGTGGAAGCCCGACTGGAAGGGCAGCACCTGGCAGAGCACACCCCGGGCGCGGAAGGAACGGACGATTCCCTCCACGGCCCCTCCCGGCCCGCACACCATCGACTGGCTGGGCGAGTTGTCATGGGAGAGCAGGAGCCCCGCCTTCGCCCATCCGTCGTCGAGCGCGGCCTGCACACGCTGCGCGGGCGCCGCGATGGCGCCGAAGGCCAGCCCCGGGACGGTCACCGTGTCGGGATTGAACGAGGCCATGAAGTCGTCCACCTCGTCCCAGGAGTACATCCCGGCCGCGGTCATGGCCGTCCACTCGCCGATGCTGTGCCCGGCCACCGCGTCCGGCACGATGCCCATGCGGTGCATGGCGGCGTGGAGCAGACGGCTGGTGCCGACGACACCGAATCCGTGCATGCCGGCATCCAGGACCTGATCGTGTTCACGCGACCGACCAGCGGGTACCGGGACGCCCGGCAGGCCGAAGTGGGAGGCGACATCGTCGACGCGGGGCGAGAAGTCGGCTTCGAGCCCCGGGAAGACGAAGGCGAGCTTCCCGTCGCCGTCCCCGAGCAGGGGGCGGGGCCGGAACCAGGTGTCGCTGCGGCCGTGCCAGGCGCGGCCCCTGGCGACCGCTCGTCGCGCCAGAGCGAGCCGCTTGGCGTTCGGGGCGACGACGCTGAGGCGGACGGGCCCCGCGTCCGCGTGTGTACGTTCCGGATCAAGGCCCGAGGCGAGCACGGCGGAATTGTCGGCGTCCAACAGGGCGGCGAGGTCTTCACCGCTGTCGGCGGCGAGCATGAGCACCCGCTCCGGCTCGGTGACCGTGACCGCGGCGGTGCCGGCGGCCGCGGTCGCCCGATGCGGCACCAGCGCACCGGAGGTCCGCGTCCAGTCGCCGGGTGCTTGTTCCAGGACGACATGTGCGTTGATGCCGCCGAACCCGAAGGCGTTGACGGCCGCCCGGCGGACCGGCTGCTGCGCGGTGGTGTCCCAGGAAGCCGCTTCGTCCAGCGTACGGAAGCGGGTGGCCGCGAGTGCCGGGTGCGGATCGTCGCAGCGCAGCGTCGGCAGGAGTGTGCGGTGGTGGACGGCGAGGGCGGCCTTGACCAGACCCGCCACTCCGGCGGCCGGCATCGTGTGGCCGATCATCGATTTCACCGAACCGATCACGGCCCGGTCGCCGCTCGTCGCGTCGCGGGCGTCCGCGGGGCCGAACACATCGGCCAGGGTGGTGAGTTCGGCGGCGTCGCCGGCGGGGATCGCGGTGCCGTGGGCCTCCAGGAGGCCGATCGAGCCAGGCTGGGCCGGATCGAGCCCAGCCGCCTGCCACGCCTGGTGCAGGGCGCGGGCCTGGCCACCGGGATCGGGGGTGACGAGACCGGCGGCACGGCCGTCGCTCGCCACACCGGTGCCCCGGATGACGGCGTAGATCCGGTCACCGTCACGCTCGGCGTCGGCGAGGCGCTTGAGGACCACGACGCCGGTGCCCTCACCGATCAGAATGCCGTCCGCACCCCGATGGAAGGGGCGGATCCGCTGGCTGGGCGAGAGCGCGCGCAGCTGGGAGAAGACGCTCCACAGCGTGATGTCGTGGCAGTGGTGCACACCTCCCGCGAGCATCAGGTCGCAGCGCTCCGCCGCGAGCTCGCGCACCGCCTGATCGACCGCGACCAGCGACGACGCGCACGCGGCGTCCACGGTGTAGGCGGGTCCCCGCAGATCGAGGCGGTTGGCGACCCGCGAGGCGGCGAGGTTGGGCACCAGGCCGATGGCCGCCTCCGGGCTGTCGGGACCGAGCCGCTCGGTGAAGGCGGCCCGGACCCGTTCGAGCTGGCCCGGTTTCAGGTCGGGTATCAGCTCACCGAGGGTGCGCACGAGCTGTCCGGCGGTACGCACGCGTTGGTCGAGGCGGGCCAGACCCGGGGTGAGATAGCCGCCCCGGCCGAGGATGACGCCGATGCGGTGCCGGTCGGGAAGCTGGTCCTCCCCGCCCGCGTCCGCGATGGCCGCGGCGGCCACCTTCAGGGCGATGAGCTGGTCGGGTTCGGTGCCGGCCACCGAGTTCGGCATGATGCCGAACCGGGTGACCTCCACCTCGGCCAGACCGTCCACGAAACCGCCGCGCCGGCAGTACACCTGGTGGGCGGCGGCCGGGCCGGCCTCGGAGCCGGGGCGATAGAACTCCGCGTCCCACCGCTCCTCCGGTACGTCGGTGATCGCGTCCACGCCGTCGCGCAGGTTTCGCCAGTAGGTGTCCAGGTCGGGGGCGCCGGGCAGCAGCACCGCCATCCCCACGATGGCCACCGGCGGCAGCTCTTGAGCGGTCATGCCGTTCGTCATGGTCACCAGCCCGAGGAGATGTAGACGACGGCTCCGGCGGCTGGGTCGCCCCAGGCGAGTTCGCGCAGGAGGGCCGCGGTGCCCTCGTCCGGGTCGATCATGCCGACCCCGCGTCGGGCGTACTCCCGGGAGAGTTCGGGGCTCACCATGCCGGTGTGCCCGTCGGACGGCGCCCAGGGACCCCAGTGCACGGTCAGCGCCCGGCGTCCGGTGCGGGCGGCCCAGGTGCCGCCGAGGCTCTCCAGGGCGTCATTGGCGGCCGCGTAGTCGGCCTGACCGCGGTTGCCGAGTACGGCGGAGACGCTGCCGTACAGGACCGTGAACGACGGCCCCTCGGGCAGTTCCTTCAGCGCCGAGAGCAGTGCTCCGGCGCCCATCGTCTTGGTCTCGAACACACGGTGGAAGGACTCGGCGGTCTTCTCGGTGATCAGCCGGTCCTCGATCACGCCGGCGGCGTAGACCACGCCGTCGAGGCGGCCGTGCTCGGCATGGATCTCTTTCACCGCTTGGATCAACGCGTCCGGCTCCCGCACGTCCACCGAGCGGTAGCGCGCCTCGCTGCCGCAAGCGGCGAGCTCTTCCAAGGTGGCGCTGATCTCACGCTGGGCCAGGATCAGTTCGGCTTCGCGGTTGATGTCGGCGGGCCTGGCACCGTCGACCGCGCGTGAGGCGAGCACCGTGCGCAGCTCGGCGGGGGTGCGGGCCGCGGCCGTCACCGGATCCTCGGCGTCGGCCGGGGCGGGTGTCCTGCCGAGCAGTTCGATACGGCACCGGGAGATCCAGGCGAGCTGGGTGGCGAGCCGTGCTGTGATGCCCCGGGCCCCGCCGACGAGCAGGACGACTGCCTCGCGGTCGAGCCCGAGAGCGGCGGCCACGGCGGCTCCCTCGCCGATGGGTCCGGTACCGGTGGTGGCGAGTGGCGCTTCCGTCAGCTCCAGGCCGTGCCGTTCGGTGGCCGTGCGCAGGACGACAGGCGCTGGTTCAGGGCTGAGCAGCTCGGCGAGCAGAGCGTCGGCGACGGCCGGGGGACTGGTGTCGCCGAGGTCGATGACCCGTGCGACGGTCTGCGGATACTCACGTGCGACGGTGCGGAAGAAGCCGTGCAACCCTGCCGACCTCAGCCCGGTCAGACTCGGGAAGTCGCCGACCGCGGGCCGTACCGCGAACAGCCACCGCGGACGGCGCCCGAGGGCGGCCTGGAACACGGGGAACGCGCACGGCAGCACCGGCCGTGAGGGCGTGAGGGAGTCGAGGTACAGCACTCCGTCCACTTGACCGTCCGCCTCTGTGAGCAGCTGCTTGCGGCCGACGGCCACGGCCTGGGCACCGTGGGAGACGAGCCGGGCCGCCACTTCCTGTGCCGTGCTCGCGTCATCGTCGCCGACCAGGACGAAGCGCTTACCGGCCAGCACGGCTGACGGGTCGTCCACCGAGACGCCGGGCTGATCCAGGAGCACCGGCCGTAACTGGAACCGCTTCGGTGTTGTGCCCACTCCGGCGTCTCCGCCGACTCCGGCGTCTCCGCCGACTCCGGCGTCTCCGCCGACTCCGGCGTCTCCGCCGACTCCGGCGTCTCCGCCGACTCCGGCGTCTCCGCCGACTCCGGCGTCTTCGCCAACCGCGGTGTCTTCGCCAACCTCGGTGTCTTCGCCGACTCCGGCTTCTTCGCGCACCGTGGCGTCCTCGACCGGATCGGCTTCCTGCGGCATCTCCCGTTCCACGTGCTCCACCGCGGGCGGGGGCTCGTCCACCGGCTCGGGCCGGGGTGCCTCGGGAGGCGCGGCCAGCCGCCCGGCGATCCAGCTGGCCACCGACGCCGCCGTGTTGGCCCTCGTCAACTCCTCCAGTTCCTCGTCGTCCACGCCGGCGCCGTCCGCGAAGGTTCCGGCTCCCAGCCGTCTGGCCAGCTCGCCCGCTATCTCGGCCCGCTTGATCGAGTCGATGCTCAGATCCGCTTCCAGATCGAGGTCGGGCTCGATCATGTCCACCGGATAGCCGGTACGTTCGCTGATGATCTCCAGGACCATCCGCAGCACGTCCGTCTCCGTGATCGCTCCGGTCGCGGCCGACGCCGCGTCCGGGGACAGGGCGGACGACTGCGGTTCCAGTTCTTGCCCGGGCGGCGAAAGCTCGGCCGCCACGTAGTGCGGCAATGGGTCCTGGGGCAGGGGCGTGGCGGTCGGCTCCGCCGGTGCCGTGCCGAAATGAGCCAGCAGGACGTCCCGCTGGGCGGCGACCATCTCCCGGCTGGTGCGCAGGAATTCGGAGATCAGCGCGTCCCTGTCCGACGGGACGGCATGGGGGTGGTTCGTCGTCACTGTTGGTTCCACGACTCGTCGGGCCGGTGCGAGGGCATGGGGGAGGAGTCCTCCGTCGGCGGTACGGATCAGCTGACCGTTGACGGTCCAACCGGGGCGTGTCGGTGCCGCGGCCGTGCCCGCGTCGACGGCGTCGCGCCCTCGGAACAGCCATGCGGTACGGACCTGTGCTCCGGCGGCGGCCAGCTGGGCCAGTGCGTCGAGCCAGCCGTACAGGCCGCTGTCCGCGTGGGGCTCACAGGCGATGGCGTTATGCGGGCGCTCACCCAGGATCTGGGCGACCAGCCGCGTCAGTACTCGTCCGGGCCCGGCCTCCACGAAGATCCGCGCGCCCGCCTCGTACATCGCCTCGATCTGCGCGGCGAAGGCGACAGGGGCGCCGATCTGGGCGGCGAGCTCCGCACGGATCGCGTCCGGATCGTCGCCGTACGGGGCGGCTGTGCGGTTGGACCACACCGGGAACTCGGGCGGACGCACGGTCCGGCTCGCGAGCGCCTCGGCGAACCGGTCCCCGGCACCGGCCACCACGGGGCTGTGGAAGGCGCATGAGACCGAGATGAGCTTGGCGCCGTACCCGGCTTCGCGCAGCAGTCGTACGGCCTCCTCGACCGCCTGCGTCGGGCCCGAGATCACTGTCTGCCGGGGGGAGTTGTGGTTGGCCACGACGACTGAGCGGGAAGCTCGCGTCTCGCGCAGGACGTGCTCGACGTCCTGCGCGTCGCCCGCGACCGCCGCCATGGTGCCCGGCTCGTCACCAGCGGCCGCGAGGATCGCCGCCGCCCGTTCGGTACTGAGCTCCAGCAGCGTCCGCGGACTGAGCACACCGGCCGCGCACAGCGCGACCAGCTCCCCGTAGCTGTGACCGCCCGCCATGTCCGGTCGTACCCCGGCGGCGCCGAGCAGCGCATGGGCGGTGAGCCCCGCGACACCGAGAGCCGGCTGGGCGGCCCTGGTGTCCGTGAGCGCCGCCCGGCGCCGGGTCCGGGCGGCGTCGTCGAAGGCAGCGGGGGGATACAGGGCGGCCGCTTGGGCCTGGTCGAGTTCGAGGTAGTGCTGGAGCTCCGGGAACGCGATGAGGACGTCGGCCAGCATTCCCGGCCGCTGGCTGCCCTGGCCGGGGAAGAGGAACGCGACCTTCTGGTCCTGTGAGGCGGCCGGCGTAGCGCCGTCGGGCGGGGGCGGGGCCGCGAGGTGAATTCCCCCGGCGGGGTCGTGCTGACCGGCCAGGGCCTTGCGCAGCTGGGCCCTCAGTCCATCGACGTCGGTGGCCACGACCGCGACCCGCACGGGGCTGGGGTCGGCGTCGGAGCGGCGGGCGGCGCTCAGCGCGAGGTCGCGCAACCGCCACGTTCCGTCCTCGGCGGCATTGAGGATGTCTTCGATGGCCTGGTGGGCCGTGGCCAGGTCCTTCCCACGGAAGGTGAACAGCTCGGCGGGCCAGGCGTGGAGTCCCTGGACCGGCGGCTGCGTCTTGGCGTGGGCACCGAGCACCACATGGAAGTTGGTCCCGCCGAAACCGAACGCACTCACTCCGGCGAAACGTTTCTTCACGGGTGTGGTCCAGGGCTGTGCCCGGGTGTGGAAGGCGAACGGGCTGTTCTCCTCCTGCCAGGCCGCGTTCGGCTGCTCAAGGTGCAGGGTCGGTGGTCTCACGCCGGTGTACAGCGCCAGCGCCGTCTTGATCAGCCCGGCGAGCCCGGCCGCGCACTTGGTGTGCCCGATCTGCGACTTGACCGAACCGAGCGCGCACCCGCCCGCCTCGGCGCCCGCCTCACCGAACACCTCGCTGAGGACGGTCAGTTCGGTGCGGTCACCCACGACGGTCCCCGTGCCGTGGGCCTCCACGAGACCGACCTCGGCGGGCGAGACGCGGGCATTGCGGTACGCCCGCTGCAGGGCGGCCCGCTGTCCCTCGGGGCGCGGCGCGGTGAGGCCGAGCGAGCGGCCGTCACTGGAACTGCCAACGCCCTTGATCACTCCGTAGACGCGGTCGCCGTCCCGTTCGGCGTCGGCGAGCCGCTTCAGTACGACGCAGGCGACGCCCTCCCCCAGGACGATGCCGTCCGCCGAGCTGTCGAAGGCGCGCGACCGTCCGATCGGGGAGAGGGCATGCACCGAGGAGAAGAACGCGTAGTCGCTGATCCCGTTGTGGAGGTCGGCCCCACCGCACAGGACGACATCACTGGTGCCGCTCACGAGTTCCTTGCAGGCGGCGTCGACCGCGGCCAGTGACGAGGCGCACGCCGCGTCCACCGTGTAGTTGGCCCCGC
This sequence comes from Streptomyces sp. V4I8, assembly GCF_041261225.1. GTDB lineage: Bacteria > Actinomycetota > Actinomycetes > Streptomycetales > Streptomycetaceae > Streptomyces. The sequence continues at coordinate 271,703 of NZ_JBGCCN010000004.1, forward strand.
GCAGATCGAGCCGGTTGGCGATCCGACCGGAGATCACGTTGGCCAGCATGCCGGGGAAGGAGTCCTCGGTGAGCCGGGGCAGTTGCTCCCGTATGCCCTCGGGAACGCTGCCGTAGTACGAGGGCAGGACCGCGCGCAGGGTGGCGGCGATGGAGAGGTCACTGCCCGCCTCGGCACCGAAGATCACGGAAGCGCGCGAGCGGTCGAAAGCCCGGCCGTCCTCGCCGTATCCGGCGTCCTCCAACGCCCGCTTGGCGGCTTCGAGGGACAGCAGCTGGACGGGTTCGATACTGCCCAGCGAGGCCGGCGGAATGCCGTAGCGGAGCGGGTCGAAGGGGATCTCGGGCAGGAATCCGCCCCACTTCGACGTGGTGGCGCCGCTGCCGTCCTCCTCGTAATGCACGGCGGGGTCCCAGCGCTCGGGCGGGACCTCGGTGATGGCGTCATGGCCGCTGAGGATGTTGGCCCAGAAGGTGGCCAGGTCCGGGGCCTGGGGGAACATGCAGGCCATTCCCACCACGGCGATGTCGAGTGGCTCGGGAGCCGACGGTTCGGCGTCCGTGCCGTCCGCGGCCGAGCGCCGCAGCAGGTCGGGACGCCCGTCGAGGAAGTCCGCCGCGCCGTCGGTCACGCAGTGATGCAGCGCGCTGATGGTGGTGGTGGCCGAGCGCAACATGGCCACTTCACCGGCCATGAACATGCCCTCGGTGAGCTGGCGCTCTTCGCCGACCGGTACCAGCGCACCGGCCGCGTCGCGCTCGACTCCCTTGCTGGCGGTCCGCAGCCGCCCCACATTGAGCCGCTCCAGTTCCTCCCAGACACGCCGGTCGGGGACGCCCTGGGCCCGCAGCCGCGCCGCACGTTGCCCGTAGCCCTCGGTGAAGGGGCTGGGTACACAGCGGGTGACATGGCCGGGCCCGGTCTGCACCAGCGCGGTGCGGGTCGCGGCCCGTACCTGCTGCTGGTAGAGGGGCGTGATCGCGCCCGCGTCGACCGCCTCCTCGGTGAACAGGTAGGCGGTGCCCATGAGGATGCCGACCGCGGCCCCTCGCGCGGTCAGCGGTGCGGCCAGCACGGAGACCATCGCCGCGGAGCGTTCACTGTGAATGCCACCCGCGAAGAACACTTCCAGCCGCCCTGCCGTGCCCTCGTCCGCATCGGCCAGGAAGTCCTCCAGCACCGCGAGTTGGGCCTCCCACAGCGCAAAGCCCGTCCGCGGCCCGATGTGGCCGCCGCACTCGGCACCTTCGAAAACGAACCTGCGAGCCCCTGCCTCCAGGAACTGCCGAAGCAAACCGGGCGAGGGCACGTGCAGGAAGGCCCGGATCCCGGCCTGCTCCAGTGCCTCGGCCTGCGACGGCCGTCCGCCCGCGATGATCGCGTGCGTGGGCTTCAACTCGCTTACGGCGTCGAGCTGCGCGCGCCTGAGCTCCTCCGGCGCGAAGCCGAGCACACCGACGCCCCAGGGCCTTTCAGCCAGGGCGGCACCGGTCTCCTCCAGCATCGCCCGTGTCCGCTCACCGTCCGCGAGCGCGAGCGCGATGAACGGCAAGGCGCCGTCCCCGGCGACGGCTGCGGCGAATCGTGCCTGGTCACTGACCCTGGTCATCGGCCCTTGAGCGACGGGCAGCCGGGTACCGAGCGCGTGGCTCATCGGGGAGCCGGCCCGTAACGCCCGGGACGGTGTGTCGTCCCGGACGGCCTTGCCCATGGCGTCGGTCAGGGCTCGGACCGTACGTCCGACGTCGCTCCAGCGGCCGGCGAAACGGGCGGCGAGGAACCCGTCCTGGCCCACCGGCAGCAGCTGCGTGCGCGGATCCCGGGTGCCCAGCGCCGCCGCCACCGCATGAGGGTCGTCGGCGGCCACGTGCGGGACAACCGGGCCACGGCGGTGCAGTACGCGGTGACCGGCCAGGACAACGGTCTCCGAGCCATCCATGGACCGCAGGGCGGCGGCCGCCGTCTCGTCGAGACCTGACTCGGCCAGCAGCGCCAGCTGACTGTCCAGTACGACCCCGGCCGCCCCACCGGCCACGGCAGCCGCCGCGGTGCGCGCGCCGATGCCGCCGCACGCCCAGACAGGGAGGTTTAATCGCCGCTCGGAGAGCAGCAGCTGTAACAGGACGAAGGTGCTCAGCTCCCCGACCCGGCCCCCGCTCTCACTGCCGCGGGCGATCAGCCCGTGCGCTCCGGCGGCCGCCGCCTCCAGGGCTTGCTCCAGATCCGTGACCTCGGCCAGAACCCGGTACTCCCCGGCGACCTCGCCGACCTTCCACGCGGAGTCGACGCCGAGGACCACTGTGTGCGGCCCGTCGCCCCGCGTCCCCACCCCCAGCTCTTCAGGGGTCATCCGGCACAACGCCCCGACGCGCACTCCGAACGGATCGGGTGCGAGGTGCCGCATGCGCTCCAGAGCCTCTCTGGAGCCGCGGTCGCCCTTTCCCAGGTCGAGCACCCCGAGCCCGCCGGCGCGGCTGACCGCCGTGGCAAGCCTTGCGTCGGGCTCACCGAACGGAGTTATGCCAATGATCGTATCGGCGTTGCGCACAGCGGTTGTCATGGTTCTCCGAATAATCGCGAGACTGCATGGCGGGAAGTCTGGGCGGCATGGCTGACGAATCGACGCAAGGATACGCCGATGGTGATCCCCGGAGTCGACAATAAGAGCAGCTCCATACAGTCGCGATACCTTCACGTCTCACATCATTGATAACCGACGCCAGGCCAAGGCTCCGTATGATTGTTGTCTCCATAACAAGCGAGCGAGGCCGTGATGCAAAGATCGTTTTGCTTGCATGCCTGCAAAATCCCCGGGGTGCGGATCGATAAACTCATCAGTAGCGAATGAGAGTTTCTGTGATCTTCTTACAATCCTGAGCGATGCGCGCTGTGTTACGCGTCCCGCCGTCTGAGGACGAGGTAACCGCCGATCAGCGCTGCCGCCACCCAGCCCGCCATGATGGCGAGGCCACCCCATGGCCCGTACGGCGCTGTGTCGTCCGGCGGTGTCACCACCTGCATCACATGGCCGCCCGCCTGGTCCGGCAGGTACTGGCCCACTTTCCGGGTGGCGTCCAGGGCGCCCAGGATGCTGGAGATGATGAAGAAGAACGGCATCAGAATCCCCAGCGACAGCGTCGGGCTGCGCAGCATCGCCGCTGCTCCCATGGAAAACATCGCGATGAGGCCCATGTAGAGACCGCCACCGAGCACCGCGCGGAGCACACCGGTGTCGCCGAGCGAGACCCGGTACTCGCCCAGCAGACTCTGTCCCAGGAAAAAGGCGACGAAGCTCGTCACGAATCCCACGAGGAATGCCAGCCCCGACGCTGCGGTGACCTTGCTGAAGAGGAAGGCCGCTCGCCGGGGGACGGCGGCGAGCGACACGCGGATGGTGTTGGTGCTGTACTCGCTCGACACCACCAGCACTCCGAACACGATCATCGCCAGCTGGCCGAGAGCCATGCCCGAGAAACTGATGTAAGTCGCGTCGAAGGAAGCCTTTTCGTCGGCCGAAAGTTCGGTGAAGGTGTTGCGGCTGACGATGCTGATCAGCGAACCGAGGGCGAGCGTGACGACGAACGCCAGGATCAGCGTCCACAGAGTGGATCGCACCGACCTGATCTTCGTCCACTCCGACTGGAGGACTCTCATTGCGGTCATCGCTCAGGGGGCTCCTTTTCACCGGACCATTTCACTGCGGACGATCGAATCGCCGGCCTAGGTGTGCGCGTGGTACTCCACCGACTCCGCCGTCAGCCGCATGAACGCTTCCTCCAGGGACGCCTGCTGCGGGCTCAGCTCATGCAGCACGAGCCGGTGCTCGGCGGCCAGTTCGCCCAGCCGCGCCGCGTCGACTCCCTCCACCTCCAGCGAGCCGTCCTGCCCCGGGGCATAGGCGATCTTGGCCCCGTGCAGGACATCGCGGAGCCTTTCCTGTTCGGGCGAGCGCAGCCGCACATAGGACCGCGAGTTCTGCACGATGAAGTTGGCCATCGACGTGTCGGCGAGAAGTCTGCCCTGGCCGATGACCACCAGATGGTCGGCGGTCAACGCCATCTCGCTCATGAGATGGCTGGAGACGAAGACCGTGCGGCCGGTGGCGGCGAGGTGTTTCATCAGGTTCCTGATCCAGTGGATCCCCTCGGGATCGAGTCCGTTGACAGGCTCGTCGAACATCAGAATGCGCGGATCGCCGAGGAGCGCCGCGGCGATGCCGAGACGCTGGCCCATGCCCAGGGAGAAGCCCTTGGTGCGTTTGCGTGCGACCGAGGTGAGTCCGACGACGTCCAGCATTTCGTCGACTCGGCGGCGGGGGATGCCGTTGCTTTGGGCGAGGAAGAGCAGGTGGTTGTAGGCGCTGCGGCCGCCGTGCACGGATTTCGCCTCGATGAGGGCGCCGAGGTAGGTGAGGGGATCGTGCAGGTCCGCATAGTGCCGGCCGTCGATGCGGACGTCGCCGGCGGTGGGACGGTCCAGGCCGAGAATCATGCGCATCGTCGTCGACTTGCCCGCCCCGTTGGGGCCGAGGAATCCGGTCACGATTCCTGGTCGAACGGCGAAGGTCAGCTGGTCGACCGCTAACTTATTGCCGTACCGCTTCGTCAGCCCTTCTAACTCGATCATTCCTCCACGCTAAGTGGGAAGGAATGCCCTCGCCATTCCTGGATCTTCCCGAGTTACGGCAGTGCCGGTGCCCCGTGTGCGGATGTAGCCTCGACCCATGACATTCGGTGCGGCTCATCGAGAGCTGCGGCGGGCGCAGAAAACAGCGAAGGGTGTCTCGCTGTACTCGCGCCACATCAATCGTCCGGCGGGGCGGGTACTGGCCGCCGCGGCTTATCGGGCCGGCATGACGCCGAATCAAGTGACGTTGGTCAGTGCCGCTTTGACCTCATCGGCGGTGCTCCTGCTCGCTTGCGTACGGCCGTCGTGGCTACTGGGAATGACCGTGTACGTATGCCTCGCGGCGGGTTTTGCCTTCGACTCCGCGGATGGCCAGCTGGCTCGGTTACGACGGGAAAGCACCGCGGTGGGGGAGTGGCTGGACCATGTGGTGGACTGCGCGAAGATCATCGCGCTGCACGCGGCCGTGCTCATCTCGCTCTACCGATTCCATTCCCTGCCGAACCGCGGCTGGCTGCTGCTGCCGTTGGGATTTCAGTTCACGGCGGTGCTGATCTTCTTCGGTGGACTGCTCACCGACAAACTCAAGCCGAAGGCTGGTGACGCGGCCGCCGGGACGCCTGGGGTCGGCCCCTCGCGACTGCGGGCCCTGGCTCTGCTGCCGGTCGACTACGGCGTGTTCTGCACAGTCTTCCTGCTGCTCGGCGACGATCAGGCATTCCTGGCGGGGTATGCCGTGCTGTTCGCCGCGCACGCACTCTTCCTGCCGGTCTTCATGGCGAAGTCGTTCCGGGAACTGGCCGCGATACGCCCGGCGTAACCGGCGGTCGAGGCGCTGTGAGCGCGTCGAGCGCCTGGCGTAGCTGGGTACTCGACGTGTGGGCGGTATAGGGGAAGTAGACGACTTCGACGCCGACGGTCGCGAAGTCGCGCTCCAGGCGGTCGCCCTTGGGCGTGCCGCGCCAGTCGTCGCCTTTGAAGATCACGTCGAACCGGATCTGTTTCCAGGTTTCCAGCTTGTCCGGCACCGTTTCCACGAACGCGGCATCCACAAAGTTGATGCTGCGTACGATCTCCAGACGCTCCACCAGCGGCACCACGGGCGCACGGCCCTTGGCGAGCTGTGCCATCTCGTCGGAGACGACTCCGGCGACTAAGTAATCGCAATGACTGCGAGCGCGTCTGAGGATGTTGAGATGGCCGACGTGGAACAGGTCATAGACACCTGGCGCATAGCCCACGATCTGAGGCATGTTGAACTGGAACCCCCATTCGAGATGCGTCCCCATCGCATCGCAGCATGATCAAGCCTTGAATGTCCAGGGAATGCGACATTGCTCCCAAAGGCATTTACGACATTGCTCTCATAGCCGCTGATGAAGTTAGGGTGCACCTGATCTGCTCTCACGCAAGGGATGTGGCATGTTGGAGCACGCGGATTACCAGGAGGAGCCGGAACAGCCTGACCGGCTCGGGCACCGGCGTGTGCTGCTGGTGTCCACGAATTACGCGCCCGAGCGGACGGGGATCGGCCCCTATGCCACACAGATTGCCGAGCACTGGGTCAATGAGGGTAACGAGGTCCATGTATGGGCCGGACTGCCGCACTACCCGGCCTGGCGGATCCACCCGGCCTATGGGCCGGTGTGGCGGGCGGTGGAGGAGCGCAACGGCGTGCTGGTGCACCGTCGCAGACACACTGTCCCGTCGCGGCAGACGGCCCTGCGCCGTGCCCTGTACGAGGCGTCGATTCTTGCGCACGGGCTGGTCGCACCGCCTCTGATGCCCCGGCCCGATGTGGTTCTGGCGCAATTGCCCAGCCTGGCCGGTGCGACGCTGGGAGCGCGCTCGGCCCGCCGCTGGGGTGTGCCGTTCGTGCCGGTCGTACAGGATCTGATGGGGGCGGCGGCCGCCCAGAGCGGCATCCGTGGCGGGGGCCGGATGGCAGCGGTAGCGGAGGCCGTCGAGGCTCATGTGCTGCGCAGGGCCACCCTCGTGGGTGTCATCCATGAGTCTTTCGTGGATCCGGTGGTGGCCATGGGGGTGCCCCGGGACCGGATTCGGGTCGTCCCCAATTGGTCGCATGTTGCTCGTCCCTCCCGTCCGCGAGTCAAGACACGTGCGCTCCTTGGCTGGCCGCAGGAGGGCACGACGATCCTGCACTCGGGGAACATGGGCCTCAAACAGGGTCTGGAAGTCCTGGTGGAGGCGGCCCGGCTGGCCCCCGATGTGCAGGTTGTGCTGATGGGTGAGGGAAATCAGCGTGAGGCGCTGCGGTCCCTGGGCGCCGGGTTGCCCAACCTGCACTTCCTTCCACCGGCCGACGAGGCAGAGTTTCCGAACGTGCTGGCTGCCGCTGATGTGCTGCTGGTCACTCAGCGGGCCTCGGTACTCGACATGAGCATCCCCTCGAAGCTCACTTCCTACTTCGTGACCGGGCGGCCCGTCGTCGCCTCGGTCGCCGCGGAGGGCGGTACGGCGCAGGAGATCCTCAGGTCCCAAGCGGGGCTCGTGGTGAGGCCGGAGGACCCGGGCGCACTGCTGGACGCCGTACGCAAGCTGGCGGAAGACCCCCTCGCGGCCGACGAGTTGGGGGCACATGGCCCTGCGTATGTCGACGCCCACCTCAGCCGTGAGGCGGGTCTGGCCAGGATGACCGCTCTGCTCGACGAGGCCCTCGCAGCAAGGGAAGCACACATATGACGGCGATGACGGAGCACACAACGGGCGGACAGCCGGAAGGGGAGCCGGACTTACTGCGTGACCAGTTCAAACAGCTCCTGCGCTACCGGCTGCTGATCGTCCTCGGCGTGGTGCTGGGGCTGGCCGGCGGCGGCTGGATCGCGCTCGCGAGCGCCGACTCCTACGTGGCGACCAGCGAGGTGACTGTGCGGTCCGCCACCGCGGACCCGTTCGCGCCCGGCACCATCACTCCTGACAAACAAGTCAGCATCGGATCCGAGCGGCAGACCGCGGCCAGTAACGCCGTCGCCTCGCGGGCCGCCAAGGACCTGGGTATGCGGGGCCACGTCACGGAGCTTCAGTCCGGCCTTCAGGTCACCAACCCGCTGAACACGCTCTTGCTGCGCTTCTCCTACACCGCCTCCACGCCGCGCATGGCGGCCGAGCGCGCCAACGCCTTCACCAAGGCGTATCTGGACTACCGGGAGGAGCAGACGCGGACCCTGATCGACAACATGATCAAGGGCTACCAGAAGCAGTTGAAGCCCCTGGTGAAGCAGCACAAGGCGCAGGACAGCCAGTCCTCGCTCGCGGGCAGGATCTCCGAGCTCAACAGCAGCATCGCCAAGCTCAAGGCACTCGACATCACTCCCGGCTTCGTGGTGCGCACCGCCACGCCGCCGACTTCTCCGTCCGGTCCGCCACTGCCGCTGCTGCTGGGGCTCGGTGCCTGTGTCGGCGTCGCCATCGGACTGCTCGCGGCCTGGGTGCGGCTGGTCTTTGATCCCGCCGTGCGCTCCGAGGGCGACCTCGGGCGCTCTCTGCGCGCCCCGGTGCTTGGCACCCTGCCGCGCACCAGGCGCCGCAGGGAGGACGCGGACACCCTGCCGGCCAAGGGACGGGTGGCCGAGGAATACCGCTCGGTGGCCTTCCGGCTCGCCTACGACCACCGGTTCGCCAACCGGCGCAGGCTGCTGGTCGTCGCCCCGCGCGGCGGCATCGACACGGCGGCCGCCGTGTCCGTGAACCTGGCGGCGGCCTTCGGCGAGATGGGCCGCGAAACCCTGCTCGTGGAGGCCGACTTACGCACCCCGGGACTCGCGGCCCGGCTGCGCGATTCCGACGGCACGCGGCTGGTGTGGTCCACGCGGATCCCTCAGCTGAGCGGGGGCACCTGGCCAACGGGCGAGCGGATCGTGGTGGAGGCGGGGGAGTCCGGGGCCTTCGGCTTCATCCCCGGGGCCCGGGTGCACAACGCCGCTCGTGCGCTGACCTCCGCACCTGTCACCCAGCTGATCGCCACCGCGGACGCGCGGGACTCGGTCGTAGTAGTGCTCGCCCCGGCCGCCCTGTCGTACGCGGACGCGATCGCCCTGGCCGACCGTGTGGACGGCGTCCTTGTCGTGTGCAATCCCCGGAAGGTGCGCCGCGACGACCTGTCTCGCATCCGCGAACTCGTCACGGGAGCGGGCGGCACCGTACTGGGGGCCCTCCTCCACGACGAGGACACACCGGACGCCCGCCCGTCCCAGAGCACGAGAGACAGGGAGCCGGGTCAGTCAGGTCAGGGCGAGCCGGCTCCCAGGGGGCGTGGGGGTGCCCGAGGAGCGGCGGGGGAGATGCGGGAAGCCCGCCCTGTCCAGGGAACCGGTGGACGGCTCCCGGGCCAGGTCGGTCAGGGCGAGCCGGTCCCCCGGGGACACAGGGGTGCTCGGAGAGGCGTGCCGGGGAAGGGGCCGGAAGCGCGTCCTTTCCAGGGTGCCCTGGATCAGGGCGGCCCGGTTCCACGCGGGCGTAGGGGTGCGCGGAGAGCTGCGGCGGGGGACATGCCTGCAGCGCCACCTGCCCCGGGCACCGGAGGGGGAAGTGACCCGGGCCGGCCCGGCCGCGGTGAGCCGGATTCCAGGAGGCGCAGAGGGGCCCGAGACGGGGCGAGAGCCGAGGAGGAGTACATCGCCCCCACCGAGGAAGACAACCCCACCGCCACCTTGGCCCTGCGCCGGCTGGACCGTGCCAACCTGCCGCCCCGGCCCGACCGTTCGTGACGCAGCGGGCCGACCGGGCCGAGGGCGCCGAAAGCGCGCGGGCCGTGGCCGGTGAGGAGGGTCTCGGTGTCCGGGCCGCTGTGGTGTGCTCGGCGGCCGATCAGGGGGTGGCGGCGCTGACCAACATCCTCGTGCTGGTGGTGGCCGCGAGGCTGTCCACCGCCGAGGGCTTTGCCGCCTTCTCCGTCGTCTACACCGTGTTCACCGTGCTGCTCGGGCTTTCGGTGTCCTACGTCGGACAGGCGCTCGTGCTGGAGCGCGGGGCGGCTGCAGGGGTGCGGGGCGCGTGCCGGAGCGCCCTCGCGTTCACGGCGGCCGCGGCCGCCGGCGTCGGGGCGGCGATGGCCATCGGGCTGGCCGCCGTACCCGGCGGCACGGCTCACGGGCTCGCCGTACTCGGGCTCGTCCTGCCCATCGTGCTCACCCAGGACGGCATGCGGTACTGCTTCGCCACCATGCGTCTGCCCCACCACGCCCTGGCCATCGACGCCGTACGCCTCGCCGCCGTCCTCCCCGCCCTCGCCATCCAGCCGTACGGCGCCGGGCCGGCGAGGCTGGTGGCCGCATGGGGGCTTTCCGCCCTGCCCGCCCTGCTCGTCGGAACCGTACTGCTCGCTCCACGGTTGCGCGGCCTGCCCGCCAAGCCTCGGGACCTGCTGCGCCGGGACCATCTGGGGCGCCGGTTCGCCGTCGAGTTCGCGGTGGGGAACGCCTTGAGCCAGCTCGCCATCGTCGGACTGGGGCTGATCGCCAGCCAGTTGGCGGTGGGCGCGCTGCGCGGCGCGACCACGCTCTTCGGCCCGTTGAACGTCCTGTTCAACGCGGCCACCGCATTCGGCCCGCCGATCCTGCGCCGCGCCGCGTCGGCTTCCCGCCAGGTCCGTGCCACGGTGATCCTCACGGCTGTCCTCGCTGGTGCGGCGGCGGCCTGGGCCGTGCTGCTCATCGCGCTGCCCCGGTGGCTCGGCCGCGAGATCCTCGGGGAGACATGGAACTCCTCCGCGGCACTCCTCCCGGCCACCGGCAGTCAGTACACGGCCATGGCGGCGGGCACCTGTGCCCTGCTCACCCTCCGTGTCCTGCGCCCCCGCGCCACCCTCCCCATCCAGGTGGTGTTCTCCCTGCTGTCGGTGGCCTTCCTGCTCACCGGCTATGCCCTGGGTGGTGTCCTGGGTGCGGCCTGGGGGTTGTGCCTGGGCTCTGTTCTCAAAGCCTGTGCGGGATGGACTCGTATCGCCCTCGCACGGCGGGATGCCTGAGCCCGGGCGGAGAATCCTGAGAACCCGATGGGCCTCGTTCGGATTGACCATTGTCGCGACCTGGTTTGATGTGGTGTTACTCGTCTGATCCGGTTCCTTGTGACCCTGTGGCGCGGGCACGAAGTGGAGGTGGCGGGTGAGTTCTGCCTGTGTGGACGCATCGGCCCTGGCCGCCCCGCACGCCCAGCCGTGCACCCAGGCGCGTGCAGACCAAGCGCCTGTTAAGTTCCGTTTATGGCATTTGGTGCACTGTTAGGTCTCTACTGCTGTAAGAGGTGTCAGGGATGAGAACAGGAAGCCGCCGCCCTCACCGGGGCACCCGGACGGGTCTGCGAGCGCTGGTGGTCCTGGCCGCCGTGTTACTGGGAATGACGGTTCCGCTGCCTGCCTCGGCAGCCCCTTCCAACGCGATGAGACTGAACCGGCTCGACTATCAGGCGAACCAGCAGATCACCGTCACCTACACCACGACCCGGTCCAGCTCCCGCAACTGGGTCGGCATCTACGCCGATCCCGGCAACGGCCCGGTCAACGACCAGTACCTCGGCGGCTCGCTGAAGTGGAAGTACGCTCCCGGCGCCTCCGGCCGGATCTCCATCCCGGCCTCCGGCCTCAGAGCCGGCGCCTACGTGGCCTACTACCTCCACAACAACGGCTACACCTGGCTGGCGAACCCGGTGAAGTTCCGCATCACGAACGCCGCACGGACACCCACCGGCTCGATGAGCCTGGACCGGTTCGACCACCCGGCCGGTACCCCGGTATCGGTCACCTACCGCACCAGCCGGCCCACCCCCCGCAACTGGGTGGGCATCTTCACCGATCCCGGCAACGGCCCGGTCAACGACCGGTTCGTCGGGCGCGCGACCAAGTGGGCATACGCCGCAGGCTCCTCCGGCCGCCTGACGATCCCGACCGACGGCCTCAGCCCAGGCCACTACGTCGCGTACTACCTCTACAACGACGGCTACCGCCGAATGGCCAGCCCCCTGAAATTCCGCATCCTGCCCTCCACCGCGGCCACCACACTGAAAGTGATGTCCTTCAACACCTGGAACGCCGCCACCGAGGTGTCCAGCGGCCTCGCCAAGGCCACCAGATTCATCGCTTCCAGCAGGGCGGACGTAGTGGCCCTACAGGAGACCAAGGGGTACTTCGCCAGGGATCTGGCACGAACCCTGGGCTGGTACTACCACCAAGGCACCAGCCTCGGTCCGGCGATCATCAGCAGGTACGCCATCACACAGACCTTCGGACCCGTGCTGGACGGCCGCGGCCTCGGCGCCCGACTCAACCTGGGCGCCGGCAAAGAAGCCGTGGTGTGGTCGGTCCACCTGGTCTCTACGCCCTACGGGCCGTACAACGCCTGCTTCGAGGGCATGACGCCGACACAGATCGAGGACATCGAGCGGCAACCGTCTGGGCGGTTCGATCAGATCAACGAAATCCTCAACAGTGCGAAGCCCCAGATCGACGCCGCGAAGAGCGGCGCCGCGCCGTTCTTCCTGGCAGGGGACTTCAACTCGCCGTCGCATCTCGACTGGGTGCCCGCCGCCGCGAGCCAAAACTGCGGTTACCCCTCTGTCAACTGGCCCACGACCAGGGCCGTCGCCGACGCCGGGCTCAAAGACTCCTACCGGGTCGTCCACCCCGATCCGGCAACGTCGCCAGGCGACACATGGGCCGCCATGGTCCCCAAGAACAAGGACTTCCCCGAGCTGGACGAACCGCAGGACCGCATCGACTACGTGCACTACACCGGTCCAGCCACACCGGTCAGTTCGACCGTCGAGGTCCGTGGCACCCCCCAGCCGGAACCCAACCATTACAACAACGAATGGGTCAGCAACCACCGCGCGGTCCTGACAACGTTCAACCTGCCCTGAAACCCCGGCAACACAACAACAGGGGTGAACACGCCGCGCATTTGAGGCCCAGGGCGGCCTGGCGCGACGCGAGCTTGCAACGCTGATCGTCCCCTCAGACGAAGTTGAGCAGGCCCGGAATCTCGCCTGGAACGCGCGGATGCAGCGGCACCGTGATCACGGTGTCCTCGGTGGGACACCATCTGAAGAGGCTGTCCGTGAGATTCCTTGGCACACCTCTTGGGCCCGTCGCGGCGAAGGATGCGACGGGCCCAAAAGGCGAGAGGACTGGTGAGTGGGACGGCTTACATAGGCGCCTCCGTGCCGCGCCGGCGGCGCAGGTAGGCCAGGCTGCCGATACCCATCGCGGCTGCTGTGGCGACTCCGCCGATGGACGTGTCGATCATTGGGACGTCGAGGACGTCGGTGGTGACGGTGGAGGTGTTGTTACCCGGGTTCGGGTCGGGGTCGTTGCCCTGCACCGTGACGGTGTTGTTCAGTTTGGCGCCGGCGGTGGCGGGCGCGGTGCCGTTCACGGTGATGGTGGTGCTGGCGCCGCTGGCGAGTGCGCCGCCGGTGCAGGTCAGCGTGGAGCCGCTGATGCTGCAGCCGGGGGTGGAGGTGGTGGCGTTCTGGATACCGGCGGGAGGGTGTCGGTGATCGTCCAGCCCTTGGAGGCGGCCGGGCCGTTGTTGGTGACGGTGATCGTGTAGGAGAACGACGCTCCGGCCATGACTGACGCGGGGCCGGTCTTCACCACTTGCAGGTCCACGTTCGGTGCCGGGGTGTCGACCACGTTGGTGGTGACGGTGGAAGTGTCCCCGGCGCGTCCGGGACGTCCGGCTCGGGCCGGTCCTCGCACGACTGCCAGCCGCGTGGGGCCGAGTCACCGCAGCAGCTTGCGTCGGTCCGATCGGAAGGTGGTGACAAGGGCAAGGCACAGCAGTGCGATCCCCACGCGGCCGGAGGCCTGCAGCAGTGGGCCGCGCAGGAGGATGAAGGCGTAGCCCGCGATCAGCGGGGTGACAATGGCCGCGATGTGGCCGGGGTGCGGGTGGTCGATGGTGCGGTGGGCGTAGCGGCGGTCGGCGCGTGCGCAGACATAGCCCAGAACGACGAACCCGCCGGTCATCCCCACTGGGCCGAAGTCCAGCCAGAGCTCCGCCCACAGCGGGGAGGACAGATTGGTGTTGTCCATCCTCATCCACTCGCCCACCCGCACACCTGAGTCGAGCGGCTTGTCGTGCCACACCGAGCGCGGAACGAAGAAGAACACCGTCGCCGCGAGCTGTCTGCCGTACGTGTGGCCCTCACCCGACTCCGCGAACGTGATGGTGTTGGCGAACATGCCGATCTGGTCGTAGTCCTTGCGCACCAAGGGGGCCACGACGGACGTCGACTCCCTCGCTCGCTGCCCGCCTTCGTCGTAGCGGTATCGGTCCATGAACGGGAACAGCAGGAGGGCGGCCACCACACCCGTTGCCAGCGCCGCCCGGTACATGACCGGACTCCTCGGGAACGCGGTGAAAAGGATGGAGAACATCACGGTCAGGAACCAGTACCGCGGGTTGCTGATCGGGTTGTTGACCACCACGTTCACCCCGAGCAGGCCGGCCCACATCACGATCACCGACAGGCGGCGCCGGGCGTGGCGGGAGGTGACCAGCCAGCGAGTCAGGAAAAGGAACGCCAGCAGTGCCGGTACGGTCCCGAAACCCCGCAGGAAAGCGGAGGCGACCTGCGAGTGGTCGCCCGTCCCCGTGCTCGCCTGGATTCCCTCGCTGATCTCCTGACGGCTGCCGAAGAAGACCGCGGGACCGCCCAACTTCACGATGAACAGCGCGCTGGCGGCGTACGCGAACGCCACCAGCACATACAGCCTGCGACGATGCACCGACGCCGCACGGCGTGGCTTGCGGGCGCTGCGGGGCAGGGGCGGCCGGTGCCGGGCCAGCAGTACGCCCACGTCGAAGGCCACACAGCCGCACAGTGCCAGCGACACCGCGAGCACCAGGTCGGAGTGCGGCCCGACCACCGGGGTGGGCGTCTGGCCCAACACCGCTTGGGCCAGCGGAGCCACGCCCATCGCCACGTACGTGAAAAGCCAGAAGGAACCCTGGATCAGCCGGCGGCCGGCCGTCAGCGTCACCGCAGCCAGCCGGGCCCCCGCGTAGGACGTGAGCGCCAGTTGCAGCCAGAACACCCCGTCCCTGACGCCGGGACCGGCCTGTACGGCCACCAGCGTCGGCAGGAAGAACACCAGCCCCAGGACCAGGGGGACAGTCAATGCCCGGGAGAGCACGGCACGCGGTGAGACAGGCATGACCTGGACCGGTGCGGTGATCGGGTTTGTGGATCGGACCGTGGGTGAAGGTTTGTTCGATAAGTCGACTGGCATGTTTCCCCTCTGGGTTGCCCTACCTTTGGGAGTGTATTGACCGGTTAGGCTGGGCTGAACGGTGCTGAGAAGCGTCCATGGTGCCGGAGTGGCCAAGGGGAGGAACTGCCGATGAGAGTCCTCCATGTTGTGACGCTGCACACGCCGACCAACGACTTCGGCGGGCCCACGCGTGTGGCCATCAACCTCTCCAAGGGCCTGAGAGCCCGTGGCGTGGACGCACGGATCGCCACCCTGGGCGACGGATTCGACGGTCCGCTGCCGTCGGCCATCGAGGATGTGCCCGCCTTCGTGTTCCAGGCCCGGCATGTGCTGCCACGGTTCGAGGTGAGCGGAATCACCTCACTCGCGCTGCTCGCGCGCGCCCGGCGGCTGGTGGAGAGCGCCGATGTCGTCCATGTCCACCTCATGCGCGACCTGATCACCCTGCCCTTCGCGCTCATCGCGCTGCGCTGCGGCCGACCGGTTGTGCTCCAGACGCACGGCATGATCGACCCGACCGACCACCACGTCGCACGCCTGGTCGATCGGCTGGGTCTCCGGCACGTGCTGCGCAGGGCCGACGGTCTGCTGTATCTGACCGAGATGGAGCGCGAGTTGGTGCAGGCTGTCATCCCTGACACTCCCTTGAGGAACGCGCATCGCCTCGTCAACGGCGTGGAGCTGCGAGAACGGCGGTCAGCGCGCGGCGAACGCCCGCCCACGGTGCTCTATCTGGCCCGCGTACAGGAACGCAAGCGCCCCGCCGATTTCGTCAGGGCCATGCCGACTGTGCTCAAGGAACACCCGCAGGCCCGCTTTGTGCTGGCCGGACCCGACACGGGCGCGCTCGCACAGCCGATGCTGGACCTCGCCCGCGAGCTGGGCGTCGGGGACGCACTGGAGTACGTGGGCGCGCTGGAGCACTCCGAGGTGCTGAAGCAGCTGCGCGCGGCGGACGTGTATGTCCTTCCGTCCGTCGTGGAGCCGTTCGCGGTGTCGATCCTGGAGGCGATGTCCGTCGGACTCCCCGTCGTGGTGACACGGACCGGCGGGTTGTCCCCGGATGTCGAGGAGGCCGAAGCCGGCCGCCTGACGGACAGCCGCCCCGACGCCGACAACGGCGAACTCGTGGGCAGGGCCATCCTGGAGCTGCTGGACCCGGATGCCAATGCGGCGGCGTCGGAGGCGGCGGTCCGGCTCATCGATGAGAAGTTCTCCATCGACGCCGTAGTGGAGAGACTGCTGGATGTTTACGCCACTGTCAGATAGCCAGTGACGCACACGCACCGGGGCCGCCCCCGGGCGGCATCGAGCCGTTGACGTGGGCGATGCCCTGATAGGTATGGACGGTGGATCGTTTCGGGATGCGAGCGGTCGTCGCGCCCCGCCGACGAGCGTTCTACCTCCTCACCCTGGCCTTCACGCTGGTCGTGATCAGCGCCGTGACCCTGCTGCTGGTACGGCCGCAGTCACGTTCGGACTGCGGGGCGTTGTCGGTCGAATCCTGGGCGGCTGACAATCGTGTCACCACCGCGTTCGCCCGATACGGCGACGACGGGGGCCGCATGGACGACTGGACGGGGGGCGACGGCACGCACTCCGTGCGGCTCCCGGACGGCCGGACACTGTGGCTGTTCTCCGACCCGTTCCTGGGACTGGTCCACGGTCCGCCCAATACGGCCGGGCAGCCCCACTCATGGCGTGACACATCGGTGCCGGGTGGCGCGGCATGGGTGCGCAACGCGGCCGTGGTCATGTCCGCTTCCGGCCGCCTCGAACGGACCCTGACCGGTGGTACGGCGGGCGCGCCCGCACCGCTGTTCCCGGATTTGTCCCAGCAGCCGAAGCACTGGCGGTGGCCGGTCGCGGCAGTCGTCGAGCCGCGTACGCCATCCGCCTCGGAGAAGGTCGTACGGGTTCTGCTGTGGAACCGGATGGTGGGCCCCGCACCCTTCATCTACGGGGTGCCGACGGGGACCGAGGTTGCCACGCTCTCACTGCCCGAGCTGAAGGTGGAGCGCATCGACCGGATCTCCGACCAGGGGGGAGTCGAAGATCTGTCACGCCGCGTCCTCCACGGCACGACTGCCGTGCATGACGGCGGCTGGACGTACGTCTTCGGCGGTGACGACGGGCGCGCCGGCACCCCGGTCCGCCCCTCCTCACACGCCTACGTCGCACGTGTGCCCGTGGGACTGCTGAGCGAGGCATCCGCCTGGCGCTACTGGAACGGCACGGAGTGGCAGCGCGAACCACCGGTCGGCCAGGACCGGGACGCTCATGTGCTCGGCAACGGCGGACGGCGCGGTGTCGGCAGCGCCTTCACGGTCATCCGTCAGGATGACACGTGGGTGTTGTTCACCATGGACGCGGGCAGTGTGCATGGTTCGGGTCTGTCCACCATCACCACGTACTGGGCCTGCTCACCACAAGGGCCGTGGCACGGTCCGCACCGTGGCTTCGACGCGCCCCTCCCGGCCGACTCCGTCCCGAACGGAGCGGTGGCCGCCTACAACCCGCAAGCGCACCCGGAGTTCACGGAAGACGGGACCACGGCCGATGCGCTGCTGCTGAGTTATGACGTGAACTGGCTCAGCGATCAAGCCTCGACGGCGGAGGCGAACGTGAACCGCAACGTGGCTCTCTACCGGCCGCGCTTTGTCAGAGTGAAACTGGAGCCACCCTCCTCGCCCGAACCGTGATTTCCGTGGTGCGCACGTATGCGTCAACACCCCGACTCGGTGCACATGACAGGTGGTACGGTCCGTACGAACCGCGGATCATGTCTGGTCAACGCGGGTACCATCCGCTTGAGCACCACACGACGCACGATGCGCGAGAAGGGTGACTGACCATGTCCGACGCTGAGCCGGCGACCACAGAACTCAAAGTGCAGTACGGAGCTCGGGTTGCCGCAGACCTGGAGCGCAATGCCAGGGAACAGGAGCGTGTGGCTGCCGAACTGATGTCCCTTCAGGAAAAGCTGCGTGCATTGCGGCATGACCACGCACTGTTGGTGAACTTGAAGCAGACACTGGGCAGCGAGGACGGCGTGGCCACCGGTCCGCGTGCGGAAAGCGACGATTCCACTCCCTCGGTGCCGCGGCAGGCTTCGGCCGGGTCCGCGTCGACTAGGAGGAAGAAGTCCGCGGCCGACGCGGGTGCGGCGAAGAACAACACTGCGGCGAAGCCGCCCACGTTGGTCGAACTCATCCGCAGTCACCTGGTTGAACAGGATGAGCCCCGCTCTGCCGCGGAGATCACCACCGCGCTGGCTCAGGCGCACCCTGAGCGTGACATCAAGCCCAAGGTGGTGCGCACCACGGTCGAAGGACTCGTCGCCAAAGGCCGTGTGCACCGCAGCAAGCAGGGCTCATCCGTCTTCTATACGGCTTCCCGGCCGGAGTCGGTCGAGGATTCGGCTGAAGAGGCAGTGTCGGCAGCGGCCGAGTGAGGCATCCCGAAATGTCGATTAAGCGACCCTTCCTCATGATGTGCACCATATCATCCTGAGTGGGGTGGAGGAACGTCCTGGCGGGAACGCTCCGTGACTCCTTCGCGCGGCGGCTGAAGCGCCGCGCTCCACTGCGCGACCGTGCGTTCCCAGGCGTACGCGTCGGAGCCGTACGGAAGGTGCGCGGTGCGAGTGCGAGGGCGGCGCGTGTGCGTGGGTGAGGGCTGGAGCGGGCGCAACAGGGCGCGGATGGGGCGCCAGAGCTCGGTGTCGTCATCGAGATCGGCTCGCCATATGAGGCCGTCGGGATGGTGCAATACGGCCGTTACCTCATCGGGCGTGGGCGGTTGGCTGTTTCCGCGCAGGTAGACCGCCCGCAGTCCCAGATTGCGCAGCCTGGTCAGCGCACGCGCCCGGTTGGCGGCATGGACGACAACCCGGACCGGTAATGGCTCTTGAGCTTGATCGTCCGGGGTCAATCGCGGACGGGGTAGCCACAGGGCGACCGCCACGTTGCCGCTCGGGAGTTTGATGAAGCCTCCACTTGCCATGCCGACTGCTCTCCTCATAAGACGGTGTGTCAATGAGGAGAGCTTGTCAGAGCACCTGATGGCGCGAGAGGCCCACCCTGCGGAGCGTCGGCGGGACCTGCCCTGAGCAGGGCATACGACACTCGGACCGGTCACTTCTTCGCATCCAGATATTTGATCTTGATCCAGTCGCGGGTGCGGCGTCCGGGCAGATACGGGCTAGTGAGGCGTTTGGCGACAACGCCCTCGAAGCCCTCACTCAGACTCTGCGCCATGGCCTGTTCGACGACGGAGGGCCAGGCCGCGGGGACGGCGACGCCCGGACAGGCGAGCACGAGGTCATCAAGAAGGTCACGGCGAGCGGTGTACGGCAGCTGGACCGTGGGTTCTCCGAGATACAGGATGTCGAAGAGCATCAATTGCACGGGCAGGTCCGCGCGGGCTCGGGCCACCGCCTCGGGGTGACGCAGACTCATACGCTGCTGCAGCCGTTCCACGGAGGGGCGTCCCTCGTCGTCCAGGGCGACGATCTCCCCGTCGAGCACGGCCTCCGGTGCGGGGAGCAGTCCTGCCAGTTCCTGGAACTCGGGGTACTGGGCGGTGATGTCGATACCGGTCTGTGAGAGCAGCCGCATGGTTCCGTTGCCGGGCAGATGGACGATGACCCTGGCGCCGTTCCAGAGCGTTTCAAACGCATACTCGGCCTCTGCTTCTGACCCTGGAGGCGGGCCGATCACCGCCAGCATCGGAGACAGGTGCGGTAGCTCGCTGCGGGTGTCGGGGGATAAGTGCACGCTCATGGTTCCAGGTTGCGCCCGGCGGCGTGCTTCGGCATCCTCCCGCCTTCCGGTCGGCGCTTCCGAGCTCTTCGGAGTGCTGCGTCGCCTGGCGTCATGTCCCGAAATGTGTTCATGGTCGGTTGGTGGTTTGCTGCTTGGTGGCGGCGGGCCAGGCTGTCGGTTTGCCGTCCCTCTGCGTTTTCCGGAAGCTCGAGGAGGAGCTTGTATGTCCGTCTACACGTCCCAGCAGGTAAGCCAGCCCCAGAGTCAACAGCCCTACGCTCAGCAGGAGTTCGGCCGGCAACAAGCGGTCGGGCAACAGGACCTCGGCCAGCAGCAGCTGTCGCTCTTAGTGACGGAGGTGTCGCTGCGCTGTGCGGCGACAGCCGTATCCGCCGTGGTGGAGCAGCTGCGGATGGAGCCGCTGACGTTCATGGGGATTCAGGCGCAGAGCCAGTTCCCGCCACATGCTCTGAGTCAGGTACTGACCGAGTGTGCCCGCCGGATCGCGCCTGTCGTGCACAACGCGCTGATCCAGACAGTCGGCCCAAGTCAGTACAGCCAACAGTCCGGTCACTTCCCGGGCCAGCAGCCGTACGGCCAGTTCGGTCAGCCTGGCCAGTTCTTCAGCCTGTTCCAGGGGCAGGGCGGCTTCGGACAGCAGCCGCAGTACGGGCACATACCGTCCGTCAGCATCTGAAAGACCCGCGGCCGGGCGGTTCACCTCTCGCTCTCGGAGGCGGGGCGCGGTGCCGCTGTGCCGTACGGCGAGACAGCTGCCGCCACCGGAGCAAGACGCACGCCCGCTCCCGGATCGGCGACGCATGGTGTGTCAGGGCGTGCGACGGCACTCTGTGCGAGATGGCGGTCGGCAAATGGGCGAGCAGAGCGGCAACGGTGTGGGCCCGAGCAAACAAGGCCAGGACGGGAAGGACCAGAGAGGCGCTGTGAGCGAGACGGGCAAGCAGCATCCCACGGCGCACGAGCTGGGCTGGATAGGCAAAAAACGGGCAGAACATGCCAGGTCGGAGCGTTGGGACGGTGCACGGCCAGGGTGGGGCCGCTACCTCGTGGCGCCCCGGCCCGTGAGACTGCTCCCGGGCGGCGTGCCGCCGATCGAGGCCTCAGTGCTCTTCACGCTGCTGGAAGAGGACGATGACGTACAACCAGTGGCGCAAGTACGGCCGTCGCGTTCGCGCGGCCTGCAAGCCATCGCCGGGCCCCACCCGGCGTGCCCCGCGGTCGCGGTCGTGCTGATGCCCGAAGAACGGGCCCGCTCCCTGGCCGCGAATCCCCAGGTGGTCGTGGAGATCGACCAGCCGCTCTCCTACACTCCAACCCCGGCGGTCGGCCTGGGGACCACAGCGGTGATCGACCCGCTTCTTGCCGTCACACTGGAGGAGCCAGAACAACTGACCCTGCGGGTTACGGGCCGTGACGGGGAATCAGTGCCTGGTGCCCACGTATGGGCCATGGGCACCGGAGGCCCGGTACACGGTGTCACGGGATTGGACGGCAAGACAACGCTGACCCTGGTCACGGATACGCCCGAAACACTCCAGGCCCTCTACACCCGTCCGGTGGCCGGATACTGGCCGACGCGTACCGTCCGGCCCTTCCCCACCGGCCAGGGCGAGGTGGTGGTGGTGGTGGAGGTGCAGGCGCTGTCGGATACCTTTGACGAGTTTCCCACCAGGGCGTTCACAGGCTGGGGCACCCAGGCCATGCGGCTGCACCAGATTCCGCCGACCTACCGCGGCCACGGCATCAGAATCGCGCTGCTCGACTCAGGGGTGAACACTGTCCATCCCGACCTCAACGACACCGTCCGGCACGGGCACGACTTCACCGGTGCCGGAAAAGGCACCTGGGGCGTGGACTTGACGGGGCACGGCACGAGGTGCGCCGGGATCATCGCCGCGGCGGACAACCGGACCGGGATCACAGGCATCGCGGCGGAGGCTGAGCTGCACGCGCTGAGGCTGTTCCCCGGAGGGCACCTGAGCGACCTCATCGAGGCACTCGACTACTGCATCACCCATGACATCGACATCGCCCAGGTCAGCCTCGCCTACACGGCGCCGTCCCAGCTCATCGCCTGGAAAGCGGCGGACGCACGGGCCGCCGGTATCACTCTCGTGGCTCCGGCCGGAGACACCGCCGGCCCGGTCACTCACCTCGCCATGCTGCCCGAGGTGCTGGCGGTCGGGGCCATCGCGCACACCGGGTCCTACCCCACCAGTAGCCCTCTCGCCGTGGTCCAGCCGCCCTGGCCCGGGCCGTATCCAGCCCCGTTCACCCCGACCGGCCCCGGAGTGGATCTGGCCGCACCGGGGGCAGCGGTGATCACCACATCCTTCGGTGACGGTTACACGCCGGCGGACGGGACGGCCATCGCCGCGTCGCATGTCACCGGGCTGTCCGCGCTGCTGCTGGCCCACCACGAGCACTTGCGCGCAGAGGCAGTCCCCCGCACGGCCGCTCGTGCCGACAGTCTGTACACCCTGCTGCGCACGGCCTGCCGCCCCCTACTGGGCGCTGATCCTCGTGTGGGGGCCGGGATCGCCGATGCCCCCACCGCTTTGGGCATCACCGCGAGCTGGCAACAGGACTACCGGATTGAGCAGAACTACGCTGCGGCGCACCAGCGGCGATGACGCCACGGGCGCGGACAGCGGCCATCGGGCCCGTCGCCAGGCCGTGCCGCGCACCTTTCGCACGCTCTCCGGAACGTGTTCTCGCGTTCTTAGCATGTTCGTCAGTAGCAAATAGCGGACGCGTCGCATAATCCTGACCTGCATGAAACGCAACCGCAGCCACGCTCGAAAGCGCAACCGACTCGGCGCCTTGCCCAGATGGGCTGCCACGGCCCTTGTCGGCACTGTGGTTGCGCTGCCCCAGCAGGCCCAGGCGGACACCGTTCCCGCGGCAGCCGTCCAGTCCGCCAACCCGTACCAGAGAGGTCCCGCGCCGACCGAGCAGAGCATCACGGCCCAGCGTGGGCCGTTCGCGACCGCACAGCAGGACGTGCCGGCCGGCAGCGGCCCCGGATTCAAGCGCGGGACCATCACTTACCCGACCGACACCTCCCAGGGGACGTTCGGTGCGGTTGCGATCAGCCCGGGGTTCACCCGGGGCGAGGACAGAGTCGCCTGGCTCGGACCGCTTCTCGCCTCACACGGCTTCGTGGTCATCACGATTGACACCAACACACCGGGTGACTTCCCCGAGGCCCGAGCTGATCAGTTACTCGCCGCGCTCGACTATCTGACGTCCAAGAGTCCGGTACGTGACCGGGTCGATCCGCAACGCCTGGCGGTCATGGGGCATTCGATGGGCGGCGGGGCCTCATTGCGTGCTTCGGAGAAGCGGCCACAGTTGAAAGCCGCCATCCCGCTCGCACCCTGGGACATCGGCAACCCCATCGGCACGGACAAAGTCCCCACCCTGATCATCGGGGCTGACGGCGACGGCGTCGCACCGGTGGCCGCGCACGCCGATCCGCTCTACCAGGGTCTGACCGCCGCCCCCGAGAAGGCGTACCTGCTCATGCGAGGTGCTGATCACGAGGCGCCGGGGCAACCCAATGCCACGACACCGAAGTACATGATCGCGTGGCTGAAGCGGTTCGTGGACGACGACATCCGCTACGAGCAGTTCCTCTGCCCGCCACCGCAGCCATCGGACAAGATCGGTGAGTATCGCGCCACCTGTCCTGGCGGAGGACCGACGCAAGGCGGTGCCGCGGCCGGGCAGACGGCAGTGCCGGCCACAGGCGGCGGGAACGCGCCGCAACCTAAGCAAGGCGCGCAGCCGCAGCCGCAGCCGGCGCAACCAGTACCGGCGCAACGCCCACCCGGCGGCGATGATCACTGCCCTGGTTCGTCCGCGCGCTCGCGCGCATGACGAGTGACTTGCTGCTCCTACCACCCCCATCACCGGAGAGCCGAGCATGAGCATCAGCGTCAGTGACCCGACCGTGCAGCCCGTGCCCGCCTCCGTGGTCGACCAAGTGGACGCGGCGGATACGACCCTGAGCAATCCCAAACGCGCCGTGATCGCGTTGGGCAGCAATCTGGGCAACCGGCTGGAAAGTCTGCAGGGCGCGATTGACGCCCTGGAGGACACCCCGGGCGTACGTGTCAAAGCTGTGTCGTCGGTGTACGAGACGGAGGCGTGCGGCGTCGCGCCAGGCACTCAGCCGACCTACTTGAACGCGGTAGTGCTCGTCAGGACGACGCTGCCGCCCTCCTCATTGCTGGAGCGGGGTCTCTCGATCGAGGAGGCCTTCGAACGTGTACGGGTGGATCGCGGGGGCCCACGGACCCTGGATGTCGACATCGTGACGTACGAAGGCGCCGCCGGCCACGCCCCAGGGCTCACTCTGCCGCACCCCCGCGTGCACGAGCGGGCTTTCGTGATGGTGCCGTGGCACGACGTGGACCCGCGGGCAGAGATACCGGGACACGGGGCGGTCGCCGATCTGCTGGCCGCTGTGGGTCGCTCGGGGGTCGAACCGCGTCGCGATCTGGAACTCTGGCTGCCCGAATAGCTGCTACGTGGCGGGCGGCAGGGTAAGCACTCCCGCGCCCGGCGACCCGGGAACGGCACAGACCGTGCATGTGTGGGAATCCTCCGCGCAGGTGGCGAGAGGCTGTTCGCGGATCGGGTGTATTTCGATCTTTTGTCCCACATTGCAGGTATGCGGCGGTTGGCACAGGGGAAGCCTCGCCCTGGTGGCGTCGGCCGGGCACCACGTGTCGCTCGCGGGATGTTCGCGAGGCGGGGACGAAGGGGGATCACAGATGGCGAGCCACGGTCCCAATGATCGACTGAGGTCCCTACTGGGGGAAGCCGATTGGAGCGCCGGTGAGTTGGCACGAGCGGTCAACGGCCTCGGCACAGCCCAGTCGATGACGCTGCGATACGACCGCACCTCCGTGGCTCACTGGCTCTCCGGATCCAAGCCGCGTCCCGCAGTCGCTGAGCTGGTTGCCGCGGCGTTCAGCCGACGTATCGGCCGACTGGTCACTGTGGGGGAAACCGGACTGGCCCCTGAAGTACCGGCGGTCGGTGCTCGCTTTGTGGATGGCATCAGGGAAGCTCCGCTGTTGCAGCGGCTGGTGGATCTCGCGCGTTCGGACGCGGATCCGACGGAACGGGCGCATCTGGTGCAGTCCGCCTACCGTTTGGTCCCTGTGCCGACGCAGGACTGGGAACAAACGAGCGCCCTACAGCCGGCGCCCTTCGACGAGAAACGGCGGGCCACGGCGGAGGACGCGCAGATGCTGAACGTCATGACCAAAGCGTTCGCTGACCAGATGGATCGCCATGGAGGCGGTCACGCCCGCGCGACGCTGGCTGCCTACTTGGCCAACGACGTAACCCGCATACTCATCGCTGCCGCTCCGCCTCTCCTGCATCGAGAACTGGTCACCGCGACCTCGCAACTGACGCATCTGCTCGCCCGGATGACGAGCGATGCCGGTCACCAAGGGCTTGCGCAGATCTACTTCGAGACTGCCCTTGAATTGGCACGAGTCGCCGAAAACCGAGCTGCCTACGCGGTCACATTGCGAGCGATGAGCGCGCAGGCGATGCAACTGGGACACCACCGAAACGCCCTCGCCTTGGCTGACGCGGCACTGGAGGCAGCCGGGCCGCGCGTCAACGGGGCCACCAGGGCTTTCCTCCTCAGCCAGCAGGCCGTCACCTGTGCACACGACGGGCAGCGAAGGGCCGCGATCACCAGTCTCTCCGCCGCTGAAGCGCAGCTGGAGCGGGCGTCGAGCACACCAGGACCCTTCACTTCCTATCCGCGGGCCGGGCTCGAATACCAGCGCGCGCAGACACTTCTGGCCTTGGGGCTGCGTGCCGACGCCTTGGCCGCTCTTCGCGACTCGGCCCGCCTCCGGACCCCTGACAGGCGCAGAGCCTCGGCTCTCACTGAGTTCCGCGTCGCTGAAGTTCTTCTGGCGATGGGGAATTTGGAGGAGGCTTGCACGCACTTGAATCAATTTCTCGACCAGTGGCCCCTGTTACGATCTGCTCAAATCGACCAGGCTGTTGCCAAACTTCGGGGGTCGTTGAGACCGTACCTACGGCAGCGACAGGCTCTGGCGGTGTGGGAGCGCGCCCGCTCGCTAGCCGATGACCTCCCCAGACGTTATTGATTCATAGGCGACCGGGAACTCTGTTCCGGAAGTGACGGCGATGCTCTCACCCCGGTGTACCTCACGATCGCTGTCACCGTCGTGTGCTTTCTCCGGCCGATTCGGGTGCGGACCGGCCCCACGTGGCCGAGCTGGACCCAGAACGCCTAACGCAAAGGGGTCATCCATCCCTCGTTCATACGAGATCCACATGAGCCTGTGTGCGTATTGACCGGGGCGAATTGAGCTGTTCACTCAAAGAGTCCGAGCCGCTTAGCCCATTTGTCCCAGACGGGCCTTACCAGCACCTGGCGACGATGCGCCCGCTGCGGCAATCACCGCGTTCAACGCGTTCATGCACGGGCACCGCCGCACTGGTTCCGTAACAGGGCGGCCCTGTGGCCGAATTGATCCCAGTGAAGTCTTTCGGTACCGCGGCGGCGGCGCTGCGATCAGCTACTGGGGCCAATACGGGCGGTGATAGGTGGGAAACCACCACGCTGGCACTGAGACGCCTTCGTTCGTGAGGGAGCAGCGGGCGAAGGCCACTGGCTGCCTGTCCCTTCCCACGTCCAGGGCAGTCAGTGGGGCGAACGCGGCCGTTCATGGCGGCCGCGTTCGACCTGGAACGGCGCTGCCGCGTTTATCTGGCCTCTCAACAGGCGCCAAGGGTGTCCGGCAGCGCGCTCTGACGGTCGAACAAGGTGCGGGAGGGGATGGCTTTCGAGCCCTGCGGGGGTACCACCAGGCCATCGGTCATGGATGGCATCCGCACAAGGTGCGCGGCTTTGGCCCTTCGGGTCCAGGCTGTGTAAGCGCCCGTGATCGTGTACAGACCATTCCTGTCGGGCAGCTCCTGGATTGTGCCTACTTTGCTCGTACAGCGGTCAAGTACCCGGTCCCCGATGGCGTACTCGATGTCGTTCGTTTCGTTCACCATGCACCCTCCGTTTACCGTGCCGAGCACCCTATGGGGGCGGATGCCTTGCGCTGTGTTGACGGTCATGGCCACCCTTGGTGCCGCGGTCCTGGAGATCATGGGAGGACTCCTTCCATGTGCCGGGTACGCGTGCGAGAAGCGCAGCCTGCGCAGTAAGTAATCGCAACAGCATGGGAGTTGGCAACCGCGTGCGACTCTGTCCCTCTTGCATGCGCCCTGTCCACTTGACCATTTTTACCAGTGGAAGGTGTGGGCGGCATCTATCGTCGGCTCATGCATCGGGAGCATGAACGCAATGAGGCGCTCATTCAGTGGATGACTGAGCATCAGATGACAGCTCGCGAGTTTGCTGACGCACTGAATCAATGCATACGTGAACTAACCGGGCATCAAAGTCTGATCACTGAGCGAACGGTCCTCAAGTGGCGCTCGGGTGAGACTCGGTGGCCCCACACGCTCCATCGCACGGCGATCCAGACCGTCACGCGCCGGGAGCCGGCGGGGTTGGGGTTCATGCCACCCCGACGATCCGTCTCAACTGCAAAGCATCAGCTGCTCTCCGGGCGCACCCATCGGTTCTTCGGCCCTGTCGCGCCCTCATCGCACTCCGCCCGACCACGCGTCGGCGTCGCGCACATCAAGCAACTGACCGCATACCTACCGGCCCTCGTGGAGTCGGACGACCGGCATGGGGGAACCGAGGCGGTCGAAAGGCGCGCTGCCCAGCTTGCCCGCCAGACACTCGGACTCCAACAGCAGGGAACCGCGACATCTCGAGTGCGCGCCCAGTTGTACTCGCTGGGCGCCACGTTCACCTCGTCTGCCATGTGGGCCGCGATTGACGGACGACGTCTGGACGCGGCACAGCGTTACATGCACGAAGCGGTCACCCTCGCCGGCCTCTCGGGCGACTCGGCCATCCAGTTCCGTGTCTGGGGTCACGCCGCGTCCCTCTACCGGCAACTCGGCCGCTACCACGACGCCATCGCCGCTGACAGCGCCGCTCGCGCCACCAGTGTCTTCCGTCGCGACCCTCTTTATGCCTCGCTCGCCCACGCCCGCACCGCAGCCCACCACGGTGACCTGCACGACCACAGTGCTGTCAAGCGCAGCATCGACCTTGCACAGGATGCCCTCGCCCGTGCGGACCTGAGCGCAGCACGACCGGCTTGGATGCGGTTCTACGACCAAGCCGAGCTCGAACTTCTGGCGCTCATCGCACACTTCGCACTGAGCTCCTGGGCCGACGCGGAGGCCTATGGCCATCGCACCCTGGCACTGCTCCGCCCCGACCTCGTACGCAACCGCTCACTGGCTCTGGTCTACACGGCGTGGGCCTCTCGACGACGGCCGAACGCTGACCCTCTGACGGCGTATCAAAACTGACCCTCTTGGTGATCTTCGTCTGACTCTGGCCTTGTTGATCAAGGTCAGGAGGAAGAGGTGATCCTTGTGGAGGACTGGGCAGAGATCCGTCGGTTGCACCGGGCCGAGCAGATGCCGATCAGGGCGATCGCCCGCCATCTGGGCATTTCGAAGAACACGGTGAAGCGGGCGCTGGCGCACGACCGGCCGCCGAAGTACGAGAGGCCGGCCAAGGGCTCGGTGGTGGACGCGGTCGAGGTGCAGATCCGCGAGCTGCTGCGGGAGACGCCGACGATGCCCGCGACGGTGATCGCCGAGCGGATCGGCTGGGACCGCGGGATGACCGTGCTCAAGGAGCGGGTCCGCGACCTGCGTCCCGCCTATATCCCGGTGGACCCGGTGTCGCGGACGACGTATCGGCCGGGTGAGCTGGCCCAGTGCGACCTGTGGTTCCCCGACGCGGAGATCCCGCTCGGCTACGGGCAGACCGGGCAGCCGCCGGTGCTGGTGATGGTGTCCGGCTACTCGCGGATGATCGCCGCGAGGATGCTGCCCTCGCGGCGGACCGGGGACCTGATCGACGGGCACTGGCGGCTGCTGTCCGCCTGGGGCGCCGTCCCGAAGATGCTGGTCTGGGACAACGAGTCCGGGATCGGCCGCGGGAAGGTGACCGGCGAGTTCGCCGCGTTCGCGGGCCTGCTCTCCACCAGGATCTACCTCTGCCGCCCCCGCGATCCAGAAACGAAAGGGCTGGTGGAGCGGGCCAATGGTTACCTGGAGACCAGCTTCCTGCCGGGCCGTCACTTCTCCGGCCCCAACGACTTCAACGCCCAGCTGGGCGAGTGGCTGAAGGTCGCCAACCGGCGCCGGCACCGCGCTCTGCAGGCCCGTCCGAGCGAGCGGTGGGAGGCGGACAAGTCCGGGATGATCGCGCTGCCGCCGGTCGACCCGCCGTCCTGGTGGCGTTTCTCCATCCGGCTCGGCCGCGACCACTACGTCCGCATCGACACCAACGACTACTCCGTCGACCCCGCCGCGATCGGGAGGACGGTGACGGTGCTCTGTGACAACGATGAGGTCATCGTCCTGGCCACCGGCGGGGAGATCGTCGCCCAGCACCCCAGGTGCTGGGCGAAGCACCAGACCCTCACCGACCCCCAACACGCCGCCACCGGCACCCGGATGCGTCAGGGAGTGCACCGTCAGCAGGCAGCCCGCCAGAGCCGGCTGGCTGCTTCGTCCGGCCCGATGGTCGAGGTCGAACAGCGCGAACTGGACACCTATGACCGACTGTTCACCGTCATCGACGGCGGCGGCGACAAGGAGGCGAGCTGAATGCCCCGCCCCGCGACAGCCTCCGGCGACGACGAAGGCGAGGAAGAGCCCGGCGCCGTCGAGAAGACCACCACCGCCAGGACGGCAGCGGCGGCATCCTCCCGTCGGACGGGCCGGCAGACCTTGACTGACCTGGCTTTCCTCGCCCGCGCGATGAAGGCCCCGGCCCTGCTGGACGCCGCCGAACGGCTGGCCGAACGCGCCCGCAAGGAGTCCTGGACGCACGCCGAATACCTCGTCGCCGTGCTCCAGCGCGAGGTGAGCGCCCGCGAATCGCACGGCGGCGAGGCCCGCGTCCGCGCGGCGAGGTTCCCCGCCGTCAAAACGGTCGAGGAACTCGACGTCACCCATCTGCGCGGGATAACGCGCCAACAGCTCGCGCATCTGGGTACGTTGGACTTCATCGCCGGGAAGGAGAACGCCGTTTTCCTGGGTCCGCCCGGGACCGGAAAGACACACCTGGCGATCGGGCTCGCGGTCAGAGCCTGCCAGGCCGGACACCGCGTCGCCTTCGCGACCGCCTCCGAGTGGGTCGACCGGCTCGCCGCCGCCCACGCAGCCGGCCGTCTGGCCGACGAGCTCACCAGACTGGGCCGCTACCCGCTGATCGTGGTGGACGAGGTCGGCTACATCCCCTTCGAGGCCGAAGCCGCGAACCTGTTCTTCCAGCTCATCTCGAACAGATACGAACGCGCGTCCGTGATCGTCACCAGCAACAAGCCCTTCGGACGCTGGGGAGAGGTCTTCGGCGACGAGACCGTGGCCGCCGCCATGATCGACCGCCTCGTCCACCACGCCGAGGTCCACTCGTTCAAGGGCGATTCGTATCGCATGCGCGGCCGCGAACTCGGACGCATCCCCACCGACAACCAAGACGACTGAACACACGCAACAGAAGACACCTGGGTCACTATTCACCCGCCCAAACTGGGTCACGGTTCACCCGCCGCCGACAGGGCCCAACTTGAGCAGGGCGAGCTGGAAGCAGCCCTCACCACCGCGCAGGCCATTCCCCGTGACGCGAGGCACGGGCGCGTCGGGCTCCTCCTTCAGGGCTTCACCAAGCGCCTGGCTGAGATCGCTCCGAAGGCTGCCGCGGTGGGAGAATGGGCCCAGTATGCGAACCGGTACCGGACACGCATGTGAAGCCGGTGCGCGCTGCTGTGAGGCGGCCCTCTCCGGCCAGTCTTCACCTAGGGTGGGGGCTTGGCCGGGAAGGGCGCCGCCAATGCCGTCCACGACGGTTGAGGTCGGACTGGGTGAGCCGGCCCAGGGGCCGCCCCTCCCGTGAAGAGGGATTTTTATGGGTCAGCGCCCAGTGGTCAAGGTGTCTTCGCGCCTCTGTGACGGTCAAGGCCGATAGGCGGCCGTGAAGCTCCCGCATTACGACGTAATGTCCATGGGCCTCATGCCGCAAAGACGAGTACAGCGGATCGCAGGGATCGCTGCCGCGTAGATCAACGCCCAGGTGGAGCGAGTGGCCCCGCCCTCTTCATGTTCGTGAGGGCGGGGCCGTCGGAGCTCTTGACTACCCAGTGCCGCCCGCCGGTGATCTGCTGGGGAGCATCGCCACGGACTTCATGGGATCGGGGAGCGTCAGCCGCGGTTGCCGAAGTTCTGGGTCCAATAGGAACCGCTGGCGTCCACGCCGATGCCTATCTCCTTGAGCCTCGGGTCGAGGATGTTCGCCCGATGGAGCGGGCTCTTCATCCAGTCCGCCATGATGACTTCGGGGCTGCCCTTCCGGTGGTGAATGTTCTCAGCCCACCTGGACCAGTCGTAACCGGCCCGCTTGATCCGGTCACCCGGCGACGACCCGTCGGAACCAGTGTGGGCGTACACGCCGGTACGGGCCATCTGGTTGGCGTAACCCTGTGCGGCGCCATTCAGCTTCGCGTTGAGGGCCAGGGGCTGCAGACCGGACTTCGCGCGTTCCTGGTTGACGAGCTGCAGGATTCGCCCCACGGTGGCGTTGGTGGGGGTTGCGCCCTGCTTGTTCTCAACCTGCGGGGTCTGGTTCCGGACCTGCGGGGCCTGGTTCCGGTCCTGCGGAGTCTGGTTCCGGTCCTGCTGGGTCTGCTTGTCCTGGTCGTTCTGATGGGGCTGGTTCTGCTGGATTGGCGTCCACTGGCCCTGCCACTGGCCATTCTCATCCAGGCGCCAGTCACCCTGCCAGTTGCCCTGCCGACCGTGCCATTCGCGCTGAGACGAAGAGTCAGTGACGACTGAGACCGGGGTCTGGTCGCCCTGCGTGGGCGTCCACTGTCCCTGCCACCCCTTGTCATCCATCCGGAAGTTGCCCTGCCAACCTCCCTGCTGACCCTGCCATTCCTGCTGACCCTGCGGGGCAGCCTGTTGCGACTGCTGCGAGTTCGGGCAGCAGGCAGCGCTGGCAGCAGTCGCGGCGGCTAACACGAAGCCCGCGGAAACCGGGACCAGTGCACCGGTTCTCAGCACTCGCTTCTGCATCGGCGTCAGCTCTTTCGGCTTTTTGTGACGTGCAGTCACTTCTTCCTCCAACACGCTGAATTGGACAACTGCCAATGCCCACACGGATGCACTGGGAGAGTCTTCTGTCGATCCCAGTGCTCCGCGCAGACTTGGATCGAGTGTTTTGGGCGTCTACCACGTAGTGACGTGGGAACTTCACTCCTCGCCTCTGTGCGCGACGAGGCTACTCAGTAGCAACACCACGGCCCGGGAACGAGAACCCAGAGTGAAAAGGCCGGTCAAACGATCATCGCGCATTTCCAAAACGTAACAGACGCCACCCCTGCATCCAAACCTGTCAGGATACAACGTAAAGACAGCATTCTTCGCACCGTCAAAACGTGTGAAATGGCGCGTAGTTGATAAGAATGGCGCGGTGAGACGACGGCATCACTGATCGCGACCGCTGAGTTCATCTACGCCAATCGTGTGGATAATCATCACTTCTCGCGTATCCCTTCCTCTTCCTCTGTGGGGACCAACCGTCCTGCTCAGGTGCGGGCTCCTCCAGGCACCCGCACCGTCGTCAGAACAAGGAGTAAGCGATGCACGCCGTACGGCCCATGTGCTGTCAACGGTCCACCCCTTGCCGGAATCAGCGCGGTACTCGAGCCGGCGGGAGGGGGTCCCGGTGAAGGTCGCCGTCATGGGACAGGGGTATGTCGGATTTCCCCTGGCGGTAGCCGCTGCCGAGGCGGGCCACGAGGTGATCGCATTCGAGCCGGACCCGCAGCGGTTCGAGCAATTACGCGTCGGCGTCTCCTACATCGAGAACGTCCCCCGCAAAAGGCTCGGCGCCGTGTTGAAGTCCGGCAGGTACTGGCCGACACGCGAAGAGGCCCGCCTCGCCGATTTCGACATCGCGGTCATCGCCGTACCCACGCCGCTCAAGGACCGGCTGCTGGACCTCAACGGCGTGCGACAGGCGGCGGAGACGCTCGCGCGGCATGTACGCAAGGGCACGACGGTCATCCTGGAGTCGACCACGCACCCCGGGACCACCCGCAAGGTCGTGCTGCCGATCCTGGAGGCCCTCTCACGGCTGCGGGCCGGGACAGGCTTTCATCTCGGATACTGTCCGGAACGCGTCGATCCGGGCAATGAACGGTGGACGTTGGCGACCACCCCGAAGGTCGTTTCCGGACTCACAGAGGAATGCCGCGCTCGTGTCGCGGAGTTCTACGCCGGCATCACACAGAAGGTGGTCCTGGCGGACAGTCTCGAAGAGGCCGAACTGGCCAAGGTGTTCGAGGACGCTTTCCGCCATGTCAATGTCGCCCTGGTGAACGAGCTGTCCCGAGTGGCGCACCTGCTGGGCGTGGATGTCCGGCACACGCTCGACCTGGCCGGCTCCAAGCCGTTCGGGTTCACGAAGTTCACGCCCGGATCCGGGGTGTCCGGCCCCAGCTCTCCCGTCGACCCGGTGTATTTGAGCCACCACGTCAAGACGGGGGACGACGAGCCGTTCCGGCTGGTCGAGCTTGCTCAGCAGATCAACGACGGGCAGCCCGCCTACGTCGTCAGCCGCCTCCAGGACACCCTCAACACCCGGCACCGCAAGGCTCTCAAGGACGCCCGGGTCCTGGTGCTGGGCCTGGACCGGAAAGCCGACGCCGACGATACGCACCAGTCGCCGGCCGCCGGCGTCGTCGCCGAGCTGGAACACAGAGGAGCGCTTGTCCACACCACGGTTCCCCAGGTAGCGGGCCCGGTTCAGGGCCGTCGAGGGCGGTTGCCGTACCGGGCCTACGACGCCGTCGTACTGCTCACCCCGCACAAGGAGTTCGATCTCACGAGGATTGCCGGAGAAGCCGTCTACGTGCTTGACGTGCTGGGTGTCATGCCCGAGGCCGCACACATCGAGCGCCTTTGATCGGTGGGGGTGGCCTGGCCGGGGGCAGGGCTACGCGCCCCGGCCGCAACTCTTGGTGAGGAGTTGGGTATTGGGTGACGCCGATGTGACGAACATGCGCTCACATGAGATGCTCCCGTCGCCATTACTTGCGAGTAAGTCGATGGGCGCATCCGCGAGCAATGGCTGCCATCCCCCACCACCCATTGCCCGGAGGACTTTCCGTGCGTGCCCTCACCAGGAGAATCCTGGTTCCCTTCGCGCTGACGACGCTGGCTCTCACCTCAAGCGGGTGCTCCTCGTTACCGGGTGACGACGTCGGCTCCGGCCCTGCCGCCGGTGCCACCTCCACCGCCGGGGCGACGCCCGCCGACAAGCCCAGACGCCTGGACGTCGCTGCCACACCGACCGGGTCACCGACGCCGACCGCCGTGGCCAGAGAGAGTGGCGGATCGGGTGCGCGCCAGTCCTCGTTCAAGGTGAAATCCTTCGACAAGCGCACCGGACGCACCGTCATATCCAAGCCACGATCGACGTCGCCTAGTGGGAGCCCCGCTGCCACTCCGCACGGTGCGGACGCGGGCCCCGTCCGCACCGGCGATGTCATCGCCAGCGCTCCAGTACCGGGCGCCCCGGACGGCCTGCTCGTTGAGGTCGACGAGGTTGTCGGCGAGACCAGCCAGGGCACCGAGGTGACCACCAGACCCGCGACCCTCAGGGCACTCCTCGCCGACGACGCCGCGGAGGGTGAGGTACCCGTCGACCCGTCGGCAATCGACGCCGAACCTCTCTTGCGCGGTGTGAAGGTGTCCTGGGCCGGGGCCCGCGGCACGACCTTCGGCCCCAAGGGCGCGAAGCTCCCTCTGGGCACCCTGCGCCTCGACGTCGGGTAACTGGATAGGTGCTCCTGGCGGGATGAGTTGAATCTTGTCAGTTGGATCGGTGATCATCTGTCTCGTGTCTGATGCTGCTGTGCCGCCTTCTTATGAGGAACTCGCTGTTCTGGTGGTGCAGTTGCGTGAGGAACTCGCCGCGGCGCGGGAACGGATCGTGGTACTGGAGGGTCAGGTCGTGGACCTGACGGCCCGGCTGGGGAAGAACTCGGCGAACTCTTCCAGGCCGCCGTCTTCGGACGGACTGGCGAAACCGGCTCCGAAGTCTCTGCGTGGGAAGTCCGGGCGGGGGCCGGGCCGCCCGAAAGGCCAGAAGGGCATCACGCTGCGGCAGGTCGCGGACCCCGACCACCGGGTCGAGCACCGGCCCCACGGCCCTTGCGCCGGCTGCGGTGCGGACCTGGCCGGGGCCGTCGTGGCCGGTATCGAGCGGCGTCAGGTCTTCGACCTGCCCGAACGTATCGGCCTGGAGGTCACCGAGCATCAGGTCCTGACCTGCCGGTGCGCGTGCGGGCGGAGCGAGAAGGCCTCCGGTCCCGAGGGCGTGCGGGCCCCGGTGCAGTACGGTCCTGGTCTCGCGGCCGCCGGCGTCTACCTGATGCACGGCCAGTTCCTGTCCAAGGACCGCACCGCCACCGCCCTGGCAGACCTCTTCGACGCGTCCGTCGCGCCGGGCACGGTGGCCTCGTGGGTACGCACTTGCGCGAGCCGGCTGGATGCCTTCGGCCGTCTCGTGGCCGGGAAGGTCGCCGGCGCGGCGGTGGCGTTCTTCGACGAGACGGGGTTCCGCACCGCCGGGTGCCTGCACTGGCTGCACTCCGCCTCCAGCGGCCAGTTCGTACACCTGTCGGTGCACCGCCGCCGCGGTCGCGAAGGCATCGACGCGGCCGGGATACTGCCCGGCTTCACCGGCATCGCCATGCACGACGCCTGGGCGCCCTACGACTCCTACCCGCAGGCCGAACACGCCTTGTGCTCGGCACACGTACTACGCGAACTGGTCGCGGTCACCGAGCGGGGCAGCGAGAAGGCCCGGTGCGCGGCCTACCGCGCCATCGACGCCGTGCTGGCCCTGAAGAAGGCCGCGGAAGAGGCCCGAGCGGACGGGCTCGACGCGATCGCCGTGTCCGTGAAGGACGGTGAGCTTGGGGCGCTGGCCCAGGCGGTGGCCGACGGGCTGAAGGCGACCGCCACCCGCAGCTCGAAGACCGAGGCGAAGTACCACGCCCTGTTCAGACGGCTGACGAAGCGCTGGAACGACTACCTGCGCTGGGTCCACGACCTCACACTGCCGTTCGACAACAACCCAGCCGAACAGACGATCAGGATGGCCAAGCTGCGGATCAAGGTCTCCGGCTGCCTGCGCACGCTGCACGGCGCGCAGGACTTCGCCGCGATCCGCACCTACCTGGCCACCGCCACCCGACACGAGCAGCCCATGCTCGACGTCCTCATCCAGGCCATGCGCGGCAGCCCCTGGATGCCCGCCCTCGGCTGATCACCGGTCCCGCCAACCGGCAATCACGCACGCCTCCGGACCGAGACACCTATCCAGTCACGACGTCGGTACCGCCATCGCCACGGCGGAAGGCGCCCCGGCATCCGCCGCCGCATCCGTCCATGGCTACGTCGAGCTCGCCCCCGAAGTGGAGTTCTCCTACAACGGCAGCGCCCGTGATCACTTCCTCGGCCTCACCGGTGACTGGACCGCGCAGTGGGCGCTCAAGGGCCGTGCGGCAGGTGGCGTGAAACAGCGCATACCGTTCGCCAAGCTCCACGCCGATCCAGTGATCCAGGTCGGCCCCGTGCCGGTCGTGGTGAATCTCGACCTCACCTGCTACATACAGGTTGAGGCCGATGGCCGGATCACTCTGGACGTTGAGCACAAGGTCACGGGAGACTTCCGGGTCGGCGCCGGCTACACCTCGGCAGAGGGCTGGAGTCCGGAAAGCACTTCCCATGTCAAGAGTTCGCCCGTGAACGCGAGTGTCACAGCGGCGGGCCGGGCCCAGTCCACCCTTGGTGCCGAAGCCACCGTGGGGCTGTACGGCATGGCGGGCGTCATGGCCGACTTCGCTCCCTACTTGCGTGGCGATGCCAGGGCCACCGCCACCGCATCCACCAAGGGCAAAGCCTCGGTCGTCGGCACCTGGGCCCTCCACGGCGGCTTCGACCTGAGCGGAAATCTCCAGTTCCAGCTCTCGGTCTTCGGGACGCCGGTCTTCTCACACAGCATTCCGGTGGGCCGTCTCCACCGTGAATGGCGGATAGCAGGCGGCGAGGGCGGCGCGACCGCGGCGCCATCCGCCTGAACCGTGCCTGCCTGGCGGCCGGTCCACTTGTCCGTTCGACAGCTCATGAGGGCGGTCGAGTTGCCGCCACGTGGGGTCGCGTCCGCAGCGGCGCGCGTGACCCCACGCACGTGGCGGCAACGTTTCTGGGCAACGCGAGGCGCGATCCCGCAGCGCCCGTGCAGAGCTCGGGCTCGTAGCGGGGGTCGCCGGCGTTCAGCGGCGCATGACTCGCCGCTGGGACGTCCCCCTCGATCTCGCGGTCACTTCAGGCGCAGTTGCTGGCCGGGATAGATGAAGTCGGCGTCCTCGACGATGTCCCGGTTCAGCTGGAACAGCTTCTGCCAGCCACCCTTGACGTCGTGCTTCTCGGCGATCGAGCTGAGGGTGTCACCCTTGACGACCTTGTACTCGCCGTGGCCCTTCTTGACCTTCTTGCCGGTCGGGGTGGTGACGCTCTGGTGCTTGTCGATGGACGGGCGCTCGGTGGAGCGGGACGTGTGCTGCTGCTCGGTGGCGCGAGTAGTGGCGCCCTGGTCGCGCTGGGAAGGCACGCTGTTGGAGGAGCCGGTGTAGGCGGCCTTGGACAGGCCCTTGCCGCAGGCCGGCCAGGCGCCGCTGCCCTGGCTCGCGAGGACCTTCTCGGCTATCTGGATCTGCTGGGCCTTGGTGGCCTGGTCGGCGGTGGCGGCGTACTTCGTGCCGCCGTACGCGGCCCAGGTGGAGGCGGAGAACTGCAGACCGCCGTAGTAGCCGTTGCCGGTGTTGATCGACCAGTTGCCGCCGGACTCGCACTGTGCGACGGCGTCCCACTCGGAGGCGGTGGCGGCGGAGGCGCTGCCGGCCGCCATCAGCGGGGCGGCGACGGCGGCGGCGCCGGTGACGCCGACGACGGCGATGACCCGAGCGGCCATGGAGGGACGAATGTGCTTACGCGTGCCGGATAACAGCATGGATGAATTCCTCACCGACGCCTGCGAGGTGAGCTGTCGGGTTAGGACCGGTTGAGTGTCCCTGCCATGACTCGCTTGTACGAGGCATGGATTCACCCCAAGCCGCACCGGTCAACTGCTCGGAACGGCACTTACCTTGGGTCCCCCACTCCTGCCTACGGCGCTTGACGCGTCGACTGTTCCCGCACGGCCGCTGGCAGGATTCGGCGTTGCGGCAGGCGGGGCCCGCGGTGGCGAGCGGTCATGACCGTAGACATGTGATCCGCTGAATTCCCAAAACGATCAAGGCTTCTGAGAACTATCTCTCACAGCCGACATTGGGACAATTCGGCGCGAAGTGATGCGTGAACTGCCTCTGAATCCCCACCGTTCGACGCTCAGACCCTTCAGCTGTAGATCATGGTGGTTGCGGGAGTTCTGTTGGTGTGTCGGGTCCGGCTGGGACGGTGTGACCGTGTGCTCGGCGGCGTCGGTGGCAGGCACGGGCGATGGCCTGGTGGAGGCGGCGGTAGGCGGACCAGGCCAGGCCGTGCCGGATGCGTTGGTGGCGGTCGGGCAGCGGGGTGAGCAAGATGAGCAGGCGCCTGATCTCGAAGGCGGTGAAGCGGACGGGGGCGGGTGGGCTGCTGGGATCAGGCGGGTCCCCCTCTCTCGGCGACGGGTGCTGTCGGCGCGGGCTGGCCGTAGCGGGTCCGGGCCAGCGGGCCGTTCTCGCGGGCGGTGGCTGCGTCGCAGCCGACCAGGAACGCGGCGGCCAGCTGGGCGAGGGTGACGTGCCGGTACCAGCCGTGGAAAGAGCGGACCTCGTAGTCAGCCATCCCGCAGGCGGACTTCGCCAGCTTGATCGCCTCTTCCACCCGCCAGCGCGCGCCCGGCACCAAAACGATCTCCTCGACCGGGGTGTCGGCCGGGCCCCAGCCCAGGTAGTAGTCGCGTTTGCCGGGATCCTCCAGGCGGCGTCGCGCGACCAGCCACCGCGCCCACGCCTGGCCATCGACCATCTCCTCCTCGCCGGGGAGTCGCCGCACCCACCACTGCCACGTGCGGGTATCCAACTGGGAGGGCCCGGCGGGCAGTTCGACCCAGTCCTCCTCCCGCGCGACCCGCTCCACCAGCCGGGCGGCGTGCCGCCAGCCCGGACGCTGCAGCACCGGCGAGTTCGCCTGCACGTTGACCACGTACGGCAGACGATGTTCCTCCAGGAAGGAACGGAACGCACGCTCGCGCCCGTACACCTCGTCGGCGGCCACCCACACCTTCCCCGGCTCCTGAGGCAGGTCGGGCAGCGCCCGCTCGATCATCGCCTCCGCCAGCCGTGGCTTGGTCAGGAAGCCGCGCTGCTCGGGCACGTGCGCGGCCCGGCAGCGATCCGGCTCGTCCGTCCATTCCCGTGGCAGGTACAACTCCCGGTCGATCAACGCCTGCCCCGCACCGGTGGCCCACGCACACATCACCCCGATCTGGCAGGGGAATACCCCGCCGAGCGTCCCGGAGTGCTGCCTCGCCACCCCGGCCGAAGCCTTCCCGCGCTTGGCGAACCCGGTCTCGTCCACCACCAGCACCCCGGCCCCGCCGGGCCCCGCGCCCACGCCGTCGTCCGCCAGCTCGGCGACGGCGTACCGGCGGGTGAAGTCCCGCACCCCCTCCACGTCCCACTTCGCCCGGTCCAGCAAGTGCTGCTGGTTCCACGGCACACGCTCTCCGGCCCACTCCGCCAGCTGCCAGCCGTTCTTGCGCGAGACCGGCCCCAGTAGGCCCCGGACGCACATCTCC
The DNA here is from genome assembly GCF_041261225.1 of Streptomyces sp. V4I8. Classification (GTDB taxonomy): domain Bacteria; phylum Actinomycetota; class Actinomycetes; order Streptomycetales; family Streptomycetaceae; genus Streptomyces. The sequence goes on from NZ_JBGCCN010000004.1 coordinate 311,367, forward strand.
CCATGCCACTGCGTCTCCACCCGGCCGAACAGGTCCCCGACCCCCACCAGCAGATCGTCCAGCCGCCCCGCCCACTCCTCCGCCCACTCCCGGTCCGACACCTCGACCGGGACATCCAGCAACTCCGCCTTCATACACGGCAGTTACCCAGCTTAGAGACCCTCGAACTCCCGCAACCACCATGATCTACAGCTGAAGGGTCAGAAACGGCAGCTGTAGTTCCTGGTCGGTAGGGCATTGTTGCTGGTCAAGTCGTTGCGGCTGCGGTGATGTTGTTCCAGTGGCAGTGGGCCTGGGCGGCCTGATGCTGATGGCGGCGACGCCAGGCGGACCAGTGCAGTACTGGTCGTAGTCGCGGCAGGGCGCGGGCAGTACGGTGGCCCGCAGGATCCGGAGTAGTTCACGAGCGCTGGCCGTCACGATGCCGGCTGGGCCGGTCGGGCTCGCGGCGGCGGTGCGTACGCGGGTGACAGTGAGGACGGCGGCAGCGAGCATGCTGATGAGGGTCCAGCGCATCCAGGAGTTCCAGCAGGTGGTCTGGCCTTGGTCGAGACCACAGGTGCCCTTGTGGAGCTGGAAGTCTTCCTCGATCTTCCACCGGTGGCAGATCACTTCGACCAGGGTGGCCAGGGTGACGGGGTTCGCGGAGTGGCAGCGGTAGAAGGAGACTTCGCCGGTGTAGCGGTGACGGCGGATGACCAGAAAGGCGTGGCCCGCCTCGTGGCCGTCGGGCGTGTCATCAGGGTGGACGTCGACCAGTGCCCAGTCGTAGTGACGGTCGCCCTTGAGTCCGTGCCCGGTACGCATCCGCATCCACGCCTTCTTCGGGACGAGCTGGGCGAGTTCGGCGGCGGTGAAGCGGCCGCAGGCCGTCGTGACATGGTGGTCGGCCCTGACAGCCAGCGCGTAGTCGAAGCCCAGGCGGCGGGCCTCGCAGCGAAGCTCGCGCCCGCCGTAGACCTCATCGCCGGCGAACCAGCGCGCCACGATGCCCTGAACGCGGGCACGGGCGAGCATGGCGGCCGCGAGCTGGGGCTTGTGGCGAAGGCGATCTCGTCGGGCACGTGCCGCAGCAGGCGCCGCTCTTCGTCCTCGGCCCAGGCGGCGGGCAGGTATAAGGCCCGGTCGATGATCGCGTGGCCGCGGTAGGCCGCGAAGGTGAGGTGGACGGCGACCTGGCACAGACCCACCCCGCCGAGCGCGCCGGAGTACTGGTGAGCAGCACCGACGCAGTCGGTGGAGGACATCGCGTCCCCGGTCTCGTCCACGATCAACACCGCCTCGGGGCCGGCGAGTTCGCCGGCAGTCCAGGCGGCGATCCGGTCCCGGGCCAGATCATGGTCGACGGCGGCGCGGGACAGGAAGTGCTGCAGCCGGTGCGGCCCGCAGTGCCCCAGCGCCTCGGCCAGCGTCCAGCAGTTACGGGTGTCCAGCTCCATCAGCACGGCCTGCGTCATCTCCCGCGCCACACTCCGCGGCTCACGGCGCTCGAAACAGTCCGCGATCTGGTCTGTCGCAGCCCCGAGCGCTGCCGTCCACTCCTGCCCGGCTATCGTGGCTTCCGCGGCCACCTGATCCTTGATCGTCTTCACAAACGTTCATGATCACGGTGGCCGTCCACATGTCCGCAGACACCCCGGCAACAGGGCTGACCAGCAACGACGCCCCTACCGACCAAGAACTACAGCTGCCGT